>NZ_JBIBWD010000008.1:0-465387 GCF_043080985.1 Streptomyces sp. NPDC014894
AGCGGGAACGACAGCGCGCAGTACGCCGGACTCCCGGTCAGGCAGGGGGTGCACCGGCCGCACGACTGGTAGGACATGACCACCCGGTCGCCGGGGGCCACGGTGGTCACGGCGTCGCCCACGCGCTCCACGATCCCCGCGCCCTCATGGCCGAGGACCGCGGGCAGCGGGGTGGGCAGATGCTGGTCCCGGACATGGAGGTCGGTCTGGCACAGGCCGGCGGCCACGACTTTGACGAGCACCTCGTCGGGCCTCAGTGCGGTGTCGAGGACGAGGCCCTCGAAGGCGAACGGGCCGCCCTTCTCCCGCACCACCGCCGCTCTGACGGGGGTGGTGGCGGGGCCGGGGGCCTTCGCTGTCTGCGGGGAGGGCGAACCCTGCGCTGACGCCATGATCATTTCTCCCAACCGGACACGCGCCCCGGGCGGCGGACCTGACCGGTCACGCGGGGGCGGCGGTCCTTCGGCCGCCCGGCGGGCGGCGCGCTACGGAATGCCGGCGAACCGTGAGAGCGGGGTCCCAGTGCGACCCAGACCCTCATTTAGTTCGTTCTGCAACGAACCGTACGCCTTGCCGACGCGACGGTCAAGCGATGACGGATCCACCCCGCTCCACCCAGGCGCGAGAGCCGATCGGGGCTGATATATTTCGTTGCGAAACGAACTGGATCGCGGATCTCGCGACCTTCGGAACGCCCCCGCCCGACGTCGGTACGCCGGCCGTCCACCCGCCCGCTCCCCCGCACGCGACGCGGGCGCGCCGCCCGACCAACGTCTCTCCGAAAGCCCCGCCCCGCATCCCGGGCGGGGGCCGCGCACCCGGCGAGGAGGAGGAATCCGCATGCCCGGCGCCATCAGGGACGGTCGGCCGCACCGGCCCGGGGACGGCCGACGACCGCCGCCGCAGCGACTCGCCGCGCGGACCCCGGCGGCCGAGCGCGCGCGGAGACCGGGCCGCTCGGGACCTACGAGCGCCGCACGGCGTACCTGCGCCGCCCGGGCGGCCGGATCCGTGCGCGCGCGGAGACCGGGCCTCGCGGGGCCTGCGAGCGCCGAGCGCCCGCACGGTGTGCGGGCGCTACGCGCCGTCCGGGCGGCCGGGCCCGTCCTCGTACGCGGCGACGCGGACCCGGCGCAGGAAGTCCGCCACGGGCGCCTCCTCGCCGGGGAGGAGATGCCGGGCGAAGTGGCGCTCGATCCCGGCGAGGTGGATCCGGGACGCCTCGGCGAGCCGGTCCCGGCCCCGCCGGGTGAGCACGGCGCGCACGACGCGCCGGTCGTCCGGGGAAGGGCGGCGCTCGACGAGTCCGGCCCCGGCCATCCGCCCGGTGAGCCGGGTCAGTCCCCCGGTGCTGTAGACGACGGACTCGGCGAGATCGCTCATCCGCATCCGGCCGCCGGGGGCCTCGGCCAGCCGGAGCAGCACGTCGTACTGCGGGAGCGTGAGACCGGTGCTCCGGTGCATCTCCCGCTCCATCGCCCGGGTGATCCGCGCGTGGGCGAGGACGAGGTCCGTCCAGGCGTCCAGCGCCCGCCGTTCCATGCCGCCTCCCGTTCCTCCCGCCCCGAGAAATATATCTTTTCCGGCAATAGTTGCATCAGCAGACAATTCATTCTCGCGCCGACCGGCCCCGCGCCGGGCGCTTCACCCACAGGAGAGCGATCATGGGCATTCCCGCCGGTTCCGTCGGCGTCAACATCGACCCCTCCGCCTCGGGCTCCGCGGCGGCGCTGCGGCTGGCCCGGTTCGCGGACGACTCCGGGATCGACTTCGCCGGTGTGCAGGACCACCTCTACCACCCCGAGTTCCTGGACGCCTGGACGCTGGTCAGCACGCTCGCGGCGAGCACCAGCAGGCTGACCCTGCTGCCCAATGTCGCCAACACCGTGCTCCGCCTCCCCGCGCCGCTGATGAAGGCCGCCAACACGCTCGGCCATCTCAGCGGCGGCCGGGTCGCCCTCGGCGTCGGCGCGGGAGCCTCCGCCCCCGCCATCGCGGCCTACGGCGGCCCCGAGCACACCCCCGGCGAGGCCGTCGGCGCCTTCGAGGAGGCGCTGACCGTCATGCGGGCGATGAGCGACCCGGAGCAGCGGTCCGTCCGCTTCGACGGCGAGCACCACCAAATCCGCGGGGCCCGCCCGGGACCGTTCCCCGAGCGGCCGGTGCCCCTCATGGTCGGCGCGTACCGGCCGCGGATGCTGCGGATCACCGGCCGCCTCGGCGACGGCTGGCTGCCCAGCAACGGCTACGCGCCCCCGGAGCTGATCCCCGGCATGCGGAGCGTGATCGACGAGGCCGCAGAGGCGGCCGGCCGTGACCCGCGCTCCATCCAGCGGATCTACAACGTCATGGGCACCGTCACCGGCGAGGGCACTCCCGCCTCCGACGGGAAGGGCGTCGTCGGGCCGCCCGGATTCTGGGTGGACACCCTGCTGCGCTACCGCGAGGAGCTGGGCTTCGACTCGTTCCTCTTCTGGCCCGTCGACGCCGACAGCGAGAGCCAGGTCGCGCTCTTCGCCGAGCACGTCGCGCCCCACATCCGTACCCGCACCCCGTAAGGACCCCGGCAGTCATGAGCACCACACCCGACACCGCCCCTCGGGCGGCGCGGACCCTCGACGTCCCGCCGCCGGGGGTCTGGCACCTGGATCCCCTGCACTCCAGCATCGGTTTCGTCGCCCGCCACCTCGGATTCGTCCGGGTCCACGGACGCTTCACCGACGCCGAGGGCACCCTCACCGTCGCCGACCCCGTCGAGGAGACGACCGCGCGGGTGCGGATCGCCGCCGCCACCGTGGACACCGGCGTCCCGGCCCGCGACAGGCATCTGCGCTCGCCCGAGTTCCTCGACACCGCCCGGCACCCCGTGATGGAGTTCCGCGGCCACGGGGTCCGCCGTACCGAGGAGGGCTGGGCGATGGACGGGGACCTCACGGTCGCGGGCGTCACCCGCGCCCTCACCCTCGACGGGCGGTTCCTCGGCGAGGACGTCTATCCCTTCACCGGCGGCCGCCGGCTGGGGTTCACCGGGCGCGCCGCCGTCGACCGCGGCGACTTCGGCGTCTCGGGGCTGCCTCCGCTGCCCGGGGCCCGGATCTTCGTCGGCGCCCTGGTCGACATCACCCTCGACATCAGCATGATCGACCACGACATCCAGCCCTTCAACGAGCAGCTCCTCGGACGCCCCCAGGCGCTCTGAGCGCCTCCCGCCGAGAAGGCCCGCCCCTCCTCGGGGGCGCGGGCTCAGACTCCCGGCGGGAGGGTCGCGTCGGCGTTCGTGTCCATGGCCATCCGGTTCCGGTACGCCAGCGCGTCCGGGTACCGGGTCACATAGCGGGCCCCGATCAGCCGGTAGCGGGGATTGCCGGTGTGCAGCATCTCGTGCTGCTCGGCCGCCGTGCCGAGGACTCCCGTGCCGGGGGCGCGGCTCTCGGCGGTGAGGAAGTCCGCGAACGGCTCGGCGTGCGCGGCCAGTTCATGGTTGAGGATCTCCACGATCGCGCCCTCCTGGAGGGTCTGGTCGGTGACGGCCACCGTCACGGCGAGGGTGAGGGCGTCGTCCGGGTGGGCGGCGAGCCAGTCGCTCAGCGCGGCGGCCGTGCGATCCGTCAGATCGTCCGGGTTCGCGGGGTCCGGCCTGCCCCGGTACAGCCTGGTCGAGCCCTCCGGCAGCCGGCCGGCGCCGCCGGTGACGATCACATCGGTACGGGGCGTCCGCGCGAGCTTGGACAGCAGCGCCTCGGCCGGCCCGGGCCACAGCCCCCATCCGGCGTCCGCCGCCCCGGCGGGGCGGTCGCACTCCCGGAAACGGGCCTCGGCCTCCTGGAAGACCCGTACCGTCTCGGCGTCCCGGCGGGCCTTCGCGGCCATGGTCCGCTCGTACCGCCGCGCCTCGCCGGGATCCTCGAAGGTCTTCTTCGGCCCGGCGGCCCAGGAGGCCCCCACATCCCTGAATCTGCCCGTGAAGATCAGTGCCATCGTGTCTTCCCCCCGAGACCTCGGGTCCGGACGCCCCCGCGTCCGCGGCCCGTGACGGATCCTGTCACGGCACGGCCCCCCTGCGGGCGGGAACGCCCGGAAGCGGGCACGGTCGCCCCTGGTCCGGGACCGCCGGCGCGCGCGTCCCAACGGCCCCGCCCGCGAGACGCGTTGACGGGATCCGTCCCGGGAACCCTGGCGGACGCGTGCCCTCACCACATGCCAAGAGGTGCGCGATGTTCTAATATGTGCGATATGAGTTGGTCTCTGGGCCGGACATCCGGACGCCCGGCCCAGAGACCTCCTTCGCGTCACTTCGCGTCACGGAAAGGCGGTCGAGATGCCTTCGCCGTCCGTCGAGAACGCCGGGCCGGTCGCCCCCGTCGACCGGGCCCGGGTCGAGGCCGTGCTCTCCTCCCTGGCGAGCAGGCTTCCCGCGGCAGCACGATCCGTCCCCGGGCAGATCCTCTTCCGGCTGACCGGACCCGACGTCGACTTCGCCATCCGGACCGACGACGACGGAGCCCGCTTGGCCCCGCCCGACCGGGACCCCGCCGGTCCGCCGCTGATCGAGGTGGTCGGCGACGCCGCGACCGTGTGCGCCGTGCTGACCGGCGAACGCGACGCGCGGCGGCAGTTCTTCGAGGGCGGCTTCCGGGTACGGGGGAATCTCCGGCACATGAGCGATCTCGCGCTGGAGCTGGGACTGATCAGCACACCGCTGTGAGCGGCGGGGACGGTCGCCGCACCCCCTTCGCGGCACCGCGAGTTCATGGAACGACGAGCGAGGAGGCGTCCCATGGCGCAGACCACCGGGCTCGTACAGAAGATCTCCACCCTCTTCCGGAACGGCCCGTCCGCGTGCGCCTGGGTCGGCCCGTCACCCGCGAACGCGGTGATGCTCAATGTCGTGAGCGACGGCTCCCCGGCGGGCGTCGCGTACGCCAACGCCCTGATCGACGTGCTCACCGGCGCGATGACGCACCGCCGCGAAGTCGTCGCCTTCTTCGAGGAGTCCGGCTCGAAGATCACCGGCGTGAATATCGAACCGGTCTGACCGGGAGGTGTGAGCGATGGCGTCCTCTCAGGGCCGGGTGCTCAAGACGAGTGCGCAGCCCGCCCAGTCCGGGCCGGGCGGCGCCGTGTGCTTCTGGATCGGCGCGTCCCTGAGCGACGCCGCCGTCTGCTCGGTGGGCATCCTCGCCGACGACGATCCCGCCGAACTCGGCTTCAAAAGGGCCGCGCTGAAGACGCTGGCCGCGGCCCAGACGGCGGACTACCAGGTGATCGTCGAGCATCCGGACGACAGCGGCACGGTCACCCGGGTGACGCTGCTCTCCTACGATCTGTCGCCCGTCGGACCGGCGGTGCACCGCGACTTCTTCTCGGTCTGCGGCGGCGGCATCCCCCAGAACGCCGAGTTCGTGTTCGAGTCCGCCGCCGTCGAGGTGACCGTCACTCCCCAGCTGGTCCGCCCCCACTGGGCCTTCCTCTCCGAACTCCCCACTTCCGTGCCGACCGGCCGGAACACCGTCCGCCTCCAGGCCCCGGGCTACCGCACCCAGGCCGTGCCCATCGAGGTGTCCGCCGGACCCCGGACGTCGGTCCGCACGCTCTACCCCGGAGCGCCGAAGACCTCCCCGTACACCATCGCCTTCGTCGCCAACCCTGCCATCGAGGCACAGAACGGCGGAACGGTGCGCGCGGACCCCGCGGTGATCAACCGGACCGACTACCACGACGTGGTCCGCTACAGCCTGACGAACCTCTTCGCCCAGGAGGAGGACCTGCTGCGGGACGCGGACGTCGACGCGCAGATCCGGCTCGTCGCCGTCTGCGACGCGGCCCTGCCCGTGGCCGCCGGGAACGCGCTCGCGCACGAGATCTCCGGCGGCACGATGGAGACCCGCCGGGACCGGCTGAACGACTTCCTCGCGCAGTACGACATCGTCGCGGACTACGTCTCCGTACTGCACGACTCGGCCACCCATCTGCGGGCCAGCGCCTGGTACACGAGCGACGACCCGAACAGGCCGTCCACCTTCTTCACCTACGGAGGCGGCGAGTTCGGCCACGGCCACTTCGCCCGGGTGCCCGGCAGCTCGGCCATGCCGGTCACGACGGACCAGCGCGGACTCACCGCCATGCACGAGTTCTGCCACGCGGCGTCCGACTTCGACAACGGCCGGGTGTGGGACCTGTATGTGAACGGCGGCAGCGGGGGCTTCGACGTCAACTCCCACTCGCGCGCCGCGAGCACCGACCCCATACCGGTGGACTTCGCGTTCTACAACGGATTCTTCTACCAGAGCGACCGGACCCGGGACGGCCTCGGCTACCCGGCGGACTGGGTCTCGTACCACCCCGCCCTCATCGACACGACCCGCCCGAACCTCATGGACGACTACTGGCAGGCCGACTTCCCCCTCCGCTGCCGCCTGGACCGGCTCACCCGCGGCTGGCTCGGGAGCAGACTGCACGCCAAGATCTTTCGCTGAACCGCCGAAAGACGGGAGACGGGACTGTGGAACCGCTGCACCCCGAGCTGAGGCAGGCGCTCAAGGAGACCCACCCCGGGCTCACCGACGAGGACATCGACCGGGTGGAGGAGCTGAGCGCCAAACGGTTCGGCGTGGACCCGGAGCGGCAGCCGCGCGACCGGGCACGGCTCGACGACGAGGTCGACGAACTGATGGCGCGGCTCATGCCGCACTACTCCGAGGTGGTCACGGCCTTCGCCCAGCGGCGCACCCGCGGCCGCCCGCCCGCGCCCGAGCCCCGGGTGCGCTTCAAGTCGCCCGAGGAGTCCTGACTCCGGCCTCCCCCGGATCCGGCCGTGCGGTACGCGGCGGCCGCGTGCCGTGTCGTCACCCCGGCCCTCCCCGGCCGCCGTCCGGGGGCTCCCACACCGAGCAGTCGTGGGCGAAGAGCACCCTGCGCGGGTCGAAGTCGGCGAGCCGGTCCAGCCAGCGCGGAAAGCCGGGCAGCGGCTGCTCCGCTCCCTCCAGCGCGGCCCGGCGGGCCGACTGGTCCGACGCGAACTCGGACGCCAGGTCGTGGGCCTGCCCGGCGAGGACCACCGAGCCGTCGCCCCGGCGAAGGACCAGCGACTGATGGCCCGGCGTGTGCCCGGGAGTCGTAATGATCCAGACACCGGGCCGGATCTCCGCCTCCCCGGCGAGTTCCTCGTAGACCGCGCCGGGGAAGTCCACGAGCCCCTCGACCGTGTGGCCGCCCCGCCGGGCCGCGGCCAGTTGGGCCTCCTGGACCAGGATCGGCGTACCGGGCAGCAGGGGATTCCCTCCGCAGTGGTCGAAGTGCAGATGGCAGTTCACCACGAGCGAGACCTCTTCGAGCCCGACCCCTGCCGCCGACAGCGCCTCCCGCAGCCCTCGCCGCCGGGGCCGGTAGTACGCCTCGGTCCCCGGGTCGGCGACGCCGATGCCGGTGTCGAAGAGAATCACCCCCCGGCCGTCCCGCACCAGATAGGCCAGCACGGGCTCGACCCGCGCCCGCGAACCGCCCGCCTCCGCCGCCGGCCGAACGAAGTACCCCAGATCGAGCCGGCGCACCGCCGTGTTGCTCCCCATCCGCCCATAATCACAGTCCGGCGCCGCACCGTCCGGTCCGCTCTTCCGAGAGCAGAGTCCGGGGCTGTCCCGCGCGGGGGCCTCGGCTTCGACAGCGCCGCGCCCGCCCGCGGTCGTCACAGGTGTCCTAGAGTCGGGCCATGGACAGGACCGATCGCGTGGACCGGGTGATCGCGGCGTCGCGGGCGAGCGTTTACGGTGCGCTGCTCGACCGGGAGGCGCTGGAGGCGTGGCTGCCGCCGGAGGGGATGCGCGGGCGGATCGAGTGGTGGGATCCCCGGCCGGGCGGCGGGTTCCGGATGGTGCTGACGTATCTCGATGCGTCCGGCGGGCCGGGCAAGGCCTCGGGGGCGACGGATGTCGTCGATGTGGAGTTCGCCGATCTGGCGCCGTCGGAGCGTGTGGTGCAGCGGGCGGTGTTCGAGGCCGAGGACCCGTCGTTCGCGGGCGTCATGACGATGACCTGGGCGCTCGCCGACGCCGATGGCGGGACCAGGGTGACGGTCACGGCCACGGATGTGCCGCCCGGCATCGGGCAGGGGGACCACGAGGAGGGGATCGCCTCCTCGCTGGCGAATCTGGCGTCGTACGTCGAAGCGGCCGGCTGAGTCCGACCGGGCGCGCCCATGCCGTGGGGGCGGCGGTCGGCGGGCGGGGCGGGGCGGGGCCATGACGTCCGGGGTAATCGACCGCGTTCCGCTCCCCCGGCAGGATCGGGGACATGGGCGGGGAACCCCGCCCGCCGCGGCCCGAGGAGAGCGCCATGACCATCACTCCCACCGTCACCGACGCGAGTTCCGCCGCCGAGGCGACCCGGGCCGTCGTGCGGGAGTTCCTCGCCGCGCGGCTGGCCGGGGACACCGGGCGGCTGGTGGCGCTCTTCGCCGACGAGGTGGACTGGCTGCTGGCCGAGAACCCCGGCGTGCCGTGGATCCGTCCGCGGTCCACCGCCGCCGATTGCGCCGCCCAGGCGGCGGAGTTGACGGAGCACACCGTGCCGGAGGACGCGCGGGCCACGGTCGACCTCTTTCTCGTGGACGGCGCGGACGCCGTCCTGACCGGGCGTCTGTCGGGGACCGTACGAGCGACGGGCAAGTCCTTCGAAGGCCCGTTCGCGCTGCATCTCACCGTGGAGAACGGCCGGATCACCCGGCACCGCCTCTACGAGAACAGCCTGTCGATCGCCGGGGCCTGCGCTCCCTGAGAACGCGGCCGTACGGGAGCGGGCGGCGCGCCCGCGCCGCCGTGTGTCCGGCCAGGTGCGGATCATGGCCCTGGGGACGGGCCCCGGACCTCCCGAAAGCGCGGGGCCTCGTCGTCGGGGACGTCCGGCGAGGCGAAGTGGAAGGGCACTCCGAGGTAGTCGGCGAGAGCCCGGCCGGCCTCGGCCGCGGCGGGGGCCGGCGCGGAGCCGCCGGGTCCGTGATGGACGGTCGCCAGACTCCCTTCTCCGGCCGGCCGCTCCAGAACCGCCACCAGCAGCACGAACCAGTCGTGGACGGTATCGCCGTCCCAGACCGCCTCGACGGCGGTCACCCGGCCGGGGAGGGCGGCGGCACGGGCCGCGAGGGAGCGGACGTCGAGCGGGTCGGGCGGGCGGAAGCGGACTCGATCGCCCAGCGCCTCGTAGCGCTTGTGAACGACCAGTTCCGCCTCGTGCAGGCCGAGCCCCAGCGGCCGCAGCGCCTCCCAGACGGCTCTGACCGCCGCCATCCGGCGGTCGCTCGACACCTGCGCGTCCACCTCGCGACGGGTCCGTTCCTCCAGGAAGGCCCACCAGCCGCTCATACGCCTCCGATCCCGTTCCGCCGAGCCTGTCGTGAGCCGAATCCGCGCCGTCGCGGTACGGCCCGGCCCGGCCGTCCATCCGGCGCGCCGTCAGTCCGCCGCGCCCGTCAGTCCGTCGCGTCCCTCCGTTCGCCGCGCCGACCCGCTGACGCGGAGAGCGCGTGCCCGCCTCATCGGGGCGGCGCTCCGGCGTCAGCCGACGGGCTTCTCCCAGACCGAGACATGCCGAGTGCTCTCACTGGTGAACGGCTCCCTGGTCCATCCGTCCCACCGCTCGCTCAGCGTCATCCCGGCCAGCTGGGCCATCAGATCCAGCTCCGAGGGCCACACATAGCGGAAGGGAATCGACGACAGCTCACCCCGGCCGTCGACGAACTCGATGTAGTTCGAGCTGGTCGCCTGGGTGGCGACGTCGTAGACGTCCACGGCCCATCGTTTCCGGCTCACCTCGAACGGCACGGCGTTCTGCCCGGCCGGGAGCTTGCGCAGTTCGGGAATCATCACCTCGACGACGAAGCGGCCACCGGGCGCCAGATGGGCCGCGGCGTTGCGGAAGCACGCCACCTGCTCCGCCTGCGTCGTCAGATTCATGATGGTGTTGAAGACGAGATACGCGAGGGAGAACGTCCCCTCCACCCGCGTCGTCGCGAAATCCCCGATCGTGACGCCGATCGCGTCACCGCCCGGCTTGGCGCGCAGCCGGGCGGCCATCGCCCGTGACAGGTCGATGCCGTGGACCGGGACCCCGCGCCGGGCCAGCGGCAGGGCGATGCGTCCTGTCCCGATCCCCAGCTCCAGGGCGCGTCCGCCGCCGGAGAGACCCGCCAGGAAGTCGGCTGTCGCGTCGACGACGCCGGGGGCGAACATGTCGCCCTCCTCCTGGTCGTAGACCGCTGCGACACGTTCTCCGAAGTATCCGTCCCGATCGTCCATGGCCAGACCGTACTGACGGGGGCCGGCGCGGCGCACGGGATTTCTTTCGGCCGCCACGGCTCAGTCGGCGGTGGTGAGGGTCTCCAGGGTCATGCTGGTCAGGTCGGCTTCCAGTCCGCCGGCGTCTGGCATGACGGTGGCGCGGAAGGCGCGGGTGGCGAGCATCGACAGCAGCCACCAGGCGGCGGCCTCGGCGTCGATGCCTCCGCGGACGCCGCCGGCGGCCTGGCCCTGGCGCAGCAGGTCGGCGAGTTCCGCGGCGAAGCGGCGCAGGCACTCGCGGGCCGCTTCGCCGACCGCGGGATCGGCGGTCAGGGTCGAGGCGTCGGCGAAGAGGAAGCCGGCGGCCCCGGGGCGGTGGAAGTGTTCGACGTGGGCCGGTTCGAGGAAGCGGGCGAGCACCTGGGGCACCTCCTCGCCGCCTCGGGCCGCTTCGCGCAGGGTGTGGCAGACGGAGGCCACGGCGCGTTCCAGCACGGCGGCGTAGAGGGCGGGCTTGCTTCCGAAGTTGTTGAAGATCACCGGTTCGCTCACCCCGGCGCGGGCGGCGACGAGCGAGGTCCTGCCCCGCAGATAGCCGGTCTCGGTGAAGACCTCCGTGGCGGCGTCCAGGATCGACGCGCGCCGCGCCGCGGCGGTCAGTCGCTTGCCGCGCTGCGGCTTGGCCGGCTCGGCGGGCGGTGGGGAGGCGTTCACGCCGTTCAGCGTATAGCAGCCTCTCGACAACTTAGTGACGACTAAGATACGACTGTACTTAGTCACGACTAAGTAAGGAGTGGGGATGGATCTGCGGCATCTTCTGCACGGCCGTCACGACCCCTCGGCGCCCGGCGCCATCGGACGGGCCCGCGCCTACGAGGCCCTTTCCGCCGTGGTGCTGGCCGGGCGGCGGCGACGGACGTACGGGCGGCTGGTCGAGCTGAGCGGGGCCGGGCCCTCCGAGCGGGTCCTCGACATCGGCTGCGGCACGGGCTATCTCGCCGGTCTGCTGGCTCACGCGGTGGCCCCGGGCGGGACGGTGACCGGCGTCGACCCGGCGCCCGCGATGATCGACTACGCCCGTCGCCACGCCCGCCAGGACCACTGCGAGTTCGTGCGCGGGGTGGCCGAGGAACTGCCCCGCGCGGACGGATCCTTCGATCTCGTGGTCTCCAGCCTCGCCTTCCACCACATTCCCGAGGACCGGCGAGAGCGGGCGCTCGGGGAGATGTTCCGGGTGCTGCGGCCGGGCGGGCGGCTGCTGCTCGCCGACTTCCGCCCTCCGCGGGGGCGGGCGGCCCTGCGGCTGGTCGGCGCGACCGTCGGCCCGGTCATGCGGGACAACCGCGTCGACCTCCTGACGCCGATGGTGCGCGGCGCGGGCTTCACCGTGAGCGCGTCGGGCGAGCTGCGCCCCTTCCTGCACTGGGTACGGGCGACCAGGCCGGCCGGGGCGCCGGCCCGGTGAGCCGCGGCCCGCGCCGGGGCGGCGTGCTCCACACGGTCCTCGCGCTGATCCTCGCGGGCGTCGCCTGGCACCTGTGGCGAGGAGGATCGGGCGGTCCCGCCCTCGCCGTCGTCGCCCTCGCGGCGCACGGCGGGGCCGTGGCGCTGGGGTACTGGTGGCTGCGCCGCCGATTCGGCCGGACCGTCCCCCGCTCCGGCCCGGACCGCCGGGAACCCGGCCGCCGGGGCCCGCACCGCCGGTGCCCGGGCGGTCAGCGCGTCCGACGCGCCGGTCCGGCGGGCTCCACGGGCGGGCGGCGGCGGACGTGACTCCGCGCCGGGCCCCGGGCGCCGTACGGTCCGCGAGCCCGGGCGCCCGGCGGCGGGTTCACGGCCGGGGCCTCACCGCGAACACCCATCGGTTGCCCTCCAGCGCGTCGTTGGGCTCGGGCAGCGGGCCGCGTCCGAGGCGACGAGTGTGGTCGAAGGGGAGGTCCACCGAGACGGACCAGCCCCTGTTCGCCAGACCGCCGGCGGAGTCCGGCCGGGGCTCCCTGGCGAACAGTTCGAGCAGGTCGATGCCCAGCCGGCGGGTGGTCTCCGTGTAGAGCGGGCTGTCGCGGTACTTCAGCAGGTCCTTCTCCAGCTTGACCTCGAACGCCAGAGCGCTGCCCGCCGCGCTCAACCGGTGCACCGTGTCGATGAGATACGTCTCGGCGGCCGCCGGCAGATAGAACAGCAGACCCTCGGCCAGCCAGACGCTCGGTGCGGCCGGGTCGAAGCCCGCGTCGGCCAGCGCGCCGACCCAGTCGGCGCGCAGATCGAACGGGACCGGCACACGCGTGGCCCTCGGAGCGGCCGACAGCCCGTCGAGCACCCGGTGCTTGAAGGCGAGCACCCCCTCCCGGTCGATCTCGAAGATCACACTGCCGGGAGGCCAGTCGAGCCGGAACGCCCGGGCGTCCAGCCCCGCCCCGAGCAGCACCACTTGGCGGGCGCCCGCGCGCACCGAGCGGAGGAGGAAGTCGTCGAGGACCCTCGTACGCAGACCGAAGTAGCGCGCGAACCGTCCCCACAGCGGATCCGCGTCCCCGCCCGGGACCTGCTCCGGGCGGACCGGCCAGCCGGCGGACGCGGGGGCGGCGCGTACGAAGTGCTCCGCGTAGACGTCCCGCGCCAGGCTGTCGTGGCGGTGTGTCTCGAGCGCCCGGGCCGCGGCGACCAGGAGAGCGGTCAGACCGACGCCTCCTTCCACGCCGTCGACGCCGGTGTTGTGCGGCACGGTGCTGACCACATGCCCTCCTTGGGGCGAGTTGTCGGGGTCGCGGACGGCGGGGCGTCCGCCGGACGGATCAACGGTGCGCGGACGACGCCGAGGGCTCCGGGCCCGTCGGCGAAGGAGCGCCCCTCGGCGCGCGGACCGGCCGAGGAGCGCCGGGGCCGCCGGCGGGACGGCACGGCCCGTTCACCGGCCTCCCCCTCCCGGCAGCAGGACGGGTTTGACCACGCGGCCCGCCTCGCAGTCGCGTTCGGCCTCGTTGATGCCGGCGAGCGGATAGGTACGGATCAGCTCGTCGAAGGGGAAGCGTCCGGCCCGCCAGAGCCCGATCAGCCGGGGGATCAGCAGTCCCGGCACCGCGTCCCCCTCGCAGATGTGGGAGATCCTCCTCCCCCGGTCCAGCGCGCCCGGTTCGAGCGGCAGCGCGGTGTGGAGCCGTGCGACCAGACCGAGGTGACCGGTCGGGCGCAGGGCCAGGAGGGCGTCGTTGATCAGCCGGGCGGAGGCCGTGGTGTCGAGCGCGTACCGCGCGCCGCCGTCGGTCAGCCGCCGGATCCGGCCGGGCAGATCGGGCGACGAGGCGGGCAGCGGGATCGCGCCGAAGCGCTCGGCGAGGGCCAGGCGTTCGGGTCGCCGGTCGACGGCGACGGTCACCGCGCCGGAGGCGGCGGCCGCCATCACCGCGGCCAGGCCGACCGCTCCCGCGCCGAGCACGACGACGGTGTCGCCGGGCCCGGCCGCGAAGGAGTGGAAGACCGCTCCGGCGCCGGTGAGGAAGCCGCAGCCGAGCGGCCCGAGCAGTTCGACGGGGAGCGTGGGGTCGACCCGTACGGCGTTGCGGGCCGGGACCATCGCGTACTCGGCGAACGAGGACTGGCCGAACCACCGGGGGGCCAGCGCGATCCCGGCCGCGTCGGTGAAGCGGTCGGCGTTCTCCTCGCGCCCTCCGAAGAGATTGAGCGCGGTGAAGGAGTCGCAGTAGGCCGGGGCGGCGGCCAGGCAGTTCCGGCAGTGCCCGCAGGAGTCGAAGCTCAGCACGACATGGTCGCCGTCGCTCAGGCCGGTGTGCGGGCCGCCCGTCGCGACCACGACCCCGGCCCCCTCGTGGCCGAGCACCGCCGGGAGCGGTGAGCGCCCCGCCGAACGCCGGACCGCGAGATCCGTGCGGCACATTCCGCAGCCCGCGATCCTGACCAGGATCTCGCCGTCGGCCGGACCCGAGCCGATGATCACCTCCTCGACGGCGAACGGGCTCTCGGGCGAGCGCAGTACGGCCGCGCCGAATCTCATCGTCATGACTCCCCATCGAGCCGGTGCACGACAAACGGCCTGAGGTTTCCGTAGAGCCCCCAGGGGCCGCCCGCGACCCCGACGCCGCTCTCCTTGATGCCCGCGAAGGGCTGGGCCAGGGACAGTTCGGCGTGGTGGTTGACCCAGGCCGTCCCGCACTCCAGCCGGCCGGCCACCGTCTCGGCCAGATCCGCGTCGGTCCCCCACACCGAGCCGCCCAGCCCGAAGCCGGTGCTGTTGGCGGCCTCGACGGCCTCGTCGAGATCCCGGTACGGCAGCACGGGCAGCACCGGGCCGAACTGCTCCTCCGTCACCACCGGGCTGTCGGCCGGCACATCGGCCAGGATCGTCGGGGCGTGGAAGTACCCCGGCCGGTCCAGCCGGCGCCCGCCGGCGGCGGCCCGGCCGCCGTCGGCCAGGGCGCGGGCCGTGTAGCGCTCGACCCGGGCCAGTTGGGGGGCGTTGCTGACCGGTCCCAGCTGGGTGTCCGGGTCGAGGCCGGCGCCGACGACGGCGGTCCTCGCGCGCTGGGCGAGGGCCTCGACCACGTCGGAGTAGAGCCGGGCCGGGGCGTAGACGCGCTTGACCGCCATGCAGATCTGCCCGCAGTTGCGGAACGCCGCCCAGAACAGCCGGTCCGCGATCCGCTCGACGTCCACGTCCTCCAGCAGGACGGCGGCGTCGTTGCCGCCCAGCTCCAGGGTGACCCGGGCGAGCGAGGCCGCCGCGCCCCCGGCGACGGCCCGCCCGGTGGCGACGGAACCGGTGAAGGTCACATGGCGGATTCCCGGGTGGGAGGCCAGACGGGCGCCGAGGGGCTCGTGCCCGGTGACGATCGTCAGCACGTCCTCGGGGAGGGCGGCGGAGAGGACGGACCCCAGCAGCCGGGTGGAGAGCGGGGTGAACGGGGAGGGCTTGAGGATCATCGTGTTGCCCGCGGCGAGCGCGGGCGCGAACTTCGCCGAAGCGAGCTGGAGGGGAAAGTTCCAGGGGACGATCGCGGCGACGGGCCCGAGCGATCGCCAGCGGATCTCGCTGCGCACCGGGCGGCCGTCCGCGATGGGCCGGGGCCCCGCGTCGAGCCGGGCGAAGTAGCGCATACGGGCCGCCGTCCGGGCGACCTCCGCGGCGGACTCGGCCAGGGGTTTGCCCTGCTCACGGGTGAGCAGCGGGGCGAGGTCCGCCTCGGCCGCCGCCACGGCGTCGGCCGCCGCGAGCAGCGCGGCGGTGCGGGCCGCGGGGTCGGCCCGCCAGCCGCGCCAGGCCTCGTGGGCCCGGGCGACGATGGCGTCCAGCTCGTCCGGCCGCTGGTCGGGAGCCTCGTCGAAGGGCTCGCCCGTCGCCGGATCGAGGACGGCGAAGCGCTCTTGGCGGGGCGCGGGGCGGGTTCGGTGCGCCGGCATGCCCGCGGTCAGCCGGCGGCGGTGACGGCGGCCGCGTGTTCGCGGGCGTGCCGGTCCATCTCCGCCCGGAAGGCGGCCACCAACCGCGGCTGAATCCTTCCCGCGGTGCGGTCGCCGCCCTCGCAGACCGCCCCGCGCACCCCCACGATGTCGGTGCCGATACGGGTCAGCGCGCCGAGGTCGCCCGCCTTCACACTGCCCGCGAGGGCGGCGAGCAGACCGGCGTCGTGGGCGCGCCGGACGAACTCCGCGCAGACGTCGGGCGGCACATGGTCGAACAGCCGGGTGCCGTCCTTGACCGCGGTGTCGAGCATCGCGGCGTCGGAGCCTGACCGGCGGGCGATGTCGGGCAGCGCGAGCGGGTTGACGCAGCCGATCCGGTGGGCGTCGGCGTACCCGGAGGCGACGACGAACGCGTCCGGCCGGTAGTCCTTGACCGCGCGGACGACTCCGCGCATGACGTCGACGGCCTGCTCGGGCGTGGTGCACCCGTAGAGGCCGACCTTGATGTACGTGGCTCCGGAGACGGCCGCGCCGAGCGCCGCCTGGGCCACCGTGCCGGGCTTGTACGGCACGTCTCCCACGGTGGCGGAGACGGGCTTGTCCTCCGGCACCGCGTCGCGGATCGCCCTGATGACCCAGGGGTAGTTCGCGCCGAGCGAGCCCTCGTCGGGCTTCTTGACGTCGACGATGTCGAGATGCTCCGCCGCCTTCGCGCAGTCGAGAGCCTCCTCGACGCTGTCCGGAGAGATGAGAAGCAACAACACGGACCCCTTCCGCCGCGTGTTCACCTGGCCGGGGACAGGTGTGCGGAGTCGTTTGGATCACTTGCGGTCCGCTCATCATCACGGCGGGTCGTGACCGCCGGTAGGGCGCACGAGGTCCGCACAGAACCGCCGAGGTGTAAAGCGTGTGCGCCGTGTGCGCCGGTACAGACCAGAGCGAATCCTTCCGAACCGGCGCGCGGTCTCTCGGGGACCGCCGAGGCCGGCGGTCGGGCCGGACGGCCGCGCGGGCGGGCGGGCGGCCGGGTCCGGGTCGCGCACCCGTCGTCGGGGCCGGGCCGGGCATCGGGGCCGGGCCGGGCATCGGTGGAATGACCGATGTGCGCGAGGGGGCGGCGCGGCCATAGTCCTCGGGAGATCGTTTGCGGGCGGCGACGGCGCGCCCCGATCGTGGAAAGGCTCTTCTGTGGACATGTATGCGGACATGGTGTTTCTCGACGGCCGCGTGGTCACGGTCGACGCGGAGTTCTCCGTCGTCTCGGCCCTCGCGGTGACCGGTGGGACCATCAGCGCCGTCGGCGGACGGGAGGACGTCGAGCCGCTCATCGGTCCCGACACCCGCGTCGTGGACCTGCGGGGAGCGACCCTGCTTCCCGGCATCAACGATTCCCATCTGCACGGATGCGCCTTCGGCATGTCGACGCCGCCGCTCTCCGTCGACCTGAGCCACCCCGCCGTCTCGTCCCTCGCGGATGTGGCCGAGGCGGTGCGGGAGGCCGTCGGGACCCTTCCCGACGGGCAGTGGATCACCGGGCACGGCTGGGACACCGGCTACCTCGCCGAGTGCGTCGCCGATCCGTCCCGGCAGCCCTCGCGGCACGACCTGGACGCCGTGAGCCCGGACCGCCCCGTGGTGCTGTACTCCTTCTCCGGGCACGCCACCTGGGTCAACTCCAAGGCGCTGGAGCTGATCGGCGTCGACCGGCACACCGTCGCGCCGCCCGGCGGGGCCATCGTCGCGGACGAGGCCGGGGAGCCGACCGGGCTGCTCCACGAGGGGGCCCAGGCGCTCATCCAGAACGCGCTGCCGCCGCTCAGCCGGCAGGAGCGGACCGAGGCGATCAGGTCGACCCTGGCCACGCTCGCCCGCCTCGGCGTGACCAGCTACACCGAGCCCGGGCTCGGCCCCGGCGGCGACGGCATCATGCGGGGCGCGCTCGGCGCCGAGACCCTCGACGTCTACCGCGGGCTGCTGGCCGACGGCGAGCTGACCGCCCGCCTCGGCGTCCTTCTGCTGCCCACCGGAATGACGAGCACCGCCGAGGAGTTCGCCCGTGCCCTCGCCGGAATCGGCGACGTCGGCGACGCCGATCCGCGCCGCCTCGCGATCCACGGGATAAAGATCTTCGCCGACGGCATCGTCCCCAACAAGACGTCCTGGATGCACGAGCCGTACGTCGGCGGCGGCTGCGGCTCCCTGTGCGTCGGCGGCGACACCGACGCCGAGCGGGTCGCCGAGATCGAGACCATGATCCGGCACGCCCACGCCGCCGGGCACCAGCTGGGCGTCCATGTCACCGGCGACCGGGCGAGCGACACCGTCGCGGACGCCTTCGCGGCGGCCGCGGCCGAGCACCCCCGGGCCGACGCCCGCCACTACATCATCCACGGCGACTTCCTCACCGCGCACAGCATGAAGGTGCTGGCCGCGCACGACTTCGGCGTCAATATGAACCCCACCATCAAGTGGACCGTCGCCGACATGGAGGAGGAGTTCGTCGGCGCCGGGCGGGCCGCGTACGCCTGGCCCTACCGTGACGCCATCGACGCCGGCGTACGGGTCGCGAGCGGGTCCGACGCGCCCGTCACCCACCCGGACTGGCGGCAGGGCGTGGCCACGATGGTGCTGCGCGAGTCGAAGGCCGCCGGCCGGGTCAGCGGGCCCGAGCAGCGCATCGGGCTGGCCGAGGCGATCCGTACGTACACGATCGCCGCGGCCTGGCAGGACTTCGCCGACGACTGGAAGGGCTCCCTGGAGCCGGGCAAGGTCGCTGACCTCTGTGTGCTCGACGGGGATCTGCTCGCCGCCGACCCGCACGACATCCCGGAGATGCCCGTCGTGCTCACCGTCGTGGACGGGCGTGTCGTGCACGACACCCTCCAGAATTGACGTGTGCGCTTCGCTGTCAGCATCCTTGGACGATGACAGCGAAGCGGAGCACGGCGGACATTCTGGACGCTGCCGTCCAGGTCCGTGAGGCCGCCAGGAGCGCCACGAGCGGCGCGGCGGGCGTCGACACGGTCCTGACGGCGCTGTCGGAGGTCATGGAGTACGACCACGCCTCCCTGGCGCGGTGGGATCCGCTGCGCGGGCGTCACACCACCCTGGCCGGGAGCTATCCGGACGACGCCACGGCCTATATCGAGACCCGCCTCCACCACGACCCGGTTTTCCCCGTGCTCCGCAGCCCGGCCCGTGGCGGTCTCTGGCTCAGGGACGTCCCCTCGCACCTCCTCGCGGCGTCCCCGGGCTTCCAGGAGGTGCTGGACCCGCTCGGCATCGAGGACGGCGTGGCCCAGTGCCTGTTCGCCGCCGACGGCCGGTACGTCGGCATGCTGAACGTCAGCACCCGCCGGCCGCGGCGCGCGCCCGATCCGGTGCGCGCCGTGGTCACCCTGCTCTCCGAGTCCCTCGCCGTGACCGTCGACCACCGCGCGGGCCCGCCGGCCGAGCCCCTCGCCGAGGCCGCCCCCGCCGGGGACGCGCGGCGGCCCGGCGGACTCTCGCCCCGGGAACTCCAGGTGCTGGGCGAGCTGACCGCCGGCCGCACCAACCGGGAGATCGCCGAGCGGCTCTACATCACCCCGCGCACCGTGGGGACCCATATCGAGCACATCCTCGCCAAACTCGACCTCCCCAACCGCGCGGCCGCCGCGGCCCGAGCCGTCGCCTGGGGCGTCGGCCCCTCCCTCTGACACGGGCCCGCCTCCCGGCGAGGTCCCCGCACGGGCACGGGCACAGGCACGGACACGGCCGGACAGGGCGGGCGGGTCCCGTCAGGATCCGGCGGCGGGCGCGTCGCGGAGCCGTACGGTCGGCGTGCCGCGTCGCGGCGCGGACGACGGGCCCGAGCGGACCGCCTTCGAGCGGGGCGCGTTCCCGGGCGCGGACGGACGACACCCGGAATCCGCCGGTCCGCAGCGGTCGACGGTAGACGTACCGTGCCGCCCGCCCGCGCCGGTGTTCCGTCCCACGACGCGCCGGGACGGTTCGTCCCGACAGACCCGACGGTGACATCGGTCCTCGCGCCGCCGGTGCGGAGGTGACCGCGGCGCGCGACCCGACGCCTCGGCCGGGGACCTCGTAACGCCGGTCGGTCGGGCAGCGATCGGCGAATCGCTCGTGGTGGGCCATGACATCGAGGAAGTCGTCGATCCGCTCGGGCCGCCGCGGTACGTCGATCGGCAGGGTGACAGACCTCGCGCGGCTCACGGGACGGAGACCGTGTGCCCGCCCGCCCGAGCGGCCGACTCGCACCCGTTCGGGGCCGCCGCGCCCGGCATCCTTGGGCGAGCGAGGTGTCTCGATCATGCTGTCAGCGGTACGGAGAGGCCGTGCCCAGCGTGATCGAAGGAGAACGGGATGCCCCACGACACCGTCGCGCGATTCCTGGCCGCCCTGAGCCCGGAGCACCGGGAGGAGGTCGGCAGACGTCCGAGCGAGGAGCAGGAGAGGCTCGCCGCCGCCTGGGAGTCCGAGCTGGGGACGGACGATCTCGACACGCTGGACGAGCTGTCGCCCGTCGCGGCGGAGAGCGAGGCGGCGAGACGCGTCGTCGAAGGAGCCGGCGGAGCCGAGGGAACCGGCGGAGCCGGGCCTGATTCGGCGTAGCGCGCCCCTTCGCGCACGGCGGGCTCCTCCGATACGACGCCGCCGGGGCCGCCGGGCACCGGGCACCGGGCACCGGGCACCGGGCACCGGGCACCGGGCACCGGGCACCGGGCACCGGGCACCGGGCACCGGGCACCGGGCACCGGGCGGACGATCTCGCGGGCGGGGTGCGCACCGCGCGCGTCCGTCGTCGAGGGCGCGACTCAAGCCGTACGGGTCGGTCGGCACCGGCCCGACACCGAGCACGCCCGCCCGGAGAAGCTCCGTACACCCCCGGCCGTGACGCCGACGCAGGGACCCCGGCCGGGTCCTGGACGCCGGCGGTGCGCGAAGCCCGGATCGGCCGACAGCGCCATGGCCTCGGCGAGAGACGCCCGGGCGAGCCGGGCCGCCGGGGCCGCGCCGGGGAGCCCGGGCCGGGCGGCGAGGGCTCCGGACCGGCCGTCACCGGCCGGTCCGGCTCATGTCCACGATCGCGGTCACCGTTCGGCCGGCGGCGCCCCGGGTCCGCTCAGCGTCTCGGTGGCCGGCCGGGCGGCGGGCGGCTCCGCGACGGACGGCGCGGCGGGCGAATCCACGGCGACCGCCGTGTCGTCGCGGCTCTCCAGGACGATCGCCGGCTCCAGCGGCGAGGCGATCCCCTGCTCCTTGCTGCGGGACGCCCAGTCGCGGATGCCGATGAGGACCATCACGAAGAAGATCGCGTAGACGATGCCGGAGAAGTACAGCTCGGAGTGGATGGCGAGGGGCACCCCGACGAGGTCGACGGCCAGCCAGGCGAACCAGAACTCCACATACCGCCGGGCCTGCGTGTACATCGCCAGGATCGAGCCGACGAAGATCCAGGCGTCGGCGAGGACCATCCACCAGGGAGCGCCGGGGTAGAACGACGCCTCGGTCGTCTTGAGCAGGGCGCCGAACGCGAAGGTCCCGGCGACCATGGCGACGAGCAGCACGGTGCGCTCCCGCCACGACGCCCAGCGGACGTTGATCGTGCCTTCCCTCTCCCGGCTGCGCCGCCAGGTCGCCCAGCCCCAGGAAGCCGATGCTATGATCACAATCTGCCGGGCGGCGTTGCCCCCGAGATCGACGTTCAGACTCGCTATCAGCAGGAGCACGGATCCGAGGATCTGCACCGGCCAGGCGACCAGCGATCTTCGCAGCGCCAGCCACACGGTGGCGAGCGCGAGGATGTTGCCGAGGAAGTCGGACCAGTAGACGGGGAAGCCGAAGAAGCTGAACTGCTCATTCAGCCACGCGAATGCACTCATTACTCACACCTTTGTTCGTTCGGAGCAAGGCTGGGAGTGGGGGGTGGGGTCCGGACCGAATCGGCCGGGACGCGGGGAGTACGGCAGTGCGTGCCGAGTCCGCGCGGGGTGAAGCGTGTTTCGGGTGGAGCGAGTCGGGCGACCCGGCGCCCGTTCCGTCCACCGGGTCGCCGTGCGCCGGGTCGCCGGATGCCAGGTGCCGGATGCCGGGTGCCGGACCGTCAGCCGGAGACGGACTTCCGGTGGGCGGCGAGGGCGCCGGTGAGGACGCGGCGGCCGTGGCCGGAGGCGAGCAGCGCCTCCGACCTCCGGACGTCCCGCCGCGCGGCGTGGATCAGATCGCCGGGGGACGCGAACTTCACCGTGTCCCGGATCCGTGCCACGAACCACAGTCCGACGCGCTCTCCGTAGAACTCGTCCGACGTGTCGTGGCAGTACACCTCCACATGGACGTCCGCGGTGTCGCAGAAGGTCGGGTTCGACCCGATGCTGATCGTTCCCGGGTGGACGACGCCGGTCGAGTGGCGTACCACCCATCCGCTGTAGATCGCGGACGGCGGGACCCGGGAGCCGGGGTCCGCCGCGACGTTCGCGGTGGGGAACCCGAGCCCATGGCCTCGGCCGGCGCCGTGCACCACCGCGCCCGTGAGGTGCGCGTGGACCGTCGGCGTGTCACCCATGGGGGGTGAGCTCGCGGAACTGGCTGGTGTGGAAGACGAGCGGCTCGACGCCGGAGAACAGCTCGGCCGTCAGCAGCTCCATGAGCACGATCTCGTGGTCGCCGCCGTCGTACGTCGCGCTCACCCGGGCGGTCAGCCAGAGCGCGGCGTCCTCGATGACGACGGCGCCGTCGGGCGTCGCCTTCCACCCGACGCCGTCGAAGCGGTTGCCCTCCCGGGACGCGAGACGCCGGCACAGCCCGCCCTGCCCGTGGCTGAGCACGCTCAGCCCCAGGACGGGCGCTCCGGCGAGGCGCGGCCAGGTGGTCGAGGTACGGGCCACGCTGACCGCGGCCATGGGCGGTTGGAGCGAGATCGACACGAACGAACTCGCCGCGAAGCCGACCGGCTCGTCCCCGCGCAGCGCGCCGATCGCGACGACACCGGTCGGGTAGGCCCCGAACGCCTGTCGCAGCGTCGCCGCGTCCAGCTCCGCCGGCTCGGACGCCCCGGGAGGGGTGTGGACGGACGTGGCCATGGTCATCGACATCCTCTCGTCGCGCGTTCTGTCTCAGTGCCGGAATCGAGCGGCGGGGTGGCTGTCCGGCAGCGCGGGACCGGATGCCCCGGTGAGCCGTTCGCGCAGGCTCTCGCCCTCCGTGTACTCCCCGCGGAAGACTCCGCGCTTGCGCAGGATCGGCAGGACCGACTCCACGAAGTCGGTGGTCGACACCGGCTGGACCGTCGGGGAGAGCAGGAATCCGTCGAGGTCCGCGCCTTCGGCGAGCGCGCAGATCTCGTCGGCGATCTCCTCGGCGGTGCCGACGACGGGCCGCGCTCCGACGCCGTGGGTGTGCCAGTCGGCGAGGACGTCGCCGACCGTCTTGTCGGCGAAACGGGCCACCTGGGTCTGCGACAGCTCGGTGGAGAGGTCCGCCATGGGCGTCTCGGGCGCGTAGGACGAGAGGTCGAGCCCGGTGAACATGGCGTAGCTGGCGACGGTGACCTCGGACCGCTGAGCGTCGAGGATCCGCCGGTAGCGCCGTTCGGCGTCGGAGGTCGTGGCCCCGATGACACAGGAGAACGCCGACATCACCTTCACATCGTCGGCGCGGCGGCCCGCCTTGACCGCCTCCTCGCGGATGGAGGAGGTGTGCCCGGCGAGCTGCGCGACAGAGCCGCTGCCGACGAACATGCACTCGCCGTGCCGGCCGCCGACCCGGCGGCCCGCGGGCGAAGCCCCCGCCTGGAACAGGACGGGCGTGCCCTGCGGGGAGCGCGCGGTGTTGCCGTACCCCTGCGAGCGGAAGAACGGGCCCTCGTGGGTGACCAGGTGCACCTTGGCGGGGTCGGCGAACCGCCCGTCCTTGTCCTTCTCCAGGGCGTCCGGCTCCCAGGCCCCCTCCCAGTACTTGTAGACGACGTCGAGGAAGTCCTCGGCCATCCGGTAGCGGTCGTCGTGGCCCACCATCTCCATGCCGAACGCCTTGACCGCCGTGTCGGCCGTGCCCGTCGTCACGATGTTCCAGCCGATACGGCCGCCGGAGAGCTGGTCGAGCGTGGCCATCCGGCGCGCGAAGGCGTACGGGGGCTCCACCAGGGCCGAGCCCGTCATGACGAGACCCAGGTCGGTCGTCGTGGACAGCAGCGCGGACGCCACGACTATCGGGTCGAGCCGCGGGAGGTCGAGGGTCTCCTCGGTGGCGATGGGCGGGCGCGTCCCGTCGATCTCGGACCAGCCCCAGGCGTCGGCGAGGAACAGGAAGTCGAGCTTGGCGTCCTCGCAGACAGCGGCGAGATCGCGCCAGTACTCCAGAGTGTCGAAGAGATGCCGCCGGCTGTCGGGGTGACGCCAGGTGGCCGTGCCGCTCGCATTGGTCTGCGCGTTCTCGAACACGCCGATCTTGAGATTTCTCATGGGTGGTTCTCCGTAGTGCTGGTGCTTGTCCCGCGAGGGTGTCAGGGGGCGGTGGTGACCGCGGGTACGTCGAGCTGGTCCGCGTACGGCATGGAGGTCTGGGCGCCGTGACCGGTGGCGGCGTGCGATGCCGCGCGCACGGCGCGTTCGACCGCGGCCGGAAGATCGCTGCCGCGTCCGAGCGCGTCCGCGAGGGCGCCGCAGAAGGTGTCTCCGGCGCCCACCGTGTCGACGGCGTCCACCAGCGGCGCGGGGATGTGCGTGATGTCGGGGCTGTGGGCCTCCTTCAGGACCGCGCCGTCCGCCCCGAGCGTCACCACGACGGCCCGGCACGGGAGCGCGGCGCGCTCCAGCAGGGCTCGGGCGCCGTCGACGGTGGAGGGCCGGTCGGCGCCGAGAAGCGAGACCAGTTCTCCGAGGTTGGGGACGAGGACGTCGACCGCGGCGAGCACCCGTGCGTCGACCGGGCGGGCGGGGGCGGGGTTGAGGACGACGACCCCGCCCTGTTCACGGGCCCGGAGGACCGCGCGTTCGACCACGTCGGGCGCGATCTCGTTCTGGACGAGGACGATCTCTCCCTCGGCCCGGACGAGCCGGGCCGGGAGGTCCTCGACGCCGAGGCCGGCGTTGGCCCCCGGATTCACCACGATGGTGTTCTCGCCGGCGTTGTCGACCACCACCGCGGCGATTCCGGTCGTGGCCCGCTCGTCCGAGCGGACCGCGTCGACGTCCACGCCCTCGGACACGAGAGCGTCGAGGATGGCGGCCGCGTCCGCCCCGACCCTGGCCACGAGACGCACCCGTGATCCGAGGCGGGCGGCGGCCACGGCCTGGTTGGCGCCCTTGCCGCCGACGCCCTCCACGAAGTGCCGCGCGAGCACGGTCTCACCGGCGTGCGGCAAGTCCTCGACGGTCAGGACGAAGTCGCGGTTCACCGAACCGACGACGGTGATGAGCGACATGTGAACTCCTTGGGAGATCGATTTCCGACATGCTGTACCAGCGCACCCGTGGCGTCAAGTAGCCTCGTCGTGCCCGTTCGCCCCGCCGCCGTGGCGCACCCGCCCACCGACCGCGAAGGACACCTACGTGACAGCGCCCCGACTCATCGACGTGGCAGAGGCCGCCGGCGTCTCCCGCGCGACGGCCTCACGCGTTCTCGCCGGCACCCGGCGCAACGTGGATCCGGACCTCGCGCGCCGCGTCGAAGAGGCCGCGGAGCGGCTGGGCTATCAGCCCAACCATTCGGCCCGGGCGCTGCGCACCGGCGCGACCGGCACCATAGGCGTCATCGTCCCCACCCTCGCCAACCCCTACTTCGTCCAACTCGCCGACGCCATCGCCCAGCACGTGCGCGCCGTCGGCGGCACGCTCGTGGTCTCCGACGCTGCGAACGACACCACGATCGAGGCGGAGCAGATCGACACCCTGCTCGGCGGGCGGGTGGACGGCCTGTTCGTCGTCCCCGTGTCGGCCGACGCGTCGGGCCCCGCGATCCGCGAGGCCGCCGGCCGCCGCCCCGTGGTCCTCTTCGACCGGTGGGCCAAGGACTCCGGCACCGTCGCCGTCACCCTCGACAACATCTCCGCGGTGCGGCTGCTCGTCGATCATCTGAAGGACATCGGCAGGCGGCGGATCGCCCTCGTCGCCGATCAGGCCTCCTCCTCGGGCGCCGAACGGCTGGCGGCCTTCACCGAGTCACAGGGACCGGACGCCACCACGATCCTTCTGCCCAGCTTCACCACCGACGCCGGACGGACGGCCGGACGGCGCATCATCGAACAGGGCGACCAGGTCGACGCGGTCGTCTGCGGCGCGGACGTTCTCGCCGTGGGGCTCGTGAGCACACTGCACCGCTCCTCGGTCGCCGTGCCCCGCCAGATCGCCGTCACCGGCTTCGACGACACCGAGATGCTCAAGCTCCTCGACCCGCCCATCACCTCCATCCGCCACCCGCTCTCCGCGATGGCCGAACGCGGTCTGACGCTCCTTCAGGCGCCCGCCCGTGAAAGGGCGGAGCGGATCGAGCGCTTCCCTCCGCAGCTCGTCGTGCGCGCTTCGACCAGCGAGTCCTGACGGTCGGTCACTCCCCTTACGGGCGCCGCAGATACTCGCTCCTCGACCTCTCCGCCGCCCAGGCATAAGGGACTTGGGCGACGCCTCCGACCGGCGGACACGGTCCGCCTCCCCCGAAGGGCGCTCGCGGCCGCGCCCGACCCGAGGGGAATGAGCGTCTGGGCGGACGAGCGGGCCGGGGGCGGCCGCGGCCCGGGCCCGAAGGCGGCCGCGGGCACCGCGTGGCGCGGCACCTCCTGCGGCGCGATTCCTTGTATATAGGTGTATTCATGACATCCAGTGTGATCACGGTGACCTCCGTGGAGGAGCTTGTCGCCGCGCTGACCGGCACCGGGGCGGCGGACGAGGTGCGCGTCGAGGGCACGCTGACGGGAGTCCCCGGGGTGACCCTGCCGCCGGGAACGGCGCTGGCCGGGGCCGGGCCGGGCGCGGGCCTGGTGTTCGCGGAGGGGGCGGACGGCGTCCGTCTGACGCGGGACAACGGGCTGGCCGGTCTGCGGCTGGAGACCTCCGTCGCCTCCCGGGCCGTGCACAACGACACCGGGCAGGACGCTCTGGGCACACTCGCCGTGCGGGACGTGGTGACGGTCGGCCGGGTGGAGATCCTCGCCGCGGACGCGGTCCGCTCCGGCCATGTGATCGTCGACGGGCTGGACATCGAGGCCGCCGACGCCCGCGACGGGACGCCCCGGCCGCGCGGCTACGGGGTGGAGGTCCGCCACGGCGCGTTCACCCTGTACAACCGGCAGCCGGACCCGGGTGTGCTGATCACCTGCGATCTGACGGGGCTGTCGGCCGGCCGGGAGGGCGCGCCGGTACGCGGCGGCGGGATCTTCGTCTCCGGCGCCGAGGGGGGCGGGCGGGTCACCGGGACCCGGCTGCACACCGGCACGGTCCATGCGGACGGCGGCATCCCGCCGGGCACGCCGGACCAGATCACCGGCGGTGTGTTCGTCGTCCGCGCCGCCGTGACCGAGGTCGTCAACCACGGCCCGGTCACCACCTACGGACCCAACGACATGGTCCTCGACCTGTGGGGCGAGGTGGGCGCCTGGACCGCGCACGCCCCCATCACCTCGCGCGGGCCCAGCGGCATCGGCTTCGTCAACTTCGGCGTCATCGACCGGCTCACCGTCACCGCGCCGATCGAGACCTTCGGCGCGGGAGCGCGCGGGTTCAACATCTACGACGGCACCGTCAACACCGCCGAGTTCGACCGTATCGTCACTCACGCCGACGCGTCCGTCGGCGTCCAGATCAGCAAGCCCTTCGGCACCCTGACCGTGCGTCATGGCATCGAGACCCACGGCGGCACCGGTCCGAGCCTCGTGAAGGGCGAGATCAGGACCCTGCCCGCGACCGCGCTGAGTCTCCGACCCGGCAGCCGCGCCGCGGCCGTCCGCGTCGACGGCGGGATCATCGCCCATGGCGAGGGCGTGGCGGCCGTGGAGATCCTCGGCACGGTCGAGGAACTCACCGTCACGGGCGGCATCCACGCCCACGGCGTCGGCGAGGAGTGACCGGGCTTCCGCTGCCGCCGAGGGGCCGCGCTCCCCCGCCGGGCCGTCGGCTGTGCGTTGGCAGATCGGTGCGCATCAGTCGTAATGTGGATGGGTCGGGTGTTCGGCGAAGCCCGGTCGACACACGGACCGGGGGGATTCCCCGTCGACATCGACGACCGCGCGTCGCCGCCCTCCCGGGGACCGGCGGGTCGACCCCAGGACGAGGCCGGGCGCACCGCCCGGCTCCGGCCGCGCCTCGAAGGCCGCGGATCCCGACTGCCGGCGGCTCTCCGAGGGCCGGGCGGCCGTTCGCCGAGCCGCGCCGAGTCTCCGGCGGACGCCGGAGCGGCCGACCGGTTCGAAAGGCGTGATCTTCGATGCGAGCCACCTTTATGTACGGTCCGGGGGATGTACGGGTCGAGGAGGCCCCCGATCCGCGGATCCTGGAGCCCACCGACGCGATCGTGCGGATCACTCTGGCCTGTGTCTGCGGCTCCGACCTGCATCCCTACCGTTCGATGGACGCCAGTGACGAGGGCGTGCCGATGGGACACGAGTTCCTCGGGGTGGTCGAGGAGACCGGCTCCGAGGTCACGGGGCTGAGCAAGGGCGATTTCGTCGTCTCGCCGTTCGCGTTCGCGGACAACACCTGCGCCTTCTGCCGTGACGGCTTCCAGACCGCCTGCCCGCGCGGCGGCTGGTACGGCGCGGGCGGGGTGGGCGGCGCGCAGGCCGAGGCCGTACGGGTGCCGCAGGCCGCCGGCACCCTGGTGCGGCTCCCCGGGGACGTCGACGCGGCGCTCCTGCCCTCGCTGCTGGCGTTGAGCGATGTCTATCTCACTGGCTGCCACGCCGCCCATATGGGCCGGGTGTCCAGGGGAAAGACCGTCACGGTGATCGGTGACGGCGCGGTGGGACTCTCCGCCGTGCTGGCGTCCTGGCGCATGGACGCCGATCGGATCATCCTCATGGGCCGCCACGAGTCCCGTGTCGAGCTGGGCCGCGAGTGGGGCGCCGCCGAGGTGGTGGCCGAGCGCGGCGAGGACGGCGTGGCCCGGGTGCTGGAGCTGACCGACGGCGAGGGATCCCCCGTCGTCCTGGAGGCCGTGGGGCTGATGCCCGCGTACGAGCAGGCGTACGGGATCGTGCGCCCCGGCGGGGTGATCTCCCGGGTCGGGGCGCCGCAGTACGAGGAGGCCCCGGTGGGCTTCGGCTCGCTGTTCGGGAAGAACGCGGGCCTGACCGGCGGCCCGGCGCCGGTGCGCGCCTATATCGACGAGGCCGTTCCGGATGTTCTGGAGGGCCGGATCGACCCCGGCCGGGTGTTCGACGGCGAGGTCCCGCTCGAACGGGTCGCCGAGGCGTATCGCGCGATGGACGACCGCACCAGGCTCAAGGTGATCGTTCGCCCGTGATCTCGGCTGATCGTACGTCGGCGATCGCGGCGCGGGCCCGGGAGCGGCGACCGCCGCGGCCGCCCGCGGCGACGGGGTACGGCGACGGCGGACGCTCGGACCGCTCCTCCGTCACGCGTCGCGCGGCTCCGTCGTGTCCCCGGCCCGCTCGGCGAGCTTGCGGAACCAGGTCCAGCTGCTCTCGTTCGGCTCGCTCCAGCCCTCGGGGGCCCGGGCGAACTCCGGGCGCCGCGCGGCGATGTACTCGCGGGTGCGCTCGGGGACCTCGGACCAGGACGCGAGCTTCCGGCCCCGGCAGTGGAAGGCGAGTCCGCCGGGCCGCTGTCCCTGTGCCATCCAGGGCAGCCAGGGCGACATCCGCGCCCAGGACATCGTGCTCGGCACACTGGGCTTCTCGGTGCTCAGGGCCTCGGCCGGAGCGAAGAACTGGAACAGCTCCAGCGCCCGGTAGGTGTCGTCCGCCGAGTTCGCGGGGAACTCCGCCACCGGCAGCGGCGAGGGGTACGACAGCGGTATGTCCATGTTGAAGCAGATCTGGTCCCCCAGCTCCGTCAGGGGAATGGGGAACGGCTGCCACTTCTGGTTCGCCGGATCGTTCCAGACGTGGATGACCGGCTTGTCCTCCCAGGTCTCCAGGATCTCCCGGCTGCGCGGGTCGAGATAGAACGCCGCCTCCCGTGACAGCATCCGGTACCCGTCGCCGTCCTCGACGAGCCGCGCGACATTGACGCCCTCGAACCCGAAGACGCGCCGATAAGGCTCCCCCGGCTCCCAGGAGTGCACGTCGCCGGTCCAGTGGAAGGTCACCTCGGATCCGTCGAGCGAGGCACGGGTGCGGGCGAAGGCCCGCAGGAGTTCGGCGGGGGTCATCTTCTCGGATACCTCACTGTCGGTCGGGCCCGTCACCCCGAGGCGGAGGAGCAGTCGCGCCGGCTCTGCTCGATCCGCGCCGCGGGTACGGGCGGGGGCGGGGCCGCCGGGCGGCGCCGGGCGGCACCGGTGCGACCCCAGCGCGATCCTATGCGCTGCCGGGCCGCCGCTGATCAGGCCCCGGCGGCCGCATGCCCGCCGGGACACACCGGACCGCACGGGCCCGTGATCCGCAGGCCGGCAGCCAGGCGGTGTGTTCGGGCGGGCTCCGAGCACGGGCTCGACCGACGACGCGGTCGGGGGGCGGGGGCTCCGGTGCCAACGGCGACGCGGACCTGTACGGAACAGAACCGCCCTCCCGGTCCGGCGTGCGCGCCGGACCGGGAGGGCGGACTTCCCCCGGAAGGGTCAGATGCCGAACTCCGCCGAGGACAGCCCCAGCGCGCCGCACACCTCGCGCAGCACCTGCTCCTCGGCGGGCTGGATGTATCCGTCGGCGCCGGCGACGACGATGCCGGTCTGTACGACGGCGCGGGCCTCGGCGGGCTTCTTCGCCGCCTTGGCCACCTCCTGGAGGGCCTCGGCCTTGCCGCGGGCGAAGTCGGAGGTCAGCAGATCGACATGCTTGTTGAACCTGGTCCGCAGCTGCTCGGCGGGGAAGTTCTGCAGCACGTTGTTGGAGAGGATGAGGGACTCCACGTGCTGCCGCTCCGCCGGGTCCACCCGCCCGTCGGCCGCCGCCACCAGGGCGCAGACGGCCATGCTGGCATCGCGATAGGCGCCGCTCTTCAGCTCGGTCTTGAGGGAGTCGAGCTGGCTCTTCAGCATGCCGACCATCTGGGCCTTGGACCCTCCCGATCCGGAAGACCCCCGCCCTGCCGAGCCTCCCGACCCCTGCGACTGCTGGAGTGTTTTGGCCTGATCCTTGATCCGGTCCCACATAGCCACGGATTCCACCTCGACTTCGCCTGTCATTCCTCGGGCAAAACGCACTTCGTCACGCCCGTCCGGGAAACGTACGGGATCTCCGCAGAGTTCCGCACACGGCGGGCCCGTTGGGCCGCGCCCGGCCGGCGGATCGACGACCGAGTCATACCGATCCGAGCAGACCGTTGAGGACGGCCTTCTCGGCGAGGTAGAAGAGGAGACCGCCCACGGGAGCGAGCGCGGCGCACAGCCAGTACCGGTGCACCCCGGCGCGCGCCAGGTAGACGGTCAGGAGAGCGGTGAGCAGCGCGCCGACAGTCAGGAAGGCGACCGCTTCTCCCCAGTAGCGGAGCCCCAGCCCCAGCCAGCCCCCCTCGCCCAGCACCACCATCGCGATGACCGCCCCGGCCATCGGCCGCAGGTCGTCCCGCCCTCGTCGTACCGTCCACCCCGCCCATCCCAGCAGGGGCCCTCCGATCAGCCCCGCCACCGACCACACAGCGGCGGTTCCGAGCCCGCCGCTCCCGAAAGTGCCTCCGAGAGCGGACGCCGCGTAGTAACCGCCGCAGGTGGCGAGCATCATCAACGCCCCGCCCCAGACGGCGAGCCGCCGGCCACGGATCAGCGCACCGGCCGCGGCGGTCCAGACGATCCAGGCAGACGTCGAGTTGGTCACCCGATCCAGCACGGGCGTCGTTCCGTGCAGACCGTACGTCGCCCAGCCGAGCAGCAGTCCGAAGGCGACGGTCGCGGTCAGGACGGCGACAGGGGTGTTGCGACGGGTCGCGGTCACAGAAGCCATGCCTCAGGACTATACACGTGGTGTATACGCTCGATGTATAGTCGCTGAAGGGTTCCGGGCGCGCCGAGTGTTCGCTCCTGGTTCTTCGGCGGTCTGCCGCGGTCCTCGTCGGCGAGGGCCCCGGCCGGGGCGGGAGTCGCGAAGTGGTTTCGGCCAGGGCGCAGAAGGCGAGCGCCCCCGCCAGGAGTCCGGCCGGCAGCCGCCGTCTCATTCGGCCCGGCCCGGTCGGGCCCCGAGCAGGGGCGCGCCGACCGCCTCCCCCACGACGTACGCGGAGGCCGGGCTCGCGCCGAGGGTGTAGCGCGCCGGGCTCTCCCGGCTCAGAAACACCAGGGCCAGCGGGGCCCTGCCGGCAAGCGCCGCCAAGCCCCGGAGCAGCAGTTCACGGGTCATCGGATCCCGGTGGCGGGAGGCGGGCGCGGTCAACCGGATCCGCCCTTCGCCCGGGGCACGGCGAACAGATCCGGTCCGGTGTCGCGGGGGCGCGGTCGCGTACGGGCCGGTTCGCCGCGGGTCTCGGCGTCATGGGCCGCGGCCTCGTGGGGACTTCGGCGGTCACCGCCGAGGGGCGGCCGGACGTCGCGTACCGCCGTGAGCCCTTCGGGCGGGCCGCCGACGTCACCAGCGGGACGAGCGCACATGGAATCCGCCGCCGATGTAGGCGGTGCCGCAACGCGCGGGCGGCCCCTCGCCCGTGGGCTCGGGATCGCCGAGGACGAGTGCCGAGAGCTTGCTGAGGACTCTGACCATCGGCTGACGGGTGGATTGCGAGAGCCCCGCGCCCCCGGCGGTGAAGTTGTCCTGGGATCTGAAGGCGTGGTGGTCGCCTTCGAAGCGAATGCCCTGGTCCAGATGGACGCCTCGGCGTGTGGTCGTCATGTACTTGTAGATCTCATAGTCGGGGAGATCTTCGTAGGGGAGTTGTCGCAGTCTCTTGGTACCGCCGTTACGCATGATCAATTCGGTGGGAGAGAAGGCGGTCACCGATCTCTTGGTCAACAGGCCCGCCCTGCCCCAGATCCCCAACAGTCCGTCGAGGGAGTGCAGCCCGAGGGTGGTCAGATACTCGTCGTACCGGCGGTGGCCCCTGATTTCCTCGGGCAGCAGCAGCTCGCAGTCGTCGGCGCTCGTGTACAGGATCCGGCGGACCCGGTCGGCGAAGAACGCCGAGGCGGCGGCGGAGGCCTCGGGGTGGGACGACAGGCTGAACTCCTGGGGCCGGCATTCCGACAGGTGCGAGATTCCGACCGCGTAGGCGTCGTTCGTCCCGTCGTCCTTTCCGGCTACGACGATCATGCCGGCGATACGGTCGCCCTGCCCCGGGCCGCCCGCCACGGTGACGGGTCCGCCGCTGAAGCCGGGCTGGGCGCGCAGCGCGGATTCGGTGGACTTGTCGATCTGCAGGGCTCCGCGTCCCACGCGTCCGCGCAGGGTGCCCGACGCCCAGGCGCCGTTCTCGCGGCGGGGCGGGTTTCCCGGGAAGCCGTACAGCTCGACGGACTGCTCGCGCAGTTCGCCGCGGAAGAGGCGGCCGCGTTCGGCGCCTTCGGGCGGGGCGTCCTCCAGGAGCAGGCCGGCCACGTCGCCTCCGACCAGTCCGTCGGTGAGCGGCGGCGACCAGGAGACGACCCGCGCCGACAGGGGGCGTTCGTGAAAGCTCTCCAGCAAAGGGAATCTGACGGTGACGCGATCGTCGGCGGAGGGCCGGTCCTGGGAGCGCAGAGGTCTGCCGAGCGCCGCGTTCACCACATGGGCGCAGGTGACGATATGTCGACTCCCGAGCAGAAACCCGACTCCGGCCGGATTGTCCCCGGTCGTGCGGCAGATGCGAACGGTGAATTGCTCTCGTCTACTGACGGCCATCGCTGCGGTCCCACGAGAGACGCACCACGAAGTTCGCTTCGACGGTGCCCTTCGCGAAGATCACACCGCTCTCCCCGCCGACCTTGATACCGAACTCGACCTCCACGGCGTCCGGCGACACGGCCGCCAAGGAGTTGCGGATGTCGTTGAGCGCGGGGCGGAGTGTGGACAGCGCGGCCGACAGAGTCTCGCCCGCCCGGACCGTCAGTCCGGTCGAGGTCTCCGAGGCGAGCTGAAGTTCTTCGGAGAGGCTCTCCTGTTCTGTTTCGAAGACGGCCACGGGGCCGTCGGTGCTCGGTATCTCCACGAAAACGCGCGTCATCGCCGTCCCCCCAGATTCAGACTGAGGGCCACCGTAGAGGAGTGCCGAAGGGGCTGTCAGCGGATCCGGGAAGTTGTGCGAACAGCCCGCTGTCCGGGACCGGCGTGGGGACTTGGGGCCGGTCGCCGGGCGGGCGGTTCGGCCGGGTGGTCCGGCCGTGGTCGTGCTCACGCTGGAAACGCTCTCCGGCGCCCGGCGCCCGGCGCCCGGCGTCCGACGGCCGGTGGGCGGTCCGCGGGGAGCGCGCGCGGGCGGCGGTCTGAGGAGGCGGTGGTCGGTGCGCTGACGGGCGGCGCGGTCATCGCCTGTTCGAGGGGCGGCCGTTCCCGGCCCGGACGGTGCGGGAGCGCTCACGGGCCGAAGCGGGCCGCCCCGGTCACCCGTGCTCCGCCGCCATGGCCCGCTCCCCGCTCGGCGACTTCTTCGAGGCGACGACAGCGAGTGCGAGCAGCGCCAGCGCACCGAGTCCGAGGGCGGCCGCGACGACCGGCAGCAGTCCGGCCCCCGGGCCGCTCAGGGTCAGACCGCCGAGCACTCCGCCGAGCGAGACTCCGAGATAGGTGCCCGAGGTGTTGAGCGCCAGCGCCTGCGCCGCGGCCGGCCCGGCGAGCAGATAGAGGCGGGTCTGGATCGCCGGGGAGTTCCAGAAGGCCATGCCGCCCCAGATCGTCCCCACCACGACGAGTACGGAGAACGGCACGGGACGGACGAACCAGAGCATCCCCAGTATCGCCATCATGCCGGTGAAGACGCCCATTCCGGTGAACAGGGCGCGGTCCGGGCCCCATCGGTCGGCGGCCTTCCCGCCCGCCCAGATGCACAGGACGCCGGCGAAGCCGGACAGACTGAACGCGAGCGCACGCTGATCCACACTGGCCTCGCTCATCGCGGCGAGGTAGGGGGCCGTGTAGGTGAGCATCATCATCGACCCGGTCATGAGCGCGCAGTTCGCCAGCAGTCCGAGCGCCACCGGCGGGCCGGCGAGCACCCGCAGCTGTTCGGGGATGCTCGGCGTCCCGGCGGCCCGGTCGTCCCGCTCGCGCGGCAGCGTCACGAGCAGGAAGACCAGGGCCGCGGCTCCGGCCGCCGCCATCGACACGAAGGTCGCGCGCCAGCCGAAATGACCGCCGATCCAGGTGCCGATCGGGACTCCGGCCGCGATCGAGCCCGTGACGCCGAGCGCCACGACGGCGACGTATCTGCCGATATGGCCTTTCGGGGCTCGCTCGGCGGCATAGGCGAACACCGCCGGGGTGGAGGCCGCGGCCGCGAGCGCCGCCACGATCCGCAGGGCCACCAGGGGACCGAAGCCGGTCACCGCGGCCGCCAGGAGATTCGACGCCGTGAACAGCACGAACGAGACGGTGAACAGACGGCGGCGGGACACCCGCGCCAAGGCGACGCCGGCGATCGGCGCGGCCAGCGCGACCGTGAGCGAGAAGACGGTCACCAACTGCCCGGCACGCGCCTCACTGACCTTCAGATCTCTCGCGATCTCCGGGAGGACACCCGCGATCACATAGTCATCGGTATAGAGAACGAAAGCCGCGGCGAACAGCGCGAACAGCCACGCGGGCACAACAGGTCTCCTTCTGCGCCCCGGCGACACCGGTCCGTCGGCGCGGGTCAGCGGGTCAGCGGGTGGTCGGTACGGCGGCGGGCGCATCCGTCAGCGCCGATCGGAGCTGCGCCCGCAGCGTCCTGCGAAGCCGTTCGACGCCGAGCGACCCGTGGGGGGTCACCGCATCGAGAATCAGCCCGCCCATGACCGCGACGAGCCGTTCGGCCTCTTCGGCCGGATCGGGTACGCCGAGAACGTCCAGGGCTTCCGTGAAGACCCGGCGCATATCGGCGGCCATTCGCTCGGTCACCGGGCGGAAGATCGGATTCACCCGTGCCGCGACGATGAATTCCATCAGGACGATCGACTCGACACGGCGCTCCTCGTCGATCGGAAGCAGTTCCTCGGCCATCGCCTGGAGCGCGTCGACGGCCGGTTCGCCCGCCAGTCCCTCCCATCCCTCGGCCGAGTACCGGGTGAGCCTCCTCCCCATCCGGTCGCCGACCTCGGTCGCGGCCGCCACAAGAAGGTGGCGGTGATCGTCGAAGTAATGGCGCACCGATCCGATGTTCCACCCCGATTCGGCGGCGACCTTTCGCAGCGACAGACCGCTGAGACCTTCGGCGACGACAAGGCGGAACGCCGCCTCGATGACATCCTTGCGGCGCTGTTCCACATCGATCCGAGCTGGCATGGCCTCAAGTTATCACAGCTGTGATAAATGGGTGGGGTGATCAGCTGGGTGCCGGGCTGTCCAGCCGGAGTCGGCAGTGAAGGGCCGTCAGTTCGCCGCTGGGGGCGGGCGGGTGCGGGAGCGCCCCTCGCGCCCCCGCACCCGGGCCGCGCGCCCCTCGCGCTCGCACGTCGCGCCGCGCGCCGGCTCGGCCCCAGCGGGCCCGGCTCAGGGACGCCCGGGGCGGCACACGGTGGGGGCGGCTCCGTACCGGGGCCGGCGGCCGCGCCCTGCCGACGCGCCGCCTCGGCCACCAGCCCGGACGGCGAGCCTCGCGCGCTGTGCGGTCGAGGCGGCTACTCGCACGGCGGTACGTCGCCCCGGCAGCAGGCTCCGATCCGGCGACGCCGGGACCGGCACACCCCCAGGACAACCGACCTCGCACCAGCCACCACCCTGCCGACGCACGCACCAGGCCCCCGAACGGCGACGCGCCGCCCGACGCGCAGGCGGGCCGGCAGACCCGGGCCGGCCATCGCGGGGCAGTGCGCTGCCGTCGGTGATGCCCGGGAGGACGCGCTGCCCGGTGAACGGCCCCGGTCCGACGGGACCGGCAGTGCGCCGCAGGTCAACGGACCGGCCTCGGACCGGCCGTGCGCAGGTCGGTGCGCCGCCAGGGCGATGGGCCCAGTCGGGTGGGGCCGTGGCGACGCCCGCCCGGGACGACCGGTCTCATGACGTCGACGCCTCGCGCGACGAGCCGCCATGCCGTGGGTGGCGACGACGGCAGGCCGGTACGGCGACGCCTGGGCCCAGGCCACCGCCGGGGCGACCGGCTCCGGACCCGGCCCCGACCCCGGACCCGGACCGATCGCCGGTGGGCGGCCGCCGTCGACAGCCGCGCCCCGCCGATCGGCGATCCGCACCCCGTACCGACTCCCGGCGGAGCGCGGGCGTACGAACGCGCGACGGTCAGGCAGGCGGGGCCTCCGCGCGCGTCCTATGTGAGGAGCATGGCCATGCCGATCTCGGAGAGGCGTTCGGCGAGATTCGGGTGGTCGCCGGAGGTTCCGGTGCGGGCCGCGTTGTCGATGACGGTGAGGGTGGCGATGACGGTGATTCTGGCCTCGGCGGGGTCGAGACCGGGGCGTACCTCGTCGAGCAGGCGCACCCAGAGCGCCAGGTACTCGCGCTGGGCCTGGCGCGCGCCCCGGCGTTCCTTCTCCGGCAGCTGGTCCAGCTCGCCGACCAGGAGGCCGATCAAGTGGCGCTGGCTCAGGACGAAGTCGATGTAGGAGCGCAGCAGCCGCTCCACGGTCTCGCGCGGGGCGCCGGGCAGGGAAAGCGCCTGGGCCGTGCCGGCCCGGCGCTGTTCGCCGCCCCGCACGACGGCGGCGACCAGGAGATCGGTCTTGGTGGGGAAGTGCTTGTAGATGCTCGGGCCCGTCGCGCCGGCGGCCTCGCCGATGTCGTCGGTGCTGACCGACTGGAAGCCGCGTTCGTCGAAGAGCCGGATGGCCTCGACGAGGATCTCCTCGCGGCGGGACATCGCGAGGGCGGCATAGCCGCCCGGGGCGGGTTCGGCCCCGGCGGCGGGGCCGGTTCCGAGCGGGCAGTGCGTGGCGGCGTGGGCGAGGCGGTGGAGCAGTTCCTCGAAGCGGCGGCGCGGGAGGGAGGTGCGGTGCCAGGAGATGGAGGCGAACACGGACAGGGCGGCCCAGGCCAGCAGCTGGATCTCGGCGTGGTCCAGTTCCGGCCGGTCGGCGTGGATCAGCTCGCCGATCCCCTCGGCGACGGCGCTCAGCGCACGGCGCTGTTCCTTGCGGCGGTCCTCCGGGAGGTGGCGCGCCTCGCGCTGCCACAGGACGGCGGCGCCTCGGCGGTCCTGGGCCTGGGAGGCCGCGGCGCGGAGGTAGGAGTCGAGGTCGGGTGCGGCCGCCACGGACGCGGCGACCACGGCGACGGTGGAGTCCACGACGTGGAGCAGCAGGTCCGGCTTGCCGCGGAAGTGGCGGTAGAGGGCGGGGGCGGTGATTCCGACCTCGGCCGCCACATCCGCCAGGGAGACGTTGTGGTATCCACGGGCCCGGAAGAGCCCGGACGCCGCGGCGACGATCCGGGCCTTGCGGTCGGGAGGTCTGCGCGCGGTCCTCCGCCTCGGCTCCTCGGTCTGCATTCCCGCTCGTCCCTCGCTGTCGGCCACCTGGGCAAAGTACAGCATCGGAACACGGTTGTGAGCACTGGCTCACCGGGCATCCCCTCGCGCCGCTCTCCACTGAAGGGGTGGTGCGCGTCGGTAAGTGAACAGCTGCTCACTTCCGCGCGGCTCGGTGGAGGCGCGCCCGCCCGTCCGGTCGGACGTCGGGGCCGTGGGCGGCGGCCGGCCCGCAGCGGTGGCCCGGCGGTGGGACAGCCCTCTGAAGGTTCGGTACTGCCAAGTTAGAGAGAAATCACTCTGGCGTCCAGTGTCAGGCAATATCCATTTGATCCCTTGTCCACATGAGTTAGGGGTGGTTCACTTCCAGCCATTCGCCCCGCTGGACAAGGGAGGGCCGTCATGGCCGTTGAACAGCAGGAAGTGTCCGCACCGGAGCCGGGGGGCACGGCCGCGGGCCGTGCGGCCCCCGTGCGGCGCAAGGCATGGATCGTCCTCGCACTGCTCGTCTGTCTGATGCTGGTCAACTACGCCGACAAGGTCGTCGTGGGACTGGCCGGAGTCGGCATGAAGGAGGAACTGGGGCTGGACGACTCGCAGTTCGGAGTCATCCAGAGCAGCTTCTTCTGGCTCTTCGCCGTCGGGTCCGTCCTCGGCGGCTGGCTCGGGGGCAAGATACGGGCCCGCTGGCTGCTCGCCGGCATCGCGTCCCTGTGGGCGCTGAGTCTCGCGCCGATGGCCGCCCAGGTCGGTTTCACCACCATCGTCGCCTGCCGGGTGCTGCTCGGTTTCGCGGAGGGGCCGACCACCGCGCTCGCGATGCAGGTGGCGCACTCATGGTTCCCCGCCCACAAGAGGGCGATCCCCAGCTCGATCGTCGTCGCGGGCGCCGGCATCGGTCCGCTGATCGCCGCACCCGTGCTGACCTGGGTCATTCTCAACTACTCCTGGCACGCGGCCTTCGCGGTGCTCGCGATCTGCGGTGTGGTGGTCACCGTGCTCTGGCTGATCGGCGGCGACTCCGGGCCGGAGGACGCGCAGGGCGCCCATGGGCACGGCGCCGGGGCGGCGGCCGGACCGGTGCTGCCCGAGCGGGTGCCGCTGCGGCGGCTGTTCTCGACCGGGACCCTCATCGGCATGTCGCTGCTGTTCTTCGTCGCGTACGCCAACACCTCCGTCAAGGTCAGCTGGCTGCCGCTCTATCTGCGGGAGGGGCTCGGCTACGACGCCACCACGGCGGGGAATCTGGTCGCGCTCCCCTATCTGGGCTCGGCGATCGCGGTGATCCTCGTCGGCGTGCTCTCCGCCGCGCTGACCAGGAGGGGGGTGGGCGGCCGGCTGACCCGGGGCGTGCTGCCCGGCGCGATGGTCCTGGCCTCCGGGGTGTGCACCATCGCCTTCTCCTCGCTGGACCGGGGCGTACCGCAGATGGTGCTGCTCGTGATCAGTTCCTGTCTGAACTCGGCGGGGTACGGGGTCGCCTTCGCCGGGCTCGCCGATGTCGTGCCGGCGAAGCAGCGCGGCGCGGTCTTCGGGATCGTCACCGGGGTCTACAGCCTCGGCGGGATCGTGGCCCCGCTGGTCATCGGCAAGCTGGTGGACGCGGGGGACTCCGTCGCGCTCGGCTACGGGGACGGCTTCATGGTCCTCGGCATCACGATGATCACCGGCGCGGTGGCCGCGCTGCTGCTGGTCAATCCCGCTCGCGACGCCGCGAAGCTCTCGTCCGTGTGAGCGGCGGCGGAAGGGCGGCGTCCCGGGCCGGCGCCGATACGGCTCGGGACGCCGCCGGGGCGGTACGCGGCGGCGCACAGGGCCTCACCGCGACCGGACCGAACGAGCCGACCGGGCCGACCGGGCCCACCGGGCAGACCGGACCGGCCGTCCGCCGGCGGGGCGCGCCCCCAGGGCCCGAGGCCCGCGGAAGGCCCCGGCGGCGCCCGGTCGCCGTCCCCTGACACGGCGTGTACGGGGAGGGGGCGCCGCCCGCCGGACGCCGCCCCCTCCTCCGTGCCGGGCGAAGCCTCAGAGCAGTTCGAGGATCGTCGCGTTGGCCATGCCGCCGGCCTCGCACATGGCCTGGAGGCCGTACCGGATCCCGTTGTCGCGCATGTGGTGGACCAGCGTGGTCATCAGCCGCGCGCCGGAGCCGCCGAGCGGGTGGCCGATCGCCATCGCGCCGCCGAGCGGGTTCATCAGCGCGTAGTCCGCGCCGGTCTCCCGGAGCCAGGCCAGGGTGACCGGGGCGAACGCCTCGTTGATCTCGAACGCGCCGATCTCGCCGAGGGAGAGGCCCGCGCGCCGGAGGGCCTTCTCCGTGGCCGGGGCCGGGCCGAGGGCCATGGTGACCGGGTCGGCTCCGGCGAGCACGGCGGTGTGGACCCGGGCGATCGGCCGCCAGCCGTGCCGCCGGGCGATCTCGCTCGTGGTGATGAGCAGCGCGGCCGCGCCGTCGGAGATCTGCGAGGAATTGCCCGCGCTCACCACGCCGTTCTCCTTGAACGGAGTCTTCAGGGCGGCGAGCTTCTCCGGGGTCGAACCGCGCCGTACGCCCTCGTCGGTGTCGAAGACCCGCGTGCCGCCCTCCGCGCCGGCGACGGTGACGGGGGCGATCTGCGCGGCGAAGCGGCCCTCGTCCACCGCGCGGGCGGCCCGCTCGTGCGAGTCGAGCGCGTGCCGGTCGAGCCGCGCCCGGCTGAATCCGTACCGCTCGGCGATCATCTCGGCGCCGACGCCCTGGTCGAAGCCGCCCCGCCCGCCGGGGAAGTAGCGGTCCAGGACGAGCGGGCCGTACGGACTTCCCGCGCCCGGGACGTCGCGGGCCGAGCCCATCGGCACCCGGCTCATCGACTCGACTCCGCCCGCGACGGCGATGTCGTACTGGCCGGCGACGACCAGCCCCGCGGCGAAGTGCACCGACTGCTGGGAGGAGCCGCAGGCGCGCGAGACGGAGACGCCGGGCACGGACTCGGGCCAGCCGGCCGCGAGCGCCGCGAACCGGCCGACGACGCCCGACTGCTCGCCGACCTGGGAGACGGTGCCCCAGACGACGTCGTCGACGGTGGCCGGGTCGAGTCCGTTGCGCTCGGCGAGGGCGGTCAGCACATGGGCGGAGAGATCGACGGCGTGGATGCCGGAGAGGGAGCCTCCCCGCTTTCCGACGGGGGTTCGCACAGCGTCCACGATCACGGCGTCACGCACGGGCTACTCCTCAAAGAAGGGGAAGAAGGGGCGGAAAGCGCGGGCCCAAGTCGCCCTAAGTTATTTCAAGCTAACCGCGATGTCCAGGCTGGACAATGCAGGCCAGACGCCTTGACATCGAGGATATCGAGCGCAAAAGTGAAGCCTGGCTAACCCAGGAGCAGGAGAGAGGGCAGTATGCCGCGCACGGTATTCAACGAGGAGCACGAGGCGTTTAGGCAGATGGTCCGCGACTTCCTCGCCAAGGAGGCGGTCCCGCACCTCCAGGACTGGGTCGCGGCGAAGTCCGTCCCCCGCGACTTCTATCGCAGGCTCGGCGAACTCGGCCTGCTCGGCATGGAGGTGCCCGAGGAGTACGGCGGCGGGGCCCAGACCGGACACCACTTCGGCGCGGTGCTCGCGCAGGAGGTCGCCCGGGCCGGGGCCACCCTCGGCACCGCGATGACGCACTCCAACATCATCCTGCCGTACCTCCTGCACTTCGCGACCGAGGAGCAGAAGCGGCGCTGGGTCCCCGGCTGCGTCTCCGGCGACCTCCTGCTCTCCATCGCGATGACCGAGCCCGGCACCGGCTCCGACCTGGCCGGCATCCAGACGCGGGCGGCGCTCTCCGAGGACGGCTCGCACTACGTGCTCAACGGGGCCAAGACCTTCATCACCGGCGGCACCCAGTGCGATCTGGTCCTGGTGGTCTGCCGCACCTCCCCCGCCCCCGCGGACGACCGCAGGGGCGGTCTGTCGATCCTCGTCGTCGACGCCGCGAGCGAGGGTTTCACCGTCGGCCGCAGCCTCCACAAGATCGGGCTGCACGCCTCCGACACCGCCGAGCTGTCCTTCACCGACGTCAGGGTCCCGGCGGAGAATCTCCTCGGCGAGCAGGGCGGGGGCTTCTCCCTCCTCGGCCGCAACCTCGGGCGCGAACGGCTCGTGATCGCCGTCCAGGCGGCGGCCGCCGCCGAGGCCGCGGTGACCTTCGCCCGGGAGTACACCCGGGACCGCCAGGTCTTCGGCAAGCCGGTGGCCTCCTTCCAGAACACCAAGTTCGTGCTCGCCGAATGCGCCACCGAGGCCGAGGCCGCCCGGCTCATCGCGTACGAGGCCCTGGAGCGCGACGCGCGGGGCGAGCTGTCCCCCGACTACGCGGCCATGGCGAAGCTCTTCTGCACGGAGACCGCGAGCCGGGTCATCGACAAGTGCCTCCAGCTGCACGGCGGCTACGGCTACATGCTCGAGTACCCGATCGCCCGCCTCTACGCCGACACCCGTGTCATGCGGATCTACGGCGGCACCAGCGAGGTCATGAAGACCATCATCGCCAAGTCCATCGGCCTCTGAACCGAGACAAGGAACCCTCACCATGCAGATCAACGGAGTCTCCGCCGTCGTCACCGGCGGCGCGTCGGGCCTCGGCCTCGCCACCGCCCGGCGGCTGCTCGACCGGGGCGCGCACGTCGTCCTGCTCGACCTGCCCGCCTCCCCCGGCGAGCGGATCGCGAAGGAGCTGGGCGACCGGGCCCGCTTCGTCGCCGGTGACGTCCGCAGCGCCGACGACGCCGCCCGGGCCGTCGCCGCCGCCGCCGGCCTGGCCCCGCTGCGCGTCACCGTCAACTGCGCCGGGCTCGGCAAGGGCGGCCGTACCGTCGGCCGCGACGGCACGCCCTACGCCCTGGAGGACTTCGAGTACGTCGTCGGCGTCAATCTGATCGGCACCTTCAACGTGCTCCGGCTAGCCGCCGCCGAGATGTCCCGGACCGAGGAGGTCGACGGCGAACGCGGCGTCATCGTCAACACCGCCTCCGCCGCCGCCTTCGAGGGCCAGATCGGCCAGTGCGCCTACTCCGCGTCCAAGGGCGGCATCGTCGGCATGACCCTGCCGATCGCCCGCGATCTGGCCGCCGCCCGGATCCGGGTGATGACCATCGCGCCGGGCCTCTTCGCCACCCCGCTCCTCAACCGCAGGCCGCAGGAGGCCCTCGACGCGCTGGGCGCGCAGGTCCCGCACCCCTCCCGCCTCGGCGACCCGGCCGAATTCGCCCATCTCGCGACCTCGATCATCGAGAACCCCATGCTCAACGGCGAGACGATCCGCCTCGACGGCGCGATCCGCATGGCCCCGAAGTAGCCCCTCCCCTCACTCTCGCCCCAGGAGCAATCGTGTCCACCACCCCAACCGCCCAGAAGGTCGCCGTCGTCACCGGCGCGGCCCGGGGCATCGGCGCGGCCGTCGCCGCCCGACTCGCCCAGGACGGTCTCGCCGTCGCCGTGTTCGACCTCGACGAGGCCGCCTGCGCCACGACTGTCGAGACGGTCGAGAAGGCGGGCGGCCGGATCCTCGCCGTCGGCTGCGACGTCTCGGACTCCGAGCAGGTCGAGGCGGGCGTCGCCCGTGTCACGGCCGAACTCGGCGCGCCCACCGTCCTGGTGAACAACGCGGGCATCATCCGGGACAACCTCGTCTTCCGGATGACCGACCAGGACTTCGACTCGGTCATCGGCGTCCATCTGCGCGGGGCCTTCCTGATGGCGCGCGCCGTGCAGCGCCACCAGACCGCCGCGGGCTGGGGCCGTACCGTCAATCTCTCCTCCTCCGCCGCGCTCGGCAACCGGGGCCAGTCGAACTACTCGTCCGCCAAGGCCGGGCTGATGGGCCTCACCAAGACCCTCGCGATCGAGCTCGGCCCGTTCGGCGTCACGGTCAACTGCGTCGCCCCCGGTTTCATCGCCACCGACATGACCGAGGCCACCGCCGAGCGCATGGGCATCACCTTCGAGGAGTTCACCGAGCGGTACGTCAAGACCATCCCGGTCCGCCGGCGCGGCCGCCCCGAGGACATCGCCCAGGCGGTCTCCTTCTTCGTCCGCGAGGAGGCGGGGTTCGTCAACGGCCAGGTCCTCTTCGTCGCGGGCGGCCCCAAGGGCTGACCGCCCCGCCGCCCCGGGACCGGCCGGTCCCGCGCCGCCGGCCCCGTACCACCGGGCGCGCGCCGCCGGTCCCGTACCGCCGCATCCTCTGCCAACGACGATGGAGGGACTCCCGCATGGGTCTGCATCTGCCCGACGCCGTCCGCCTGCACGCGAGAGAGCGCGGGTCGACCGCCGCGCTCAGCTGCGAGGGCGAGACGGTCGGCTACGCCGAACTCGACTCCCGCAGCAACCGTCTGGCCCGCGCGCTGCTCGCCGAGACGGCCGCCGGCTCCCGGATCGGCCTTCTGGCCCGCACCCGCAACCGGGCCGCCGAGATCCTGGTCGGCGCGGCCAAGGCCGGGCTCGTGACCGTACCGCTCAACTGGCGGCTCGCCGTTCCCGAGCTGACCGCCGTGGCCGAGGACGCCGGGCTGACGGTCCTGCTGGCCGAGCCCGAGTTCCGGGCCGCCGCCGAGGCCGTGCGCGCGGCCCGGCCCGGGCTGCGGCTGATCGTCATCGGCCCCGGCGGGCAGCCGGACACGCCCGCGTACGAGAGCTGGCTCGCCGCCCACCCGGACGACGACCCGGGCCGGGGCACGGCGGAGGACGCCGGCGAGGTGTTCCTCCAGATCTACACCTCCGGCACCACCGGCGTCCCCAAGGGCGTCCTGCTCACCCACGGCAACTTCTACGCCGACGCCGCCGAGCTGGAGGAGTATCTCTGGGAGCCCGGTTCGGTCGCGCTCAACGCCCTGCCGATGTTCCACATCGGCGGGCTCGGCTGGCTGCGGGTGGCGCTCACCGCCGGAGCGACCAGTCTGATGCTCCCGGAGTTCGCCCCCGGCACGGCGGCCGAGACCATCGAGCGGGAGGGCGTCACCCACGCCTTCCTCGTCCCCTCGGTCCTGCACATGCTCACGGAGCTGCCCGGGATCGAGGAGCGCGACTTCTCCCGGCTCACCCTCATCGCCTACGGCTCCGCGCCCATCACCCCCGTACTGCTCCGCCGCTCGATGGCCGTCTTCGGCTGTCGCTTCATGGGCAAGTACGGGCTGACCGAGGGCGGCGGCACGGTCACCCAGCTGCCGCCCGAGGACCACGAGCCCGACGGGCCCCGACGGCGTCTGCTCACCTCGGTCGGCCGCCCCCGCCGAGGGGTCGACGTCGTCATCGCCGACCCCGAGACCGGCCGGCCCGTCCCGGCCGGGACCGTCGGCGAGATCCGGATCCGCTCCCGCCACAACACCCCCGGCTACTGGAACAGGCCCGAGGAGACCGAGGCGCTGTACGACGCCGAGGGCCTGCTGTGCACCGGGGACGGCGGCCTGCTCGACGCGGACGGCTATCTCTTCCTCACCGACCGGATCAAAGACATGATCGTCAGCGGCGGCGAGAACGTGTACCCCAGCGAGGTCGAGTCCGTCCTCGCCGAGCACCCGGCGGTCTCCGAGGTCGCGGTCGTCGGCGTCCCCGACGAGAAGTGGGGCGAGGCCGTCGTCGCGGTCGTCGTCCCGCGCGCCGGCGTCGACCGCCCCACCGGGGCGGAGCTGATCGGCTTCACCCGCGGCCGAATCGCCTCGTACAAGAAACCCCGGCGGGTCCACTTCGCCGAGGCGCTGCCCCGCAACCCCAACGGCAAGGTCCTCAAGCGCGAGCTGCGGGCCGGCCTCCACCAGTGAAGGGCCCCCACCAGTGAAAGGGACGGCGATGGCCGATCTCGAGTACGCGGTCCGCGACGGGATCGCGACCATTCTCCTCAACCGCCCCGAGCGCAAGAACGCGTTCACCATCGACATGGTGCACACCTGGGCCGACGCCCTCACCGCCGCGCAGGCCGACCCCGAGGTGCGCGTCATCGTCGTCACCGGCGCGGGCGGCTCCTTCTGCTCCGGCGTCGACCTCGCCGACTTCAAGGGCGAGCGACGGGACCCGCTCGGCGAGAAGGAGCTGCTCACCCAGAACGTGCACCGGGTGGCGCTCGCGCTGGAGGACGTCGACAAGCCGGTGATCGCCGCCGTCGCCGGCCCCGCCGTCGGCGCCGGGATGGACATGGCCCTCCTGTGCGACCTGCGCTTCGCCGGCCGCGGCGCCCGCTTCTCCGAGGGCTACATCAAGGTCGGCCTGGTGCCCGGCGACGGCGGCTGCTGGCTGCTGCCCCGCGCCGTCGGCGTCTCCACCGCGCTGCGGATGCTGTGGACCGGCGACTTCGTCGGCGCCGACGAGGCGCTGCGCATCGGCCTGGTGGACGAGGTCCACGAGGACGAGGAGCTGATGGACGCCGTGTACGCGTACGCCGCCCGGCTCGCCGAGCGCCCGCCGGTCGCGATCCGCACCATCAAGCGCGCCGTCCGCCAGGGCGCCCGCCACGATCTGCGGACCGCGCTGGACCTGATCTCCTCCCACATGGCCGTCATCACCTCCACCGAGGACTCGCGGGAGGCGTTCACGGCCTTCCGGGAGAAGCGCCCCGGCGTCTTCACCGGCCGCTGACCCGACCCCGTACGCCCGAAAGGCCGCCCATGGACCACCCCCCGGGACCGGACCCCCGCGCCGAGCCGCGCGCACAGGTCCGCGAGCTGACCGCCGCCTGGCGGGACGCCGGACGCTACACCCCCCGCAGCGACTCCTGGCTGCGCTCCTTCGACCTGGAGTTCAGCCGGGAGCTCGCCGCGCGCGGGCTGATCGCCATGACGTACCCGAAGGAGTTCGGGGGCGGCGGGCGCACCCATGTCGAACGGCTCGCCGTCACCGAGGAGCTGCTGCGCGCGGGCGCGCCCGTCGCCGCGCACTGGATCGGCGACCGGCAGATCGGCCCGGCGATCCTGCGGCACGGAACCCGTGCGCTCCAGGAGGAGATCGTCCCGGCGATCGCCTCCGGCGAGGCGGTCTTCTGCCTCGGGATGAGCGAGCCCGAGGCCGGCTCCGACCTCGCCTCCGTCCGCACCGCGGCGACGCCGGCCGACGGCGGCTGGCGGATCGACGGCCACAAGATCTGGACCACCCAGGCCCACCGCGCCACCCACGCCTATCTGCTCGCGCGCACCTCGCGCGGCGAGCGCAAGCACGAGGGGCTGACCGAGTTCATCGTGGACATGGACGCCGAGGGCGTGTCCGTCACACCGATCGTGGACCTCGCCGGCGAGCACCACTTCAACGAGGTCCGCTTCGAGAACGTGTTCGTCCCCGGCCACCGGGTCCTCGGCGAGGTCGGCGGCGGCTGGCGGCAGGTCGTGGAGCAGCTGTCCTTCGAGCGCGGCGGCGCGGAGCGCGCGCTCTCCAGCTACCCCGTCCTGGTCGAGCTGATCGCCGAGACCGCGCGGCGGCGGGACGACCGCGAACTCCACTCGCTGCTGGGCTCGCTGGTCGCCCGGCTCGCCGTGCTGCGCCGGCTCTGCTTCGAGGTCGCGCGGGCCATGGACGAGGGCCGGGCCCCCGTCCAGCAGGCCGCCGCGCTCAAGTACCTCGGCAACGCCTTCGAGCACGATGTGGTCGAGGCGCTGCGCCGCACCGGTCTGTGCCGGGAGCCGTCCTTCGACGGCTCGTTCGGTCAGACGCTGCTCGCCTCGCCCGCCTTCAGCCTGCGCGGCGGCTCCGCCGAGGTGCTGCTCTCCCTCATCGCCCGACAGGAGGCCCGTTCATGAGTGGCAGCGACATCGCGGCCGAGCTGCGGAAGCTGGTGGACGAGCTGGGCCGGACCGGCGGCCCCGGTCTCTGGGACAGCCTGGTCGGACTCGGTCTGCACCGTGTCGGCGTGGCCGAGGAGCGGGGCGGCTCCGGGGGGTGTCTGGACGATCTGCTCGTGGTCGTGGAGACCCTCGCCGGGCACGGCGCCGGCGTGCCGATCGTGGAGGCCTCGGTCGCCGACTGGGCGCTGGGCCGCGCCGGGCTCCTCGCCGGGGGGCTGACCACGATCCTGCTGCTGGACGAGCCGGTCGAGGCCCCCTCCGACGCCGAGCTGACGTCCGTGCCGTGGGCCCGCGACGCCGACCGGCTCCTGCTGTGCGCGCCCGGGTCCGCTCCGCTCCTGGTCGATCTGGGGCACTCCTCGGCGACCGTCCGGAACGTCGACAACATCGCCGGGGAACCCCGCGACACCGTGGTGCTCGCCGGCGCTCCGGTGACGGCCGTGGAGGGCGCGCCGGCGTACGCGGAGGTACGGGAGCGGCTCGCGCTGCTCTGGTCGGCGGCCGTCCTGGGCGCGGCCCGCGGCGCGTACCGGCTCTCCAGGACCTATGTCTCCGAGCGGGAGCAGTTCGGGGCCCCTCTGCTGAGGATCCCGGCCGTCGCCGACGGGCTGGCCCGGATGCGGGTCCAGCTCGTCCAGGCCGAAGCGGCGCTGGCCCTGGCCCGTGACGGCGGACCGTCCGGCGGCCGGGCCGACATCGCGCGGATCACCACGGCGGCCGCCGCCACCGAGATCGCCCGGACCGCCCATCAGCTGCACGGCGCGATGGGCATCACCGCGGAGTATCCGCTGCACCGTCTGACCCGGCGGCTGTGGGCCTGGCGCGACGCCGTCGACTCCGAGCGCGGCTGGGCCGAGAGCCTCGGCCGCCGCGCGGCCGGGGCGGGCGAGACCGGGGTCTGGACGGACATCACCGCCGGCGCGCCCGCCGCCGACCACGCCACCGCGACCTCCGCCGCCGGCGCGACCGCCCCGGCCGCCACCGCCACCGCAGCAACCACCGCCGCCGATCGTGAGGGATGACCGACCATGCCTGCCACGCCCGAACTCGACTGGGACGACACCGCCGACCACGCCAACGCCGCCCGCGGCCTGATCGACAGGCTGGAGCCCTGTGTCGTGCGCAACGACGCCGGCCGGGTCGTCTGGGACAACGACCGCTGGGACTTCCTGCGTCAGGACGAGTGCCCCGACACCGTGCACCCGAGCCTGTGGCGGCAGAGCCGGCTCAACACCGCCCAGGGGCTCTTCGAGGTCGCCCCCGGGATCTACCAGATCCGCGGCCTCGACGTCTCCAACATGACGATCATCGAGGGCGACACGGGTGTGGTCGTCGTCGACCCGCTGACGTCCAGGGAGGTCGCCGCCGAGGGCCTGGCGCTCTACGCCCGCAATCGCGGCGAGCGCCCGGTCAAGGCCGTGATCTACACCCACAGCCACGGCGACCACTTCGGCGGCGTCCTCGGCGTCACCGGCCATGAAGCGGTCCGCGGCGGGGAGTGCGAGATCGTCGCGCCCGACGAGTTCATGCACCACGCCGTCAGCGAGAACGTCTTCGCGGGCCCCGCCATGCTGCGCCGCGCCGTCTACATGTACGGACGCTCGCTGCCGGTCGGCCCCGAGGCGTCGGTCGGATTCGGCCTCGGCCAGGCCCTGTCCACCGGCACGGTCGGCCTGATCGCGCCGACGCGGAGCATCACGGAGACGGGGCAGGAGCTGGTCCTGGACGGGGTGCGGCTGGTCTTCCAGCTGACTCCGGACACCGAGGCCCCCTCGGAGATGAACTTCTTCCTGCCGGACCACGGCGTCCTGCTCATCGCCGAGAACGTCAACCACTCGCTGCACAACGTCCTCACCCTGCGCGGCGCCCAGGTCCGCGACGCCCACGCCTGGGCGTCGTACATCACCGAGTCGATCCGCCTCTTCGACGGGGCCGAGATCCTCATCGGCTCCCACAACTGGCCCACCTGGGGCCACGACGAGGTGATGCTCCTGCTCACCCGGCAGCGCGACGCCTACGCCTATCTCCACGACCAGACCGTACGGCTGATGAACCAGGGGCTCACCGGACCGGAGATCGCCGAGGAGATCCAGTCCTTCCCCGGCGAACTCGGCCGGGCCTGGAGCGTGCGCGGCTACTACGGGTCGATCAGCCAGAACGTCAAGGCCGTCTACCAGCGCTACATGGGCTGGTACGACGGCAATCCGGCGCATCTGTGGCAGCACCCGCCGACCGAGCAGGCGAAGCGGTACGTGGCCGCCATCGGGGGCGCGGACGCGACGGTCGCCTCGGCCCGCGAGGCGTTCGAGGGCGGCGACCCGCGCTGGGCCGCCGAGCTGCTCAACCATGTCCTGTTCGCCGAGCCGGAGCACACGGCGGCCCGCGAGCTGCAGATAACCGTGTACGAGACGCTGGGCTTCGGCCAGGAGAACGGCACCTGGCGCAATATCTATCTCACCGGCGCGAAGGAGCTGCGCGAGGCCGGCCGGGAGACCCGCGGGACCGGCGCGCCCGGCCGGGAGAGCGTCGACATGCTGGCCGCGCTCACCACCGGGCAGATCTTCGAATCGATGGCCGTCCGGCTGGACGGCCCGCGGGCGGCGGCGCACCGGCTGCTGCTGCGCTGGGAGTTCACCGGCCCCGACGAAGTGTGGACCCTGCTGGTCGGCAATGGGGTGCTCACCCCGATGCGCGGCGACGCGCCCGGCGGGGAGAAGCCTCAGCTGACCCTGCGGCTGGAACGGGCCACGCTCGATCAGATCCTGGCCCAGCGCACGACCTTCGCGGACGCGATCGGCTCGGGCGCGGTGACGATCGAGGGCGACGCCGGCGTGCTCGCCACGTTCCACGGTCTGCTGGAGCGGCCCCGGCGCGACTTCCCGATCGTGCTGCCGTGACGGCCGCGGGGCCGCCCGGGATCCGGGCGGCCCCGCTCCGTACGCACACTCCCCGCCCCCCACCCGTACACACCGAAGGGCGGCGGCCCTCACGGCCGCCGCCCTTCCGCGCCGTCAGGAGCCGGCGGCCAGCCTGCGCAGCTCGGTCTTGAGGATCTTCCCCGCGGCCGACAGCGGGAGTTCGTCCACGATCACCACCTCGCGGACCCGCTGGTAGGGGGCGACGCGGGCCGCGACGTACGCCATGAGGTCCTCGGCGGCGCCCGCCGCGTCCGGCGTCGGCGGCCCGGCCTTCAGCGCGACGAAGGCGATCGGGATCTCGCCGTGCCGGGGGTGCGGCCGGCCGACGACGGACGCCTGGGCGACCGCCGGGTGCTCGCGCAGGATGTTCTCCAGCGGTCCGGGATAGACGTTGTACCCCTTGTAGATGAGCATGTCCTTCGCCCGGCCGACCAGGGAGAGCCAGCCCTGCTCGTCGAGGGTGCCGAGGTCGCCGGTGCGGAGCCAGCCGCCGGCGTACTGCCCGGCGGTGAGTTCGGGGTGGCCGAGATAGCCCGCCGTGATCTGCGGGCCCCGGACCCAGACCTCGCCCCGCTCCCTGGGCGCGAGGGGGGTGACGCCGTCCAGGTCGCGGATCTCGATCTCGGTGTCGAACAGCGCGAGGCCGGTGCTGCCCTCCGGACGCGGCATCCGGTCGTCCAGCGGGCTGATCGAGACGCCCATGGTCGCCTCGGTCAGTCCGTATCCGTCGCTGACGATCGCGCGGGGGAAGATCTCGGCGAGTTCCGCGCTCGCGGCCGGGCTGATGGGCGCCGCGCCGCTGCTGACCAGGCGTACGCAGGACAGATCCCGTTCGCGCACCCCCGGTACGGCGAGGAGCGCGTGGCACAGGGCCGGGGATCCGGTGACGGCGTGGACGCCCAGCCGTTCGACGGTGTCCAGGTAGCGGGCCGCGTCGAAGCGTCCGAAGACCACCGCGGTGAGGCCCGTGGCGACGAAGACGCTCTGGCTGACCATGCCCATGCCGTGGAAGAGCGGGGCGATGGAGACGGTGGCGGTGCCGCCGAGCGGGATGTGGTGCTCGGTCCTCGCGCCGGGCACCTCGCGCAGCGTGATCCGGCCCTGTTCGTCGACGGCCGGGACGGCGGCGCTGCGCCAGCAGGCCACTTGGAGGACGTTCGTGATCAGATTGCGGTGCAGGACCATGACCGCCTTGGGCACGCCGGTGGTGCCGCCGGTGAAGGCGAGGTGCGCGATCGCGTCCCCGCCGACCTCGGTCGCGGGCGCGGCGTCGGAGGCGATCAGGCGGTCGAGGGGGACCTCGGCGACCGGGAAGGCGACCGGTCCGCCGTCGTCCGGCGCGGGGGCCGCCCCGGTCGCCGGGACGAGGTGGACGGAGCGGACCGCCGAGGAGCCTTCGAGGGCCCGGGCCAGCGGGGCGGCGACGGAGGGGTGGGTGAAGACGGCGACGGCGCCGGAGTCGTCCAGCTGGCGGCGCAGGGCGATCGGCGGCTGGGAGGGGTTGACGGGGACCACGGCGGCGCCGGCGAACAGAACGCCGTAGTACGCGACCGTGAACCAGATCGAGTTGGGCAGATGCAGGGCGACGGCCTCGCCCGGCGCGACGCCCTGCTCGCGCAGGCCCTGGGCGACGCGCAGCGCCCGGTCGCGCAGTTCGGCGAAGGTCAGGCACGCCTCGCCGTCGACCAGCGCGGGGCGGTCGGGGTAGGCGTGGGCGGATCCGGCGAGCAGGTCGGCGACCGTGCCGTCGGGGTAGTCGAGCGTACGGGGCAGGCCTCGGGGCCAGGTGGTGGTCATGGCGGAACTCCTTTGTCCGGTCATGCCCGGGTCGTCGCCTCGGGTCTGCGGCGGTGGTTCTCCTCGGGGCACAGCGGGGGCGCGCGGGGCCCGGGGGCGCGGGGGCTCGGGCGCGGGGGGCTCGGGGGCGGCGCGCGGGGGCTGGGGTCTTTCTTTTGGATCAGGCCGGATCAGGGAGCGGGGCCTGGTGACGTGCATCGCAAGGCGGAGGAATGAGTCCATGCGGTGGGGGTACCTCCCGCGCCGCCAGGCGCAGGGGGCCATCGGCGATTGACGACAACGCGGCGTGGGGGCGCCTCCCGCGCCGCCAGGCGCAGGGGGAGTGCGGTGCCAGGGCACGCGAGCCCGGCAAGATCCGAAAGAGAGGCCCTAGAGGGCTCGGGGCGTCAGCGTCCGCCCCAGCGCGGAGCGCGCTTCTCGGCGAAGGCGAGCGCGCCCTCCTTGGCGTCCGCCGACGCGAAGACCGGTTCGCAGGCGGCCCGGTTGCGGGCCCAGACCTCCTCGGCCGGCCAGTCGGCGGACTCCGCCACGATCCGCTTGGTGGCCCGGACCGCCAGCGGTCCGTTGGCGGCGATCTTCTTCGCGAGGGCCAGGGCCGCGTCCAGCGCCCCGCCCTCCTCGGCCAGTTCATTGACCATGCCGAACCGGTGGGCCGTCTCGGCGGGGAGGAAGTCGCCGGTGAGCGCGTACCGCATGGCGACGGTGTACGGGATCCGCCTCGGCAGCCGTACCAGACCGCCGCCCGCGGCGATCAGACCGCGTTTGGTCTCCGGGAGGCCGAAGGTCGCGTTCTCGGCGGCGACGATCATGTCGCAGGCGAGGGCGAGTTCGGTGCCGCCGCCGAGGGCGTACCCCTCCACGGCGGCGATCAGGGGTTTGGCGGGCGGCGTCTCGGCGATGCCGCAGAAGCCCCGGCCCGGGATGCCGGAGCGCTCCCCGGCGGCCAGGGCCTTGAGGTCGGCCCCCGCACAGAAGGAGCCGCCCGCGCCGGTGATCACTCCGACGACGAGGTCGTCACGGGCGTCCAGCTCGTCGACGGCCGCGGCGACGGCGTCCGCCACCGCCCGGTTGACCGCGTTCCGGGCCTCGGGACGGTTGATCGTCACGACGGCGACGCCGTCGTCGAACGAGGTGAGGACGAGATCGGACATGAGGGGTTCCTCCGGTGAGGCGTCGGGCGGGGTACGGGGGCTCGGGGGTACGGGCGGGTACGGCGGCGGGCGGGCGGGTGTACGCGCCGCCCTCACGCGTACGCCGCCGGGCGCACCGGGTCTACCGGGTCCGGCGGGCGCACCGGGTCCGCCGGGCTCGCCGGGCGAGGGGCGTTCCCGGGGCGGCGGGGAAGGGCGGGGTGGACGCCGGCGGGGCCCGTGCGGGGGCGCGGGCGCGGGCTCACCCGGAGGGCGGGCGTCCTCAGAGGAGTTCGAGGATGGTGGCGTTGGCCATGCCGCCGCCCTCGCACATGGACTGGAGTCCGTAGCGGATGCCGTTGTCGCGCATGTGGTGGACCATCGTGGTCATGATGCGCGCGCCGGAGCCGCCGATGGGGTGGCCGATGGCCATCGCGCCGCCGAGCGGATTCATCCGCCGGGGGTCCGCGCCCGTTGCGCGCAGCCAGGCCAGGGTGACGGAGGCGAACGCCTCGTTGATCTCGTAGACGCCGATGTCGTCCAGGGAGAGCCCGGACTTCTTCAGCGCCTTGGCGGTGGCGGGGATGGGTCCCTTGAGCATGGTGACGGGGTCGGTTCCGGCCACGACGGCGGTGTGGACGCGCGCCATCGGGGTCCAGCCCTGCGAGCGGGCGAACGCGCCGGTGGTGACAAGCAGCGCGGCGGAGCCGTCGGAGACCTGGGAGGCGTTGCCCGCGGTGATGGAGCCGTCGTCGCGGAAGGCGGGTTTGAGTCCGGCGAGCTTCTCGAGCGTGGAGCCGCGGCGTACGCCCTCGTCGGTGTCGAAGACGCGCGGGGCGCCGTCCTCCCCGGTGACCGGGACGGGGGTGATCTGGTCCTTGAAACGGCCCTCGTCGACGGCGCGGGCGGCGCGGGCGTGGGACTCCAGACCGTGCCGGTCCATCTCGGTGCGGGTGATGCCGTACTCGTCGGCGATCAGCTGGGCGCCCGTGCCCTGGTGGAAGCGGACGCCGCCGTAGCGGTCCCAGACGTCCGGGCCGAACGGCTCGCCGAAGGCGCCGTCCCCCCGGGAGGTGCCCAGCGGGAGCCTGCTCATGATCTCCACACCGCCGGCGACGGCCACGTCGTACTGTCCCGACACGACTCCGGCGGCGGCCTGGTGCACGGCCTGCTGGGAGGAGCCGCACTGGCGGTCGATCGTCAGACCGGGGACGGATTCGGGCCAGCCCGCGGCCAGCACGGCGGCGCGGCCGACACAGCCGGCCTGCATGCCGACGGCGGAGGCGCACCCCCAGATCACATCGTCGACGAGGACCGGGTCGAGGCCCGTGCGCTCGGCGAGCGCGTTCAGGACATGGGCGGAGAGGGAGGCGGAGTGGAGCGCGGAGAGCGAGCCTCCGCGCTTGCCGACAGGGGTGCGTACGGCGTCGACGATCACGGCGTCGCGCATGGGGTCCTCCGGGAGAGGTGGGGGTCGCGGGCTCAGAGCCCGAGGTCCTTGGCGATGATCGTCTTCATGACCTCGCTGGTCCCGGCGTAGATCCGGGAGACGCGGGTGTCCGCGTAGAGGCGGGCGATCGGGTATTCGAGCATGTAGCCGTAGCCGCCGTGCAGTTGGAGGCACTTGTCGATGACACGGCCGGCGGTCTCGGTGCAGAAGAGCTTGAGCCTCGCCGCGTCGGCGGGCGTCAGCTCGCCCGCCGCGTGCGCTTCGAGGGCGCGGTCCACGAAGGCCTGGGCGGCGGCGACCTCGGCCGCGCACTCGGCGAGGACGAACTTGGTGTTCTGGAACGCCGCGACGGGCCGGCCGAAGACCTGGCGTTCGCGCACATAGTCCCGGGCGAAGCCGATCGCGCCGGACGCGCCGGCGTACGCGTTGAGGGCGGCGCCGAGGCGTTCCACGACGAGATTGCGGGTGAGGTAGGAGAAGCCCGCGCCCTCCTCGCCGAGGAGATTCGCCGCCGGGACCCGGACGTCGGTGAAGGACAGCTCGGCGGTGTCCTGCGCGCGCAGTCCGATCTTGTCCAGCCTGCGCCCGACGGCGAAGCCCTCCGACGAGGTCTCGACGCAGAGGATCGACAGCCCGGCCCGGCGGTCGTCCGGGTCCTGGTCGGCGGTGCGGCAGACGACCAGGACGAGATCGGCCTGGGCGCCGCCGGTGATGAAGGTCTTGGCGCCGTTGAGGATGTAGTGCGCGCCGTCCTCGCTGAGCCGCGCGCGGGTGGTCATGCCGGCGAGGTCGGAACCGGCGCCCGGCTCGGTCATGGCGATGGCGGTCATCATCTCGCCGGAGAGGAACCCGGGCAGCCAGCGCCGCTTCTGCTCCTCGTTCCCGAACTCCAGCAGATAGGGCAGCACCAGGCAGGTGTGCACGGTGTCCGCGCCGAGGCCGACTCCCGCGCGTCCGCACTCCTCCCGGATCACGGCCTGGTAGGTGAAGTCGGCGACGCCCGCGCCGCCGTACTCCTCGGGCACCTGGATGGCGAAGACGCCCAGCGCGCCCAGTTTGCGATAGAGGTCGCGCGGGACCCGGCCCGCCCGCTCCCAGTCGGCGTAGTAGGGGACGACCTCCTTGGCGATGAACTCGCGGACGGTCGCCCGGAACGCCTCGTGATCCTCGGTGAACACGCTGCGGCGCACGGTGGCACTTCCTTCCTCGGGCGCCCGGCGCATCCGCCGGGAACACTCGTTAAGTTAATCCGCGATAACTGCACTGTCCAGGTGTTGCAGGCTGATTTCTGCTGTCGGGGCGGAGAGTTACGCATCCAGGAGTGACTCTCCGGTCGCCTCTCGACCCGATACGGGAGCCGAGCCGCACACGGCACGTCGGCGGCGTCCGGCGCTCACGGAAGGCCGCGCGGCACACGGCCTCGCCGCCGGCCGCGGAACACCGCGCACCGCCCTCCGGACCGCCGGCCGTCCCGGGCTCGATGTACGACGAGCACAAGGAGCCGGCGCGCCGCGCACGCCCCCGGCCGCGAGCCGGGGCGCGACGGACCGGCTCGCGCACGGCAGCCGTTCCGGCCGCGCCCGGGCCGACGCGCACGACGCCCGGCCGACGCGGCCCGGCTCGCGGCACGGGAAACCCCATGCCGTCGCGGCCGGGCCCATGTCAGAATCCGGCGTATGCCAGTTCGATATCCGCGCCCGCTGTCGCCCGGTGACCGTGTCGCCGTCACCTCTCCCTCCAGCGGCGTCGCGAAGGAGCTGCGCGCGCGGCTCGAGGTCGCCGTCCAGGAGGTGCGGGACCGGGGGTACGAGGTCGTCGTGGGGCGGTGCATGGACGGTTCCGGTCATGTCAGCGCCTCGGCGGCCGATCGCGCGGGCGAGCTGACGGCGATGCTGACCGATCCCTCGATCCGGGCCGTCGTGCCGCCGTGGGGCGGCGAGACGGCGATCGATCTGATCCCGCTGCTCGACTGGGACCGGCTGCGGGAGGCGGAACCGACCTGGCTCGTGGGCTTCTCCGACCTCTCGACCCTCATGACACCGCTGACCTTGCTCACCGGGACGGCGACCGTCCACGGCAACAACCTCATGGACACGCCCTATCGCGTGCCCGAGGGGCTGGTGTCCTGGCTCGACATCGTCACCGCGCCGCCGCGGGCGCGGATCGTCCAGCGGCCGCCCGGCCGGCACCGGGGAGCGGGCTTCGACGACTTCGCGGTCTTCCCCGAGACGCGGGAGTTCACCCTCGACACTCCGGGCTCCTGGACCCGGCTCGACGGCGGCGGCGACGTGGTGGCCGAGGGGAGGCTGATCGGCGGATGCGTGGAGATGCTGTGCAATCTCGCGGGGACGCCCTATCTCGACGTCTCGGCCTTCGCGCGCGAGGAGTCGCCGGACGGGCTGCTGGTCTATGTGGAGGCGGCCGACAACGACGCCTTGGCCATCTGCCGGAATCTGCACGGCATGCGGCTCGCCGGATTCTTCGACCGGGCGAACGCGGTTCTCGTCGGCCGGACCAGCGCTCCGGACAGCGGCTCGCTCAGCCAGCACGAGGCGGTCCTCGACGCGCTCGGCCCCCTGAAGGTGCCGATCATCGCCGATGTGGAGTGCGGCCACGTCCCGCCGTATCTGCCGATCGTCAACGGCGCGTACGGGCGGGTCGTCTGCGCGCCGGGACGGAACGAGCTGACGCAGATCCTGGACTGACGCTCCGGGCCGGGCCCTCCGCCGTACGGGCGTCCCCGGCGGGCGGGCGTGCTCCGCCGGCGGCGCGTCCCGGGCGGGGCCGGGACGCGGCCGGGGGCTTCAGCGGCCGAGGGCCTTGCGGAGCTGGTCCTTGTTCATGCTGGACCGGCCGTCGATGTTCTTCTTCCGGGCCTCCGCGTAGAGCTGGTCCTTGGTGGGGCCCTGGGCGCCGGAGTGGGAGCGCTGTCCGCCGCGCCGGGACGCGGACTTCGGATCGCGGGTGGAGGTCTTGCTCGCCGTCTTCGACTCGCCCGCCCGGGCGCGCTCCTTGTTCACCGTCCGGGCCGCGATCTCCTTCGCCCGGCGCTCGGACGCGCCTCGCCCGCGCGCGCTGTCCTTGATGTGCTCGTACTGCCGTTCCCGCTTGGGACTCGATCCTGCCGGCATCGTATGCCTCCCTTGTCTCCGGCCGGGGCGCTGTCGGTCCGTGCCCGGCCTCTGTCGGGTAGCCCGTCCAGGGCCACTTCACACCGAAGCCCGGGCTCCCGCGACACGGGACGGCGGGGCCCGGGGTCCGCCGCCGCCGGTCGGGTGAGGCGTGCGCGGGCCCGGGCGCGGGGGCGGCCCGGCGTCAGGACAGACGCGTCGGGCGGCGGGGCGGGGGCACGGCGCGCAGCAGTTCCCACAGCGGTGTCGAGCCGGCGGCCCACTGGGCGAGGAGGGTGCGGTCGACGAGGTGGAGCCGCTGGGAGCGGGCGAAGGCGACCGCCTGGGCGGTGAAGCGGCCGTTGGTGACCAGGACGACGACGTCGCCGTGGTGGACGGGGCGTCCGGTGCCGTTGAGGACGTGCAGATCGGGGGTGCCGACCGCGGCTCCGGAGAGTCCGGCCCGGCGGTGCTTGCACTGGATGACCCAGAGCCGCCCGAAGGGATCGGTCGCCTTCACATCGGCTCCGTCGTCGCCCGCTCCCCCGACCTGGACGGCGTCCGGGCATCCGTCCCGGCGCATCAGATCCCGTACGGCGTGTTCGAACTGGCGGTGGTGCAGGGCGTCGATCTGCGGCATCGCGTAGCGCAGCGCCTGCCGCCGGACCCGTTCCCACCGGGCCCGCTCGCGCCGCCGAAGCGCCCAGAGGGCGAGTGCGCCGACCGCGGCGACGAGGAGCAGGGCGACGACGGCGGGGTGGGCGGCGAGCCACCGCAGCAGTCCGGCGACCGCGCTCCAGACGACCGCGGCCGCCAGCAGGACCGCGGCGGGACGGGCCGGGCGGAGACTCTTCCCCCGGCCCGGGCCCCGGACCCGCCCACGGCCTCGGCGGCGCACGGGCCGTCGGGGGCTCACCGGTCCTCCCGCGCGAGGCCCCGCACCGACCGCGCCGGACGCGCCGCCCGCACCGCCCGTGCCGTCCGCCCCGGACGCGCCGTCCGCCCCGGACGACCGGGGTCGCCGCCCCGGGCCGCCCGCGTGGGCGCGGCACGGTCTCCGGCCCGTGTGCACCGGGGCCGCCTCACGACCCCGTACGCGGCCGCCGCCGTATCGACCCTGGCCAATCGCCCGACCTCCCCCGCCCCGGACCGCGACCGGCCCTCCCGGCCCGCTCTGTGCAGCCCTGTGCAGCCCTGTGCAGCCCTGTGCAGCCCTGTCTAGTCCTCAGGCCGCGGCGGCGTGGCCGGGTTCCCGGTGAATGGCAGAAAGGGATCTCTTGGCCGATTTCCGGCGGGAGCGGCCTCGACCGTACGGGTCGTCACCCGCCCCGGGTCACCAGCGCGCGGCCTTGGCGTGGAAGGTCAGCCCCGGCCAGGCCTCGACCGGCGTGGCCGAGCGCACGATCCGGCCCGCGCACAGATCGCGTTCGGCGAGTCCGTCGACGATCTTCGGGATGGCCTCCAGGGTCGTCGGCAGACCGTCGTGGAGCAGGATGATGCCGCCCGGCCGGACCGTGAGCGCGTTCGCCGCGATGGCGTCGGCGGGGATGCCGCTCCAGTCGACCGTGTCGGCCGTCCAGATCACCTCGGTCATCCCGAGCCTGGCGGCGTCCTGGCGGGTCCGCGCGTCGGTGCTCCCGAACGGCGGCCGGAAGAAGACCGGCGCACGGCCCGTCTGCGCGCGGACGACGCGGCTCGTGTCGCGCAGTTCCGCGAACGCGGTGGCCGCGTCGAGTTCGACCAGGTTGGGATGGGTGTAGGAGTGATTGGCGATCGCGTGGCCCTCGGCGGCGATCCGCCGGGTCCCGTCCGGGTCGGCCTGGGCCAGGGAGCCGGTCACGAAGAAGGTGGCCCTGACCCGTCCGGCGTCGCGCAGCGCCTTCAGATACGCGGCCGTCGCGCTCGTCGGGCCGTCGTCGAAGGTGAGGGCCACATAGCCGCCGGAGCAGCGGCGCCCGGAGTCGGCCTGAGCGGTCCCCGGCGCCGCCGCGAACGACGCCATCAGGGCCGCGACGGCGACCCCGAGCCCTATCCGCGATCTGCCTCGCGTCTTCATTCCGCGTTCCTCTCGATCGACGAACCACCGTGGCCGGGGGACGGCGGCGCGGCTCGGGGCGGTCCGCGCCCGTGTGCCGTCCGATGCCGGTGCCCCCGCCCCTGTCTGCCGTACCGCCGCGCCCGTTGCCGTGCGGCCGACCCGTCTCGTACATCAGTCCGAGCTTCGGTCGGACACCATTGAACGCGAGTCGGGGACGCCGCAGAGCGGTAATCCCGGGATCCGCCCGGCCCTTGGCCGGGGCCGCCTCTCCGCGGGCCCCGCGCGAGTCGCTCCGCCGGCCGGGAGACCGGGGAGACCGGCCGCCGGGGGCGTCCGCCCCACGGCGTCGGCGGCCGGAAGGCGTCCGGCCCGAGGCGTCAACAGCCGCGAAACATACGGCACTCGGGGACGCCGACGGCCGGGACGACCCTCAACAGTGCCCCGCTCCCCCGCCCTCCGAAACGCCGCGAGGCCGCGTCGGCGGCCGCTGCACCATCCTGCGGGCGACCTTGCAGCCTTGTGCCAGGCGACGATCTTCCGTTCGACCAACGCCGTCGCCAAGGTGGTTGCGAAGACGGAACGCCGCTCCCGACGGGCCCGCGAGGACCCGGGAGCGCGCCTCCGTACCCACCTGGCCGGCGCGTCCCCGGCTCCGGCCAGGCCGACAGAGGAGGGAAACCTTGCAACAGGTCAGATCGCGGACCTGGGCCGACTCCATCGGTCCGCTCGACGAGAGCGCCGAGGGCCAGGTGTTCGACAGCGTGACTCCGGTCGCCGCCACCCAGGTGATCGCCACCGTGGCCGCCGCCGTGGTCATCGCCTACGCGGCGGGGGCCATCATCGGCGAGACCAGCCCGGTGCTCGAGTGAGCCTCGCCCCGCGCCGGAGGCTCGCGGGAACTCCCCGCTGTCCGGCGACGCCCGTCACCGCCCGGGCGCTGACCGAGACCGACCCCGGGTCCACCGAGACCACCATCGCCCCGGTCACCCTCGCCGTCGCGTTCGTCGCCGTGTCGGAGTGCGTGCACGGCGGCGGAATGGGCCACATCATCGGCAGCGAGCAGGAGCCACGGCTCTGAGCGGGCCCCGCCGCCGCCCTCCAACACCCCAGGAGACCACCATGAGCGTTGCCGTGTGCCCCGTCGTGCCGTTCACGACGCCCGAACTGTCCGAGACCGACCCGGGGTTCGCCGTCGCCGCGGCCGCCCCCGTCGCGGCCACCCCGGTCGCCGTGGCGGCCTTCGGCGCGGGCATCGCGCTCGGCGTCGCCGTCTCCGTCGCGATCGGCGAGACCAGCCCGGTGCTGGAGTGACCGCGAACCCAACCGTCCGTCAGACGAGGAGATCCCCATGAACGACGTGTCCTTCCTGAACCGCCCAGGCGCCCTCACCGACATCGGCATCCAGGACGTGCGGGGCCGGTTCGTCACCGCCCGCGCGCCCATCATGGCCACCCCCGCCGTGGTGTGCGGAGTCATCATCGGCGGGGCGCTGGTGAACGCCTTCGTGGCCGGCCGGGACGGCGGCTCGATCGGCGAGACCCAGCCGGTACTGGAGTGACCGGACGCCCGGCTCCGGTGAACGCCTTCGTGGCCGGCCGGGACGGCGGACCGCTGAACCCGTGTCCGGAACCGGAGACCGGTCCCGGCTGACCGGGCCGTCGACGGCCCGGCCGGGACGGTGAACCGGCGCCGGCCGGCCGTCGACACCTCGCACCGCAGCGCTTCCCGAACCGGCAGTGCCCATGCCGAACAGTCCCCGCCGCCGGTCCCCACCGGCGGCGGGGGCCGCCGAACCGACGGCGGGCAAGACCGACTTCCGTCCAGGAGAACCTTCCATGCCCTCTCCCCTCGCCCAGCCGCGACGATCCAGGCCCACAGCCCGAGCGGTGCTGTCCGCCCTCAGCGGCCCCATGCCCCTCTCCCGCAACCAGGCGATGGGAGCGTCCGAGCGCCTGTCGGCGGTGACCTCCCTGCTGTCCAGCCTGGAACACCTCGTCAACCGGAAGCAGAAGCGGCCGGGCGGGCTGAACGACTGGGCGATCGCCAGACACGGCCACGCCCGTTACGGCAGACCGCTGCGCAAACTGCTCGACGCCGTCGCCGACGAACGGACCACGACGGTCCTGCACAGCGCCCGGGCGACCGCGAGCGCGGCCCTGCTGCTGCCCGGCGACGGCCGCTGGCGCGGAGCGGCCAATCTCTTCCTCGGCGTCAGCGGCGCCCTGCTCTACCCGACCCACCGCTACGGCACCGACGGCTCCGACCAGGCCTCCGGTCTGGTGCAGACCGCGACCGGCCTGGCCCGGCTCGCGCCGACGCCCCAGGCCCAGGACGCCCTGCTGTGGTACGTCGCGATCCAGTCCAATCTGTCGTACGCGGTCTCCGGCTGGGTCAAGCTCCTCGGCCGCGACTGGCGTACCGGCGCGGCCCTGAGCGGCGTCATGCGCACCAGGACCTACGGCCACGAGGGCGTCTGGCGGCTGACGAAGCGCTACCCCCGCTCCGCGCGGACCCTCGCGCACGGCGTGCTGGCCCTGGAGTGCCTCTTCCCGGTGCTCTATCTCAAGGGCGGCCTGCTGACCCGGCCGGTGATCGGCGCCGTCGCCTCGTTCCATGTCGCGAACGGCTTCGTCATGGGGCTCGGCAGATTCGTCCCCGCCTTCGCCGCGATGCATCCGATGGTCGCCTACACCAGCACGCCCCGCAGCCATCCCGCGGTCGCCGGCCGGGACGACCGGATGCTGGGGACCATGGGCCTGCTGCTGGCCGGCGGCGCGGTCGCGGCCTCGGCGGTCGCCGCCCACCGCCGGCTGCGCGCCACCGACCGCGCCCACGGCTCGACCGTGACCACCCGGCACGGCAATGAGCTGTTCCACGACGGCACGATGACCGGGCACGGCTCCGGTCCGGTCGTGGTCCTCGTCCACGGACTCGGCGCGATACCCGCGCACTTCAGCTGGTACACCCGCGCGCTCAACGCCGACGGCCGGCAGTGGCTGGCGTACAGCCGGGCCGGTTACGGGCCCAGCAGACGCCGCGCCGACACACCGCACCATCTGAACGAGTCGGTGGACGACCTGGTCGATCTGGTCCGCGCGGCGGTCCCCGAAGGACGCCAGGTGTCGCTGGTCGGACACTCCCTGGGCGGTGAGATCGCCCGCCGGGCCGCGGTCCGGCTCGGCGAGCGGGTGCACTCCGTCGTCTATGTCGACAGCTCCCACCCCGAGCAGCTCGACCGCTCCGACCAGCAGGGCAAGAACGCCCGCTTCGTCGAGGAGATGATCGGCACGACCGCCGTGAGCCTGCGGCTGGGCCTCGGGATCCTGATGCAGACCCCCGAGTGGGTGCGCAATCTGCCCGCCACCGTGCGGAGCAGGGCGATGGCCGAGTACGCGGACCACCGGGTGTGGACCGCGGCGCTGCGCGAGTGGCGCGCGGCCGAGCGGGACTTCCGCTCCTTCACCGGGCCGCTCGCCCCGCTGGACGCGCACGCCCTGGTGCTGTCGGCCCAGCACACCGTGGACCGCGATCCCGACCATCTGCTGATGCACAAGGATCTCGCCGACGCGCACGGGACGGGACGGACCGTCCGCAGCGCCGTGGTCGAGGGATCCGACCACGAGGGCATCCTCACCGATCCGCAGTTCGCCGCCGAGGCCGTCCGCCATCTGCTGGCCTTCCTCGGCGACACCACCGCCCCGGCCCCGTCCGGGCAGCACACCGCCACGGCGGACCAGGAGGCACGGTGAGCACCACGGTCATCTCACGGCCCGCGCGGCAGCTGCTCGCCCGGCACTTCGGCGGCACGGACGGGACCTTCCGGCTGCTCGCCGGGCTCGCCCTGGTGGGCACGGTCTGCACCCAGCACCCCCTGCCGACGTTCAGCCGGGTCGTCAAGCTCGACGTGTTCTCCACGCTCTTCCCCAACTGGCGCTTCTTCGCCCCGACCCCGGCCCAGCACGATCTGCAGTTCTACTGCCGGACCCTCAACGAGGCCGGGGAGACCTCCGACTGGTCGCCCGTGGAGGTCATCGCCGGGCGCCGGGCCCACCAGATCGTCTGGTTCCCCGAGCGGCGCGCCGAGAAGGCGGTGTTCGATCTGGGCACCGAGGTGATGCGCCATCTCGACAAGGGTTTCCAGACGGCCCGCGGGCTGCCCGGATACCGGATGCTGACGGCCTACTTCCGGGCCGGGATCGAGCGTTCGGGCGCTCCCGGCGTCAAGGGCTTCCAGTTCACGCTCGTCCGCAACGCGGGCTACGACGACAGCGAGGAGCCCGAGATCATCTTCGTCTCCCCCTACACGCCGATGCGCACCACGTCCGCACCGGCGGCAGAAAGCGAGCACGCGTGAGCACCGCGACCGCACCCTCGAACGCCGCCGGGCCGAACCCGGACCTGCCGGACACCGCCCCGCCCCACGCCGACGCGCCGGACACCGCTCCGTCGACCACCGACGCGCCGGACACCGCTCCGTCGACCACCGACGCGCCGGACACTGCTCCGTCGACCACCGACCCGTCGACCACCGCCCCCGAGATCGCGGACATCGGCTACGGGAGGGCCTTCGCCGGCTTCTACGACCGGCTGTTCCCCCGGGACGGCTCCGCCGAGCGCACCGCCGAGACCCTGGCCGCCTGGCACCCCGGCGGGCGCACCCTCGAACTGGGCGTGGGCACCGGACGCGTCGCCGTGCCGCTCGCGCGCCTCACCGGCGAGGTGGTCGGGGTGGACTCCTCGCCGGAGATGCTCGAACGGCTCCGCGCCGCCGTCGAGGAGTCGGGCGTGTCCGTCACCCCCGTCCACGGCGACATCCGCGTCTACGACGACGGCTCCCGGTACGGACTCGTCTACTGTGTCTGCGCCACCCTGTCCCTGGTGGTCGACCCCGCCGCGCAGCGCGCCGCCGTGGCGCGGGCGGCCGCTCATCTGGCCCCCGGGGGAGCGCTGGTGGTGGAGACCCACAATCCGGGCGTCGTCCATGTGCTGCACGACGGGCGCGCCCGGACCTCGTTCTTCGTGCCCTACCCGGAGCCGGGGACCGGGCTCCAGACGTACTCCACGCTGCTCCCCGAGCGGAATCTCTGGCACACCTCCCATCTCTGGCACGAGGGGGGCGGTGTGCGGGTGGGCACCGAGATCACCCGGCTCACCACGCCGGAGGACGTCGACGCGTACGCGGCGGACGCCGGGCTCGTGCCGGTGTCGCGGCACGGCGACTGGTCGGGCGCGCCGTTCGTCGTGGACGAGAGCCCGGTCCACATCAGCCGCTATGTCCGGGCCGAGGACCGGGGGGAGCGGCCGTGACCGCCACCGCCCCCGCGCCCGCGGCGACCGCGACCGCCCCGGATCCGGCCGCGCCGTCGAAGGCCGCCGCGCGCGGCCTGATCCGGAAGCTGACCCGCGCTCAGCGGAAGCTGCTGCTGGGCGGGGTGCTGCTGGGCGTCGTGGGGGTGGTGTCCACGCTCGTACAGCCCAAGCTCGTGGCCGGTCTGATCGAGGCGGTCGGGGGGAACCGGCCGGTCGCCGGGCTGATCACGCTGCTGGCCGTGCTGTTCGTGGCGGACGCCGCGCTCTCGGCGACCCAGGGGTATCTCATCGGCCGGGCCGGCGAGAACATCGTCCGCGACGCCCGGGTCCTGCTGTCGGGGAAGGTGCTCCGCGCCGATCTCGCGCATCTGAACGCGCAGCGGCAGGGCGATGTGCACACCCGGCTGGTGGGCGACACCGCGCTGATGAAGATCGCGCTCACGCAGAGTCTCGCGCAGATCGTCCTCAACGGTCTGATCGTGGTCGGCGGGGTGGTGATGATGGCCCTGATCGACGTCTGGCTGCTGCTGGTGACCGTCGGCTGTCTCGGCGTCGCGAGCGTCGCCTCCGTGTGGGTGGCCCGGGGCCTGCGCAAGGCGGCCCTGGTGAACCGGGCGGACACCGGCGCGTTCGGCGCCGATCTCCAGCGGGTGCTGGCCGCCCTGCCGACCGTGAAGGCGTCGAACGCCGAGGGCCGTGAGGAGGACCGGCTCGCGGAGCTGGCGGACCGGGCCCGCCGGTCCGGGAACCGGGTGACGGTGCTCAACGCGCTGCTGTCGCCGGTGCTGAACGTCGGCCTCCAGGCGTCGCTGGCCGCCGTGATGGGCCTCGGCATGGCCCGGGTGGCGACCGGCTCCCTCGGCGTGGCCGACTTCACGGCCTTCACGATGTACCTCTTCTACCTCGTGTCGCCGCTGGTCCTGGTGTTCCTGTCGATCGGCACCTATCAGCAGGGCCGGGCCGCGGTGCAGCGGGTGGACGAGCTGGCCGGGCTGCCGCAGGAGGACGCCCCCGGCCCGGACGGCGTCGCGGGGCCGCCCGCGCCGGCGCCGGCGCCCGACGGCGGGCATCCGGCCGTGGAGTTCCGGGACGTCGGCTTCGGCTACGGCGACCGGCCGGTTCTGGACGGGGTCTCCTTCACCGTCCCCCGCCGCGGGCTCACCGCCCTGGTGGGCGTCTCCGGCGCGGGCAAGACCACGGTCTTCCAGCTGATCGAGCGGTTCTACCGGCCCGGCCGGGGAACCGTCGTCCTGGACGGCAGGGACATCGCCCATCTGCCGCCGACCGAGGTCCGCGAGCGGGTCGGCTATGTCCAGCAGGACAACGCGGCGATGCGCGGAACGCTCCGCGAGAACATCGTCTACGCCGCGCCGGACGCCTCCGACGAGGACATCGAGGAGGCCGTCGAACTCGCCGGACTCACCGGGGTGGTGGCCGGGCTGCCCGACGGTCTGGACACCCTCCTCGGCGACCAGGGCATCGGGCTCTCCGGCGGGCAGCGGCAGCGGCTGTGCGTGGCGCGCGCCCTGCTGCAGAAGCCCGCGGTGATCCTTCTCGACGAGGCCACCGCCCATCTGGACTCCGACGCCGAGGCGGCGCTCCGCGACAGTCTGCGGCGCATCGCCCACCGCTGCGCGGTCGTCGCGATCGCCCACCGCATCTCCACCGTGGTCGAGGCCGATCGCATCGTGGTCCTGGACGGCGGCCGGGTGCGCGCCGTGGGCACGCATCCGCAGCTCATCCAGAACGACGACCTCTACCGGCGGCTGGCCGCCGCCCAGTTCGCCGACGGCGCCCTCGCCGGGCCCCCCGCCCCCGCCGAGGGGCCGTCCGACGCCCCGTCGGCCCTTCCCACCGCAGGAGTAGCCGGATGAACCCCGCCCTGGCCGACCGTGCGTCCGGCCGTTCCCCCCGTACCCCCGAGGGCGCGGCGACCGCCGTCAACGGGTGGCAGTGACATGAGGCGCGCCCCGACCGGCCGGCGAAGCGTCCGGGAGACCGTCCGGGAGACCGATCGGAAGGCGGCCCGGGAGTCCGTCCGGAGAGCCGTCCGGAAAGCCGTCCGGGAGATCGTCGCCGAAGAGGAGCACGGCCGGTGAGCGAGGTGGACGCGGCCGTCGTCGGCAGCGGGCCCAACGGGCTCTCGGCCGCCGTCGTCCTGGCCCGCGCGGGACTGCGCGTGGCGGTGTACGAGGCCGCCGACACGATCGGCGGCGGCCTGCGCGGGGCCGCTCTCTTCGACTCCGACGTGGTCCACGACATCTGCTCGGCGGTGCACCCGATGGCCGTCGCCTCCCCGTTCTTCCGGGAGTTCGGCCTCGCCGAGCGGGTGGACATGCTCCGCCCGGAGATCAGCTACGCGCACGCCCTCGACGGGGGGCGGGCGGCGCTCGCCCACCATGACCTCGACGCGACCTGCGCCGGTCTCGGCCCGGACGGACCGCGCTGGCGGCGGCTGATGGAACCGCTGCTGGCGCGCAGCGCGGACATGGTCGAGCTGCTCCTGTCCGATCTGCGCGGTCCGTCCGGGCTCCGGGCCGCCCCGGCGCTGCTGAGCCGGGTGCTGCTCCACGGCACCCGCCTCGGCCCGCGCTCCTTCGCCGGGGAGGAGGCCAGGGCGCTGCTGGCGGGGACGGCCGCCCATCTGATCGGTCCGCTGCCGTCGCTGCCCGGCGCGGCCGTCGGGCTGCTGCTGGCGCAGCTCGCCCACGGTCCCGGCTGGCCGCTGCCGCGCGGCGGCAGCTTCCGTATCGCCGAGGCGATGGCGGCCGACATCCGGGCGCACGGCGGCGTTCTGCACACCGGGCGGCGGATCACCGATCTGCGGGAGCTGGGCGGGGCGCGGGCGGTGCTGCTGGACACCGCGCCCACCGCCCTGCCGGGCCTGGCCGGGGGCCGGCTGCCCCGGGGGTACGTCCGCGGGCTGGGCCGCTACCGGTACGGTCCGGCCGCCGGCAAGGCGGACTTCCTCGTGTCGGAGCCGATCCCCTGGTCCGCGCCGGGCGTCGGCCGGGCGGGCACGGTGCACATCGGCGGTACGGCGGCGGAGGTCTTCCGGCAGGAGACGGCCAACGCCCGCGGGGAGGCGGGCGACCGGCCCTTCGTCCTGGTGGTGGATCCGGCGGTCGCGGACCCGGGGCGGGCGGCGTCCGGACGCCGCCCGGTCTGGGCGTACGCCCATCTGCCGCACGGCTCCGCCCAGGATCCGCTGCCGCTGGTGCGGGCCGCGATCGAGCGGCACGCCCCGGGATTCGCGGAGACCGTGATCGCCGAACGCGGGCTGTCCGGCGCCGCGTACGCCGAGTACAACCCCAACTACGTCGGCGGGGACATCTCGACCGGGGCGATCGATCTGCGGCAGAGCGTGTTCCGGCCCGTCGCCCAGTGGGATCCGTACCGCACTCCGCTGCCGGGCGTCTATCTGTGCTCGGCCGCGACTCCGCCGGGGCCGGGTGTGCACGGGATGTGCGGTCTGCTGGCCGCGCGGTCCGCGCTGCGGCGGGAGTTCGGTCTGCCGCTGCCGGCCCTGGGGCGGGCCGCCGCCGGGGTGGGCGGAGGGTGAGGTCCGGCGCTCGGGGACAGCCGGGGGCGAGCGCCGGGACGGGCGCGGGCGGGGTCCGGCGCGCCGGGGCCGGCGGGGCGGGCGGGCGCGCCGGGGCCGAGGTCACACCCAGCCTCGTTCGCGGGCGAGCAGCGCCGCCTGGGCCCGGTTGCGCGCGCCGAGCAGCCGCAGCAGGTCGGAGATGTGCCGCCGGTAGGTGCGCAGCGACATCCCGGCCTCGCGGGCGCCGGTCTCGTCCTTGCTCGCGGCGCACATGACGGTCAGCACCAGGTGCTGGGTGTCGGTGAGCCGGGCGGCCCGGCCGCTGTCGGCCGCCGCCGGGGCGGCGAAGTCGGCCGCCGCGGCCCAGAGTCTCTCGAAGAGTCCGACGAGGCTGTTCACCAGCCCGTCCTCCTCGGTGCACAGGGCGCCTCGGCCGGTGTCGCGGGCGTCGATGGGCACCAGGGCCGTGCGGCGGTCGTAGACGAGGATCAGCTCGGACAGTTCGTCGGCGACCCTGATGCTCGCGCCGGCGAAGTGCAGCTCCCGCAGATAGTCGAGGGTACGGAGGTCCTGGAGCGCCTTGGCGCGCACGAGGCTGCGGACGCGCACCCCGCGCCGCAGGCAGCGGAGGTCGAGGTGCCGGGCGTGCGCGATGTTCTCCGGCGAGAGGGCGTCGTAGGGCTCGGCCGCCAGCACCTCCGACCGGGCGTTGAAGGCCAGTTGGTCGATGTGGGCCCGGACCTGGCGCAGATCCTCCAGCCGGAACAGGGCCGCGTCGCCGCCGGGGAGGAAGGACGCGGACTCCGGTCCCGGTCTGTCGCGCTGCAACGACCGGAGGATCGGGCGGGTGTTGACCAGCTGACGCATCGTCCGGTGGGCGGTGTCGAGCTGCTCCTCGGCCAGCCGGGGCACGGCGACGCCCGGGTCGGTCGCCCAGGTGCTCTCGCCGTCGCCGTGCAGCAGCCAGAGGTCCCGCAGCCGGGCGACGGCCCGGGCGACGCTGCCCCGGTCGGGCGGGAACACCCCGTGGACCTCGCGCTCGGGCGTTCCGGGGTTCCGCAGAAAGTGCCGGTAGACGTCCTCCTCGGTGCTGGTGAGGCCGAGTACGGACATGCTGTGCGTGTTCATGGCTGCTCCCCGAGTGCTCAGTCCCCGTATGCCTGGTGTGACCACGGACACAAGCTAGCCGGGCGCCGGTGGAGCGGAGTCTCACGGAAGTCTCAGATGAGACCGGTGGTGCAACCGTCTTCTCGCCATGACGCTCGGTCAATAAGGTGGTCGCCGTGTGCGACAACGGACCGTTCGGTGAACGTGGCAGGTGGTCTGATGACTGACGCGGCAGCTCCCGGGGCCTCACCGCGGACGACGCCGGACGTGGTGGCGGCGGCGGTGGAACGGCACCGGCTGGTGAATCTCACCGGGCCGCTCGGCAGCGGGAAGACCTGGCTGGCGTCCCGGCTGCCGTCGGCGCGGGTGGTGGATCTGTCGGCGCCGGGCGCGGCGGACGCGGTGTCGGCGGCGCTCGGCGCGCGCACCGGGGAGCCGCTGGTCCTGGACGGCGCGGACGGCCCGGAGGCGCTGGCGGCGCTGGAGTCGGTACGTCCCTTCGGCAGCGCGCCCGCGGCGGACGGCCGGCCCCTGCTCGTGGTGAGCCGGCGTTCCTTACTGGCCCAGCCCGGCTGGACGCTGTCGGGGGCCTCGGTCCTCGGGGTCCGTCCCTGGGAGGACGAGCGGATCGGGCGGCTCACGGCACAGGCGCAGCTCACGGATCCGCCGGCCCGGGAGCTGGTGGTGCGTCTGGCCGGGGGCAATCCGCTGATCGCCGGCGCGGCCTGCCGGGCCCTGCACGCGGGCGCCGCGCCCGACTCCCCCGGGGCCGTGGCCGACCAGGTCGTACGGGAGATCTTCGAGCGGCTCTCCCGCGAGCGGCCCGCCGAGCGGTGGCGGCCCGCGCTGGAGCGGCTGGCCACCATGTGGGCGGGCGACCGGGAGCTGCTCAACGCGGACCGGGAGCTGTTCGACGCGCTCGGCGGGCTCAGTCTCGTGACCCGTACGGAGCTGGGTCTCACCGTCCTCGAACCGTTCCGCAGGGTGATCGAACAGGCGCATCGCTGGCGGCAGCCGGCCGCCCACGGCGGTTCGCGGACCCGTGCGCTGACCCATCGCAGGAGCCAGCTGGCCCTGGACTCCCCCGCCGTCTGCCGGAGCCGGCTCGCCGAGGGGGTGATGGCCCTCAGCAGCGACGAGACCATCCGCGAGACCCTGTTCCCCGCGAGCCCGTCCGCGGGTCTGATCCAGACCTCCGTCCCGGGCGACGCCGACGACATCGGCGGGCTGATGCACCGGTGGGCCCGGCAGGGGGGCATGGACACCCGGCGGACGGACCGTCTGGTGGAGCGGTGGCTGGCCGACGATCCGGCCGGCTTCCGGCTGGCCCGGGACGGCGACGGCCGGGCGGTGGGCGTCATGGGGCTGGTCCGGGTCGCCGACACCACCGTGAACAGCGTGGAATCCCTGCTCCAGCAGCACACCGACCGGCTGCTCGCCCCCGGCCGGACGGAGTCCCTGGTGCTCGGGGCCGCCTACTGCCCGGACCGGGGTCTGCACGCGCGGCTGCTGCGGGATCTGCTGCATCACGTGATGGCCAACGGACTGCTGCTGACCGTCTCCACGCCGAACCCGCACTACCAGCGGCTGCTGCGGGTTCTGCGGTTCCACCAGCACGGCACCACCGCCGACGACGTCTACCGGTGCGGCCGGAAGCCCGAGATCCACAGTCAGGACTTCGGCCGCGACGCGATAGCCGACTGGGTGGGGCGGCTCTTCCTCGGGCCGGGCGGCGACGGCTCCCGGCAGCCGACGGGCCGGGACGTGGGCCGGGCCCTCGCCCACATCGGGGACACGGCCCGGCTGGCGCACAGCCCGCTGCTGCGGCCGGCGCGCGTCTCGACGGCGGCGGAGCTCGCGGCGCGGCTGCGGGAGGGGGTGCGCGCGCTGGCCGACAGCGAGCTGCCGGAGGACGCCGAGGCGGGATGGATCCTGCTGCACTACTACCTCGGGCGGCCCCAGACCCATCAACAGCTGGCGCGCCGGCTCCATATGAGCCGGGCCACGTACTTCCGCCGGCTCCGGCACGGTCTGGAGGCCCTGGGCCGGCGGCTGACGGCGGACTGAGCCGCCGGCGCGCGGGGAGGTCTCCCGGGCGCGCCCCGTACGGGTAGGAGAATCGGCCAGTCGGCTCTTCGGGCCGACGGCGGGCGGGTGGTCGGGGGGCGGTCGACCGGCTTCGGCGCGGGGGCCGGGAGCGCTGTCGCGGGGAGGAGGGCGACGGCTGCGGCGACGCCGAGAAACAACTGTGCGATTGTCGGAGGCTCATGATAATCACTAGATCCACACGGGGGGTGACCATGTCCCTCCCGGTTCGTACACAGCAAGGGGTGGGACATGGCGTTGCTCCGTGAATGGGGGCTCACGCTGGGGAGATGGGCGGGCAGACCCAGCGCGCGGGTGCAGGAGGACTCCGGCGACCCCGAGGTGGCCCGGGTGCGGGAGGCCGCCTCGGCGGCGGACTGGGACACCGTTCGGCAGGTGCTCGAGGCCCGCCCCGAGAGCGAGGACCGGTCGGAGTTGCTGCGGGCCGTCAGCGACACCGAGGGGGTGGAGCTGTGGATCCCCGGGATCCTCGAAGCGGAACCCGAAGCGGCGCTCCCCCGGCTCGTGGCCGGAATGCGTCATATCAGCTGGGGCTGGGAGGCCCGGACCGGAGCCCGGGCGAAGGACGTCTCACGCGGGCAGTTCGAGGTGTTCCACACCCGGCTGCGCACGGCCGAGCGGTGGCTGTACGAGGCGGCGGAGCGCGAGCCGCGGTGGACCTCGCCCTGGTACGGCCTCCAGTTCACGGGCCGGGGTCTGCAGGTCGGCCAGACCGTCGCGCGCCGCCGGTTCGAGGCGGCGGTGCGGCGCGACCGGCACCATCTGGGCGCCCATCAGCAGCAGCTCCAGCAGGTCTGCGACAAATGGGGCGGCTCGCACGAGGAGATGCACGCCTTCGCGCACCAAGCCGCGTTCGGGGCTCCGGGCGGCACCCTGCTGGGCCAGCTCGTCGCGGTGGCCCACCTGGAGGAATGGCTCTCGCTCGACTCCGGTCCCGACGCCGTCTACATCGGCGCGCCCCGGGTGACGGCGTCCCTGCGGGCGGCGGCCGACCACTCCTTCCGGCATCCGGACTTCGTCCCCCGGGGAGCGTGGATCCAGGTCCTCAACACTTTCGCCATGGCCTTCTCGCTGGCCGGGGACACCGCCTCCGCCCGGGAGTGCTTCCGGGCGACCGAGGGCCGTGTCACCGAGTTCCCCTGGTACTACCTGGACGGCTCCGACCCCGCCGACGCCTACCGGAAGCACCGTTCGTCGGCCGGACGCTGAGCCCGGGCCGCTCGGCCCCGGCCGTACCGGCCCGTCCCGCGCCCGAGGATCCGCACGGGACCCGGGCCCGGGGGACGCGCCCCGGACCGCGGAGTCACAGCCCCGCCGCCGATCCGCACGGCACGTCCGGCACGTCCGGCGCGTGCGGACCCGCCCGCGCGGCTCACCGCGACCCGAACCGCCCGAACCGCCCGAAACCGCCCGCCCCGTACTCCCGCCCTCCCGTACTCGCGAACTCCGCCCTCCCGCATGCGCCCGTGCCGCCCCGGCGCGGACGCCCCCATCGAAAGACTGCGCCAGGTGCCCCACCCCGAGAACGCCCATACCTTCCAGGTCGACCTGCGCGGCCTGGTCGACCTGCTCTCCCACCATCTCTACTCCAGCCCCCGCGTCTACCTGCGCGAACTGCTGCAGAACGCGGTGGACGCCATCACCGCCCGGCAGGCGGCCGCGCCCGGCGCGCCCGCCTCCATCACCGTGCGCACCGGTGACGCCCTCACCGTCACGGACACCGGCATCGGTCTCACCGAGGCCGACGTCCACCGGTTCCTCGCCACCATCGGGCGCAGCTCCAAGCGGACTCCCGACGGCGCTCTGGACGGCGCGGGACTCGACGCGGCCCGGGGCGACTTCATCGGCCAGTTCGGCATCGGACTGCTCGCCTGCTTCGTGGTGGCCGACGAGATCACCGTGCTCAGCCGGTCGGCGGCCGATCCGTCGGCGCCCGCCGTCGAATGGCGCGGCCACTCCGACGGCCGGTACACCATCCGCACCCTGCCCGCCTCGGCCGTGCCGGAGCCGGGCACCACCGTCTCGCTGGTCCCGCGCGCCGACAACGCCGAGTGGACGAGCCCCGACCGGGTCGTCTCCCTGGCCCGGCACTACGGCGGTCTCCTGCGGCACGGGGTCACCGTCGTCGGTCCGCGCGGAGAGACCCACCGCATCAACGAGACACCGCCGTGGGAGGAGTCCCACCGCTCCCCGCTCGCCCGCCGCGAGGCGCTGACCGCGTACTGCCGGGAACTCTTCGACTTCACCCCGCTCGACAGCATCGAGCTGGACCTTCCGGCGGCCGGGCTGCGCGGCGTCGCCTATGTGCTGCCCACCGCCATGAGCCCGGCCCGGCGCGCCGGGCACCGGGTGCACCTCAAGGGCATGCTCCTCACGGACCAGGCCCCCGAACTGCTCCCGGAGTGGGCCTTCTTCGTCCGCTGCGTGGTCGACACCACCAGCCTGCGCCCCACCGCGTCCCGGGAGGCGCTGTACGAGGACGGCACTCTGTCCGCCGTACGGGACGCGCTGGGCGAGCGGATCCGCGACTGGCTCACCGGTCTCGCCGCCAGCGACCCGTCCCTGCTGCACCGCTTCATCGACACCCACCACCTCGCGGTCAAGGCGCTCGCCCGCTACGACGACGAGCTGCTGCGCATCGTGCTGCCGTGGCTGCCGTTCGAGACCACCGACGGCAATGTCACGCTGGAGGAGTTCGCGCGGACCCACCCGACGCTCCTGGTCACACGCAGCGTCGAGGAGTTCCGCCAGGTCGCCCCCATCGCCTCGGCCGCCGGACTGGGCGTCGTCAACGGGGGCTACACCTACGACCGCGACCTGGTGCACCGGCTGCCCGAGATCCGCCCCGGCACGGCCGTCGCCGATCTCGACCCGGCCACCGTCACCGCCCATCTCGACGCCGTCGACCCGAACGCCGAACTCCGCGCGGCGGCCTTCCTCGCCGTCGCCCGGGAGACCGTCGGCGTCCACGACTGCGATGTCGTCCTGCGCGACTTCCAGCCGGTCACCGCCCCCGCGCTGCTGCTGGACAACCGGGAGGCGCGCCACGAGCGGACCCGGTCGAGCCTCGCCGCCGACAGCGACGGACTGTGGGCCGACATCCTCGGCTCCCTGCGCGGCGAGACCCCGCGCGCCCGGCTCGTGCTGAACCATCTCAACCCGCTGGTCCGCCAGGCGATCACCATCACGGAGCGGGGACTGGCCGTCACGGCCGCCGAGGCCCTCTACGGACAGGCCCTGCTGCTCAGCCGCCGGCCGCTCCGGGCCGCCGAGAGCGCCCTGCTCAACCGGGCCTTCATCGGCCTGCTCACCCACGCCATGCACCGGCCCGGCACGGCGGCGCCCGGCTCCGAGCCCCGGAAGGAACTGTAGATGCTGGACACCCCCGAGGCCGTGATCGAGGCGCTGCGCCAGAACGACGAGCGCCCGCACGGACTGCCGCGTACCGTCACCGCCGAGGAACTCGTCGAGGCGGCCGAGGTCTTCGACCAGCCCGACGTCCTCGTCACGGCGCTGCTGGAGCTGATGGCGGCGTACGAGTTCACCGGCGAGCACCGCAAGGCCCCCGTCGTCTTCGCCCGAGTGCTGAAGCTCTGGGACACCACACCGGAGTCGTTCAGCCAGTGGGAGGCCCATCAGGTCTTCTGGCGCTTCAAGTGGGTGACGACGTCCCTGCTCCAGGTCCCCGAGATGCCGCTGACCGCGCTCCGGGGCTGGATCGACCAGATGCGCTCCCGCTACGAGGCGGCCGACCACGGCATGCAGCCGGTGGCGGCGATGCGCTACCACGTCGCCGCCCACACGGGCGCCGGCGTCGCCGACGCCTACGACCTCTGGGTCACCCGGCCCCGTACCGGGCTGAGCGACTGCGAGGCGTGCGAGACCCGGCATCTCGCACGGCATCGGGTCGCCTCCGGCGACGACGCCGGAGCCCTCGACAGCTGGCGGCCGGTCCTGGAGGGGACCTCCAGCTGCACCGAGGAGCCGCAGATGAGCCAGGCGTGCGCCCTGCTGCCGCTGCTGCGCACCGGCCGTACGGACGAGGCCCGCTCCCACCACCTCAGCGGCTACCGGCGGGTCCGCGGCAACACCGGCATGCTGGACGAGGTCGGACTGCACCTGGAGTTCTGCGCCCTCTCCCGCAACGAGGGCCGGGGGCTGGAGATCCTCGCCGAGAACCGGCCGCTGTTCGAGGCGCACGGCGCTCCGCTGGCCCGGCTGGAGTTCCTCACCGGCGCCGAGGTGCTGCTCGCCCGGCTCGCCGAGGACGGTCACGCCGACACCGCCGTCGCCGGGCCGCCCGGGCGGAACTGGACCGGGGGCGAACTCCTCGCCCATGTCCGGTCCGAGGCGGATCTGCTCGCCGCCGCCTTCGACGAGCGCAACGGCACCACGAACATCGGGGACCGCCGCCGGCTGCGCCTCGCACAGCGCCCGCTGCTCGACGAGCCGCTGCCGCTCGGCCTGCGGACCTCCGCCGCGCGTCCCCCGTCGTCGGCGGCGGGTGCGCCGGCGGGCTCCGCGACCGCGGCCGCCGGTCCGGAGATTCCCGACGACTTCGTCGCGCTGGTCCGCGAGGCACGGCGGCTGGCGTCGCTGGGGCACCCCGGACGCTCACGGCTCTGGACCCGGATCGCCGAACGGCTGGCCGACGGCTCCGCCGCGCACGACGACCGGCTCGGCCCCGAGGATCTGCTCGGCGCGGAACTCGCGGAGCACCGCGCGGCCCGGCTCGCGAAGGACGACCGCGAGCGGGAGAGCGCCGCCGAACTGGCCCGGGCCGCCGAGCTGTTCGAGGGGCTCGGGATGCCCTGGCAGGCGCTCTCCGCGCGCACGCGCTCGTTCGCCTGGGCGGCGGCCTCCGGCGACACCGAGACCGAGACGGAGACCGACACCGACACCGACACCGACACCGGAGACGGCGGCGCGGACCGTGCGGACCCGCCGGAGCCGAAGGCGGACCACGGCGCCGGGCGGCCGTCCGCGGAGGCGATCCGGACCGGCGTCGACAACGCCCTGCGCGAGGCGGAACGCCTCCAGGCCGAGGCCCCGTTCACGGGCGAGGCGCCCGGCGAGGGCGAGTCCGCCGCCGGGGACGACGTGGGCGCGGAACGCGTGCTGGAGTACCTCAGCGTGCTCTACTGCTGCGCCTTCGCCGCCTTCCAGGAGGTGCGGCGGCAGCCCGGGGGAGACTCCGGCCCCGCCCTGGAGCGGTGCGAGGAGCTGGCCCGTACGCTGCGCTCCGAGGCGGAGCGCCTCGCGGTCCCCCACCAGTCGGCCAACGCCCGGCAGTTCCTGGCGGACCTCGCCGACCGCCGGGGCGACGCCGAGAAAGCCGAGGCGGAGCTGCGCGCGGCCCTGAAGGACGTGGACGCCTCCGAGCGGCCCTGGCGCGGTTCGCCGCCGCGCGCGCTGCTCGCCCAGCTCCTGCTCTCCAGGGGCGAGGCGGCCGAGGCGGCGGAGCTGCTGCACCGGGCGGCCGCCGACGCGGTCCGCCACGACGACGCCGAGTTCGCGCTCGCGCCGACGTACGCGCTGCTCGGCCACGCGTCCGCGCATCTCGGCGACGGCGGCGGCGCGGTGCGCCACCTCTCGGAGGCGGCCGCGCGGTACGACCGGGAGGGGGCGTACCACGAGGCCACCGAGGTGCGGCTGCAGCTCGCCGACGTCCTGGCGGGCGACGGTCAACAGGCGGACGCCGTCGCCGTGCTGGAGTCCGTCCTCTCGGACGGGGCGGCGGCCGGGCTGGACGAACGGCTGGTGGCCCAGGCCCGGCTGAATCTGGCGCGCGGGCTGCGGGAGCTGGAGGAGCATCTGGCCGCCGCCGAGGAGTTCCTGCGGCTCGCGGACGTCGTCGACGCCTGGGAGGACGACCGCGCGGTGCACACCCTGGTGGCGTCGGAGGCGGCCACCGCGCTGGCGACGGCCGACCGCTGGGAGGCGGCGGCCACGGCGTACGAGCGCGCCGTGGCGTCGCACGCCGACGCGCCGAACCCGTCCGTGATCATCCGCATGATGGGCGAGTTCGCCCGTCTCACGATGGTGTCCCGGGGAGCCGAGGGTCTGGACGCGGCGCTGGAGCATCTGGCCGGGGCCGACGCGGTCCGGGCCGGTGTGCCCGAGGACGACGAGCACTTCGTCCCCTGGTACGAGAGCGGCTCGGTGCACTACCGCCGGGCCCGGGTCCTGGCGGACGCCCAGCGCTTCCCGGAGGCCCTGGCCGAGGCGGAGGCGGCCGTCGCCGACCATGAGCGCGGCGGGGAGCACGGCGAGGCGCCGCGGGCCGAGGCGGTCCGGATCGCCGCTCTGATCGAGGGCAACGGGCTGGAGCGGTACCACGAGGCCGTCGCCCGGCTGACGACGGCGGCGGCCCGCTGCCGCAGGGCGGACCTGCCCGAGGCCGCGCGGATCCTCACCGCCCTGCGGGAGGAGTACGTGACCCGGTCGCGGCGGGCGTGAGGCCACGGCCCCTGTGCTCCGTCGCGGACCCCAGGGGCCTGCCTCTCCCCTCCGCCGGCCGGGGGCTCTCCCGGCTGTGCCCGGCGAGGCGTCCGCCCCGGCGGCCGGCGGCGTCTCCAACCGCGGTCCCGGCATGAGCCGTTCGCCCGCGCGGCCACGGCGAACGACCCGACCGCGCGGAGGCGGCGGTGGCGAGGGCACACGTGGAGGGCGTGCCGGGGCCGCCCGGCCCGGGCGGGGGGCGATCCCGGAGCACCGGGGAGCGCTGTCCGGAAGGGGACTTCCGGCCGACGGTCCCGGGATGATCCCGGCCGGAGCGGTAGGGTTCGCGGTCATGGTCTCCCTGCGCCCTCTCGGCTCCTCCGGTCTGGATGTGTTCCCGCTCGCCCTGGGCGGCAATGTCTTCGGCTGGACCGCCGACCGGTCCGACACTTTCGCCGTCCTCGACGCCTACGCCGGGGCGGGCGGCAATCTCATCGACACCGCCGACTCCTACTCCGCCTGGGTGGAGGGCCATCGGGGCGGCGAGTCGGAGACGCTGATCGGCGAGTGGCTGGCCGCCCGCGGCCGTCGCGACGACATCGTCGTCGCCACCAAGGTCGGCGCCCACCCCGACTACAAGGGGCTCTCCGCCGCCACCGTCAAGGCCGCCGCCGAGGCGTCGCTGAAGCGGCTGAACACCGATGTCATCGATCTCTACTACACCCATTTCGACGACCCGTCGGTCCCCGTGGAGGAGATCGTCACCGCGCTCGACGAACTGGTGCGCGCGGGCAAGGTGCGGGCGATCGGCGCGTCCAACATCACCGCCGAGCGCCTCCAGGAGTCCATCGACTTCTCCGACCGCGAGGGTCTGGCCCGCTACTCCGTACTCCAGCCGCACTACAACCTGGTCTCCCGCGACACCTACGAAGGGCCCCTCCAGGCCCTCGCCTCGCGCTCCGGCCTCGCCGCCGTCCCCTACTTCGGGCTCGCCTCCGGCTTCCTCACCGGCAAGTACCGGCCCGGGGCCGCCGTCGACAGCCCCCGCGCCGGCACGGCCCTGGCCCATCTGGACACCGAACGCGGCCGACGGGTCCTCGCCGCCCTGGACACGGTCGCGGCGGACCGGGGCGCCGAGGTCGCGACGGTCGCCCTCGCCTGGCTGGCGGCCCGCCCCACGGTCGCCGCGCCGATCGCCAGCGTCCGCAACCCCGGGCAGCTCCCCGCTCTTCTGGCGCTGGCCGGACTGGAGCTGACCGAAGCGGAGGTCGCCCTGCTGACGGAAGCCTCCGCACAGTAAAGATCGAGCCATTCGGGTACGAGCGGTCCCGGCCCCGGCCGGGTCCGCCCGCACCCGGCGGTCAGGTTCCGGCGGTGAGGGCGAGGAGGGCCATGTCGTCGGTGACGCCCGCGCGGGTGTGCCGCCGTACATCGGCGACGACCAGGTCGAGCAGTTCCGCGGGCGCGGCGGGCGGCAGTGCGGCGAGCGCGGTCGCCGGGTCGTAGAAGACGCCGTGCTCGTCGCGCGCCTCGGTCAGCCCGTCCGTGAACAGCAGCAGGGTCGCCGCCTCGGGCATCGGGTACTCCCGGCGCCGGACAGCGTCCCCGCCGAACGCGGCCATGCCGAGCGGCAGCCCGGGCCGGGGGTCCTTCAGCGGAAGGGGCGCGCCGCCGGGCCGCAGGAGCAGCGGGGCCGGATGGCCGTGGTTGACGATTCTGACCACCCGGCGGCCGTGGGGGATCTCGGCGAGGACGGCGGTGGCGAACAGTTCGTCGGCGTCCAGACCGCCCCGCCGTTCGGCCTCGCGGGCGAGCGCCCCGTCGAGCCACTCCCCCACCGCCTCCAGCCGCTCCTCCCGGTCGGCGGCCTCGCGGAAGGCGCCCACGGCCGCCGCCACCGTCCCCACGGCCCCCAGCCCCTTGCCCCGTACGTCCCCGACCACGAGCCGCACCCCGTGCGCGGTGTCCTGGACGGCGAAGAAGTCGCCGCCGATCAGGGCGTCCCGCGCGGCCGCCTCGTAGCGTGCCGCGACCAGCAGTCCGCCGAGCCGGGCGGGCGGAGTGGGCAGCACCGCGCCCTGCGCGGCCTCGGCGATCTCGCGGGCGGAGGCCAGCCGCTCGCCTCCGCGCCGGATCAGGACGTTGATCACCAGGGCCAGGGCGGCGACCGTGAGGACGGTGAACTCCTCCGTGTACGCGTACGCCTCGCCGAGGGTGCTGTCCTGCACATGCAGCCCCGCGACGGCCACGGTGGCGATCAGACCGGTGAGCAGGGTCCCGGCGAAGGAGTAGAAGGGCGCGGCGACCAGCGGCGCGGCGGCGAACAGGGGCGCGGCCGTGTACTGCTGGGGCGTGAACACCGCGAACACCACGCCCCCGGCGATCAGCAGCGCGGGCAGCAGCCGGACGGCACGTCGAGACCCCATCACACACCAGTGGTGCCCCCGCTTCCTCGTCCGTTAACCGGGCTCTGGGCCGATCGGGGGGCCGCCCGTACGCCGCCGGGCCCGCCCCGGCCGTACCCCCGGCCCGGCGGCACGGGCCCGCAGCGGAACGGGCGAAATCCGGTTGCGGATCCCGGCGGCGCCTCGCCAGGCTCGGTCCCATGGCAGACACCGCTTCGCAACAGGCCCCCGCCGGATCGCCCGTGCTGCGGGAGGAGATCCTCGCCTACTACGAGCGGGGGAAGGAGGACGGCAGGCTGCGCACCGGGGTCGGGCGGCTGGAGTTGTGGCGCACCCAGGACGTGCTCCGCAGGCTGCTGCCGGAGCCCCCGGCCACGATCCTGGACGTCGGGGGCGGCAGCGGTGTGCACGCGGCCTGGCTCGCCGGGGACGGTCATCGTGTGGAGGTGATCGATCCGGTGCCGCTCCATGTGGAGCAGGCCGCCGCGCTGCCCGGTGTCACCGCCCGGGCGGGGGACGCCCGCGCGCTGCCCGTGCCGGACGGCTCGGCCGAGGTGGTTCTGATGCTCGGGCCGCTGTACCACCTCACCGAGCGGCGGGACCGGGTGCGGGCGCTGGCCGAGGCCCGCCGGGCGGTCCGGCCGGGCGGGCTGGTGGTCGCCGCCACGATCAATCGTTTCGCCGGGCTCCACGACTCTCTCGACAACGGCGGGTACGCCGATCCCGGGCTGCGGGCGTTCGTCGACGCCTTCAGCCGCGACGGCAGGCACAGCGCCGAGGGCGGCTCCTTCACCACCGCCTACTTCCACGAACCGGCCGAGGTCCCTGAGGAGTTCCGGGCGGCGGGGCTGACGCCGACCGGCCAGTACGGGCTGGAGGGCGCGGCCTGGCTGATGCGGGACGCGGTCGCCCGCCCGGCGGACGGCGATCAGCGGCACGCCGTGCTGGCGGCGCTGCGGCGCGTCGAGTCGGTCCCCTCCCTGCTGGGGATCAGCGGCCACCTCCTCACGGCAGGGACGGCCGCCGCGGCCTGATCGCGGGCCGGTCCCGGCGGCCGCCGGAGCACAGGGGGCCGCCGGAGCACAGGGGGCCGCCGGAGCACGGGGGCGGCGGGCTAGCGGGTCCGGGCGAGGAAGAGGTCGCTCATGTGGTGCATGTCGATGCCGCCGCCGTGGGCGTCGAGCAGCCGGCCGGTGTCGGCGAGGGCCCGTTCGCGGCGGTCCTCGGGGAGGATGCGGTAGGCGGAGACCGAGGCGAGATAGGACAGATAGCGGGCGGTGTCGTAGCGGGCGGGACGGCGGAAGCGGATCGACCGCAGGTCGGTGAAGCGGCCGTCGCGGCGGCACTCGGCCTCGGGCCAGTCGTCGCCCGGTCCGCTGCCCGCGGGCTCGTCCCCGAGGGCGGAGGCCAGTTGGCCGTGGGGCGGGGCGACGACGCCGTGGCGGCGGTCGATCTCGGCGAGTTCCGCGTGCAGTCCGCTGTCCACCACGGCGTGCGGGTTCCAGAACAGGGCGACCGTCCCGCCGGGTTCCAGCGCGGTGTGGACGAGGTCCCAGCGGCGGTCGCGGGCCATCCAGTGCCAGCAGGTGGCGGCGTAGAGCAGCCCGTAGCGGCGCGGGCCGGGCCGCCACTCCTCGAAGCCCCGGACCTCGACCCGGACGTTGGGGTGTCCCGCGGTGTTGCGGCGCAGCACCTCGGCCATGCGCGGGTCGGGCTCGACGCACAGGAGCGGGACTCCGCGCGCGGCGAAGGGGATCGTGGCCTTGCCGGTGCCCGCGCCGATCTCCACGGCCGCCCGGTCGCCGAGCGCCGCGTGGTCCAGCACCTCGGTGACGAGAGCGTCGGCGTATCCCGGGCGGGCGGCGTCGTATGCCTCCGCGACCTCGCCGAAGACCTTGCCGCGCACCGTGGCGGTGCGTCCCTCCGCGGTCATGGGCGTGCCTCGATTCCCTGGTCGACTGCCGGTCACCCTATCGACCGGGCCGGTCGGGGGGGGGCCGGCGGTCCCGGGGCGCCGGGCGGTGCGCGGTCATCCGGCGGCGGCCGCCGCGCGAGGGGCGGCGCCCGCGCTGCCCAGGGGGATGACGAGCGGGCTTCCCGCGACGGGGTCGGTGATGATGGTGCAGGGGAGTCCGAAGACCTCTTCGACGAGTTCCCCGGTGATGATGTCCGAGGGCGCGCCCTCGGCGACGACGGTCCCGTCCTTCATGGCGATGACATGGGTTCCGTAGCGTGCGGCCTGGTTGAGGTCGTGCAGGACAGCGACCAGGGTGCGGCCCTCCCGGTTGAGCCGGGTGAACAGCTCCAGCAGTTCGATCTGGTGCGCGATGTCGAGGAAGGTCGTCGGCTCGTCGAGCAGGAGCAGCGGGGTCTCCTGGGCGAGGACCATCGCCACCCAGACCCGCTGGCGCTGGCCGCCGGAGAGTTCGTCGACCGGCCGGCCCGAGAGGGCGGAGACGTCCGTCGCCTCCATGGCCCGCAGCACGGCGGCCTCGTCCTGTGCCGACCACTGTCTGATCAGCCGCTGGTGGGGGTGGCGGCCGCGGGCTATGAGGTCGGCGACGGTGATCCCGTCCGGGGCGAGCGAGGTCTGCGGGAGCAGTCCGAGCACCCGGGCGACTTCCTTGGACCGGTACGAGGTGATGGCCTTTCCGTCCAGGACGACCTGGCCGGTGGTGGGTTTGAGCAGTTTGGCCAGGCCCCGGAGGAGGGTGGACTTTCCGCAGGCGTTGGGGCCGACGATGACGGTGAACGATCCGTCGGGGATGTGGACGGACAGGTCACGGGAGATGGTGCGGCCGTCGTAGCCGAGGGTGATGTTCTCGGCGCGCAGCCGGGCGGTGGGGGTGTCGTCGGTGTGCAGTCGGGCGGTGGGGGTGTCTTCGGTGTGCATGGCCTTCGGGGTGTGGGTGGTGCGGCGGCTCTGGGCTCTGGTCATGTCCGGGCTCCTCGGGCGTTCGGTCGGGTCAGCCGGCCCTGCGGGCTTCGCGCACCAGCAGCCAGACGAAGTACATTCCGCCGATCGAGACGGTCACGATGCCGACCGGCAGCTGGACCGGGGCGAAGAGACGCTGGCCGGTCAGATCGGCGAGGACGAGCAGGAAGGCCCCGAGCACGGCGGACGGCAGCAGGGCGACCGACGAGGAGCGGGTGACGCGCCGGGCGATCTGCGGTGCGACGAGGGAGATGAAGGCGATGGGGCCGGCCGAGGCGGTCACCAGGGCGGTGAGCGCGACTCCCAGCACGACCGCGACGAGCCGTACGGCGTCGGTTCGGGTGCCGAGGGCGGCCGCCGCGTCGTCGCCGAGTTCGAGCTGCCGCATCGCCGGGCCGGTCGCCAGGGCCAGGGGTACGAGCACGGCGAGGATGCCCAGGACCGGCCAGAGCTGGTCGTACCCGAGGCTGTTGAGGGAGCCGCCGCCCCAGACCGCGGCGAGCATGGCCTCCTCGAGGTCGGTCCGCAGCAGCAGCCAGGTGTTGAACGCGCCGAGCATGGCAGAGATCGCGATGCCGACGATGATCAGCTGGAAGGCCTGCGCGCCCCGGCGGTAGGCCAGGACGAAGACCAGGAACGCGGTGGCGATGCCGCCGAGCAGCGAGCCCGCGGCCACCTGGTAGTAGCCGCCGCCGCTCAGCAGCATGACGACGAGCGCGCCGGTGTAGGAGCCGGAGGAGAAGCCGATGATGTCCGGTGAGCCGAGCGGGTTCCGGCTGACGGACTGGAAGATCGCTCCGGCGATGGCCAGGGCGGCGCCGAAGAGCACGGCGAGCAGCGCCCGGGGAAGCCGCCACTCGACGATGATCTTCCTGGTGCCGGCCTCCCCGCCGCCGGTCAGTGTGCTGATCACCTCGCCGAGCGGGATCTCGTAGGTGCCGTACGCCAGGGAGATCAGCACGGCCGCGGCCGTGAGCAGGGAGAAGACGGCGCAGGCGACGGCGGTGCGCGCGTCGGCGCGGAGCGACCAGCGGGAGCCCCGGGAGACGAGGACCGTTCTGCCGAAGTCGACGGCCGGGCCGCTCACAGTCCGCTCGCCTTCTTGCGGCGTACGAGCAGGATGAGCACGGGGGCTCCGATGAACGCGGTCACGATACCGACCTGGAGTTCCTGGGGGGTGAGGACGATGCGGCCGACCGTGTCGGAGACGATCAGCAGAATCGGCGCGCAGACGATGGTGTACGGGATGATCCAGCGCTGGTCGGGGCCGACGAACCAGCGGACGACATGGGGCACCATCAGGCCGACGAAGCCGATGGGTCCGGCCGCGCCGGTGGCCGCCCCGGCGAGCAGGGTGACGGCGACGACCACCATGACCCGGGTGCGGCCGATGCCCGCGCCCAGGGACCGGGCGAGGTCGTCGCCGAGGGCGACGGCGTTCAGGGAGCGGGCCGAGAGGAGGGCGAGCACCAGGCCCGCCGCGATGAAGGGGAGCACGGCCCGGATGACGTCCCAGTCGCGGGCGGCGAGCGAGCCCGCCGCCCAGCCGCGCATCGCGTCGAGGGTCTCGGGTTTCAGCAGGGCGACGGCGGCGGAGATCCCGGCGAGCACCGCGCTGAAGGCCACGCCGACGAGGGTCAGCTGGACCGGTGTCGCGCCGGCCCGGCCGGCCGATCCGAGGATGTACACCAGGGTGGTGGTGACGACGGCTCCCGCGAAGGACATGCCGAGGTACTGGCCGATCGAGGTGAGTCCGAGGAAGGCGACGCCGATGGTGACGGCGAATCCGGCGCCGGCGTTGACGCCGAGGATGCTGGGGTCGGCCAGCGGATTGCGGGTGAGCGCCTGGATGAGGGCTCCGGAGACGCCCAGGGCGGCCCCGACGATCAGTCCGAGGAAGGCGCGCGGCACCCGCAGGTCGCGCACGATGAAGGCGTCCTCGGAGCCGTCGTAGGCGGTCAGCGCCTGCCAGACGTCGGCGACGGGGATGGATTTGGCGCCGAAGGCGAGGCTCAGCACCAGGCACGCGCCCAGGACGGCGAGGGAGACGAGGAGTCCGAGGGTTCGGCCCGCGTTGGTGCTCACCAGCCCCGGGCGGCACCGTCCGCCGTCCTCGCCGCGGGCGGCGGGCGGTCCGGACGGCGGGGCCGGGTCCGGTCCGGGCCGCCCCGCGCGACCGGCGGCCACTGTGGTGCTCATAGGCCGAGACGCTCCAGCTGCTTCTCGTAGAGGTCGCGTCCGAGTTCCGCGTCGTCGGTGCGGGTCCAGACGCTCTCCAGGCGCGCGACGGTCTCCTCGTCGAGGGCCTCGTACCGCCGGAGCCACTCCTCGTGCTTGAAGGTCCAGTAGCCGATCACCTGATACCACTCGGCGGGCAGGCGCAGTTCGTGGCGGAGGTAGCGGCGGGCGACGCGGAGTTCGGTGGATTCACCGGCCACCCAGACATAGGCGCCGGGGGCGATCGTGAGTTCGCGCAGGGCCTCGGTGATGGCGCTGGGTCCGACGCCGTTGCCCCGGCCGGGGATCCAGCGCACGTCGAGCCGCCGGGAGGGTCCGGTGAGTTCGAGGGCGTGGGAGGCGTCCGCGATCTCGACGACGGCGGTGGCCTCGGTCTCGGGGTCGAGCTGTTCGAGGAGGCGGCCCAGGGCGGGCAGACCGGTGGCGTCGGTGACGAAGATCTGGCGGGCCGCTCCGGCGGGCGGTTCGTAGAGCCGCCGGGGCGGGCCGAAGACGATCCGGTCGCCGGGCCGGGCCGCCTGCGCCCAGCCCGCCGCGCGGCCGTGACCGTGCAGGACGAAGTCGATGTCCACCTCGGCCGCCGCCGGGTCGAACCGGCGGATCGTGTAGGGCGCGACATGCGGGTAGCGGCCCTCGGGGTAGTTCCATCCGCCGTTCTCGCCGATCTCGGGCAGAACCGGTTCGGCTCCCGGCTCGGGGAAGTGGACGCGGACGTACTCGTCGCCGATCCGGGTCGAGGAGTAGGAGCGGAGGGTCTCGCTGTGGAGCGTAACCCTGGTCATCCCAGGGGAAAGCGCGCGCACCGCGGTGACTTCCGCGAGGACGCAGGGGGCGGCGGCGGTCACTTTCCGGCCTTGGCGTCGATCCGGGCGAGGAGGGTGTCGAGCTGGTTCAGGCTCTCCGTTCCCCATTCGAAGGAGGAGACCACGGCGGCGGGGATGTTCTCGAAGACGAGACCGTTCTTCACCGCGGGGAGGTTCTTCCACACCGTGTTCTTGGAGAGGGAGGTCACGAAGTCCCCGGCCCCGTAGGAGTGGATCAGGATGTCCGCGTTGGAGAGCTTGCCGATCTGTTCGAGCGACAGCCACTGGCTCACCGTGCCGGGCTCGCCCTTGTGCTCCCCTTCGGTGAAGGAGCGGAACCGGGCGCCGACGGCGTCCCAGGAGGGGACGTAGAAGTGTCCGGCGGGGTAGGTGCCCCAGGTGGACTGGTCCTGGCCGTAGCCGAACACGGCGATCTTGTTCTTGGTCAGGACGTCCGCGTACTCGGTCTTCAGCTCGGCCGCGCGCTTTCTGAAGACCGTCTGCTGCCGCTTGCCCTCGTCGGCCTTGCCGACGGCCGCGGCGATCATGAGCGTACGGTCCTCCCAGGCGCCGACGCCGGAGGCGTCGAGCTGGACGACGGGGGCGATGCCCTGGAGCCGCTCCAGCTCGCCCTTCCGGAGGAAGCGGGTCTCGGCGAAGATCATGTCCGGGTCCTGCTTCGCCACGGCCTCGATGTTCAGCTCGTAGTAGGTCCCGACGGTCGCCGTCTTGCCGAGGGCGTCGTGGTACTTCTTCGGGCGGAGGTTCGGGTCGGGGTCGTCGAAGCCCTCGACGACGCCGATCGGCTTGATCCCGAGGTCGACCAGGGCGGCCGGGGAGTAGAAGTCGACGGAGACGATCCGCCGGGGCTCGGCCGGGACCTCGACCTTCCCGGCGATGTCGGTGACCGTGCGGGTCTTCGCGCCGGAGCCCTTGCCGGAGTCCCCGCCGGAGTTCTTCGCCTCCGCCGAGCAGGAGCTGAGGGTCAGCACGGCGGCGACGCCCACGGCCGCCGCCGCGAGGGCTCTGCGTCGCGGGAGGCGGAAGGCGGGGGTGGTGCGGGGTGTCATCGGACTCCTTCGGGGACCCGTACGGACGGTCGACAGACCGCCAATTCGGGCTTAGGGCAGGCTTACCTAAGAAAGGTAACCCAGTTCCCATCAGGGTATGGCGACACTCTGTTCCGGTTTCACGACACGGCGGGCCGGGGGCGGGGCGCCGTTTTCACGACACGGTGGACCGTGGGCGAGGAGCTGCCCGCGCCGGATCGTCGAGCCCGCTCACCGAGCGGAAGTAGGCCGCGGGCGTATGGCCCGTGACCTGGCGGAAGAGATCGATGAAGGTGCTCGGATTGGCATAGCCGAGCCGGCGCGACACCGAGACCACCGGCTTGCCGGCCGCGATGTCGATCAGCGCGGACCGGACCCGGACGAGGATGCGCCACTGGGTGAGGCTGACGCCGGTGTCCCGCTGGAACCAGCGCATCAGGGTGCGGCCGCTCAGCCCCAGCTCCCTCGCCCACTCCTCCGTCGTACGGTCGTCCGCCGGATCGGCGATGATCCGCTCGGCGATCGAGCGCAGCTCCGGGGTCTTGGGCAGCGGGATGTCGAGCGAGGTGGCCTGGACCGGTCTGACGAGGTCCACCCCGACCTGCTGGAGCCGCAGCCGCGCGTCCTCCGGCATCGCCTCCCGCTGGTTGTGCAGCAGGATCTCGCGCAGCAGCGGACTCATCGGAATGCCCGTGACGGTGTGCCAGGACGTCTGGACGAGGCCGGGATTGAGATACGTGGCGTAGGTGACCGCGCCCGCGCTCGCCTTGACCCGGTGGGGCATGCCCGCGGGCAGCCATATCCCCAGCGCGGGCGGGACGAGCCACACATGCCCGGCAGCCTCGACCGTCACATTGCCGGTGCTCGACCAGAGCAGCTCCGGCTCGGGGTGGGACATCTTCTCCCACTCCATCGGCTCGCGCGCGGTGAAGGTGCTGGTGGTGAGCAGCCAGGGATCCTCGACCTGCCGTTCCCCGCCGGGCACGTACGCGGTCCACTCGTCGGGCTCCAGCGTGGGCGCGCCCCAGAGGCGCACCGCCGAAGCCCTTTGTCGCTTTACCGTCATAGCGTGTCACGTTACCTGCTTGTGTACTCGTCCCCGGCCTTCCTAGCGTGAGGCGGTGACCGCTCCCGACACCCGCCCCGCCCCCGCCTCCCCGGGGCCGCGACCGCCCGGACACCGCACCGGCGCACCACGGCCCGCCCCTCCCGACGGCGGTCCGGCGAGCCCGGGCGCGCTGATCCGGCACGGGTCCTTCGGGTCCGGCCGGGGTCGGCGTCTCGGCGTCGCCGGCACCGGATTCGCGGGCCACCAGGTCGCGGAGGCGATGGTCCCCGTCCTCATCGGCGTGGTGATCGACCGGGCCGTCCGCACCGGGGACACCGGCGCGCTGCTGAGCCTGCTGTCCGCGCTCGCCCTCCTGTTCGCCCTGCTGATCCTCTGCTGGCGGACGGGTTCCCGCCTCACCACGCACGTCTACTCCTACGGAGAGCACGAGCTGCGGCTGCTGGCGGCGGGCCGGGTGCTGCACCCCCGGGGCATGGCCACGAGACGCTCCCCCGGCGATGTGCTCACCGTCGCCACCTCCGACGCGTCGAACGTCTCCGGCCTCGCCTGGGTCCTCGCCGAGCAGGGCGGCGCGCTCGCCGGACTGCTCACGGCGACGGCCGCCCTGCTGCTGATCTCCTGGCAGCTCGCCGCCCTCGTCCTGGCGGTCGCGGCCGTCCAGCTGCTGGCGCTCCATCTCCTGAGCGGACCGCTGGAGCGGCGGGTGTACGCCGAGCAGCGCGGGGCCGCCCGGGCGGGCGCGCTGGCGGCCGACTTCACCGGCGGGCTGCGGGTGCTCAAGGGCTTCGGGGCCGAGGGCACGGCGGCGGACCGCTACCGGGACGCCAGCCAGGAGTCCGCGCGGGCCGCGCTGCGCCGGATCCGCTCCCTGGCGGATCTGTCCGCGCTGAACTCCGCGCTCTCCGGGGTCGCCCTGGCCGGGATCGCGCTGGTCGCGGGCTTCATGGCGCTGGACGGGTCGATCACGGTCGGGAATCTCGTCACCGCCGTGGGTCTCGCCCAGGTGGTCGCCGGGCCGATGGAGACCCTCGGATTCCTGGGCGCGGCCGTCGCCTCCAAACGCGGCTCCGCCCGCAGACTGGCCGAACTCCTCGCGGTCCCCCACCGGTTCCCCGAGCCGTCCGCGGCTCCCCCGGACCGGACCGCCGGCCCCGAGGACGGGACCGAGGAGCGTCCCTCCGACGGCCCGCTCCTCGCCCTGCGGCTGGACGACGGCCCGGCCGTCACCGCCGGGCCGGGCGAGGTCGTCGGCATCCGCGCCCAAGGTGAGACCGCCCGGGAGCTGGCCGAACTGATCTCCTGCCGGCGGGTCCCGGAGCCGGGCCGGTATCTGCTGCGCGGCCGGGACGTCGCGGGGCTCTCCCCCGACGAGGCGCGCCGTACCGTCTTCGCACCGCCGCACGACTCCGCCGTGTTCACCGGCACCGTCGCCGACAATCTCGCCGCCGAGGCGGTGGACCCGGCCGCCCTCACCGCCTCCGGACTGGACGACGTGCTCACCCATCTGCCGGACGGAACCGCCTCCGAGGTCGGCGAACAGGGCCGGCTGCTGTCGGGCGGCCAGCGGCAGCGGCTGCTGCTCGCCCGGGCCCTGCACCAGCCGCAGCCCGTCCTCGTCCTGCACGAGCCCACCACCTCCGTCGACAGCGTCACGGAGGACCGCATCGCCCGGGCGCTGCGCGGGTTCGGCGACCGGGCGATCGTCCTCGTCACCACCAGCCCCGCCCTGCTCGGCGCCTGCGACCGGGTCCACGAGGCCCCGGAGCCGTCCGGGCCGGCGGCCGGGACGCACCAGGACCGGGTGACCGCGCGATGACCACCACACCGACGGAGCCCGGGGACCGCACGGCGGCGGACGGCGCGGGACCGGCGCCGCTGCCCGTCGCCTCCACCCGGGAGACCGCCCGCGGCGCCCTCCGCCTCCTCTCTCCCCACCGGGCCCGTCTCGCCGGAACCGTCGTGGTGCTGCTCGCCGCCGCCGCGTCCGCGCTGGCGGCCCCCGCCCTGCTGGGCGTGATGGTCGACATCGTGATCGCCAAGCGGCCCCGGCACGAGCTGCTCCTGCCGGCCGGCGGGGTGCTCGCGGCGGCGCTGCTGAGCGCCTGCCTCGGCCGGTGGGGGCGGCTGCTGCTGGCCCGCACCGCGCAGCACGCCCTCGCCGAGCTGCGCGAGGACGTCTTCGCCACGGCGGTCGCCCAGCCCTCCGCCCTGGTGGAGAAGGCGGGGACGGGCGATCTCGTGTCCCGGGTCGCGGGCGACGCGGAGGCCGTCAACACCGTCATCGGACGGGTGCTGCCCGCCTTCGTCTCCGCGTTCCTCACCATCGCGCTCACCCTGATCGGGATCGGGGCGATCGACTGGCGGTTCGCCCTCGCGGTGCTCGCCGCAGCGCCCCTCCAGTACGTGGCGCTGCGGCGCTTCCTGGCCCGGTCGGGTCCGGTGTACCGGGAGCTGCACAGCGCCGAGGCCGCTCGCGGCCAGGAGATCGTGGAGACCCTCAACGGCGCGGACACGGTGGCCGCCCTCCGGAGTCAGCGCCGGCGGCTCGCCCGGATCGCGGCCTCCTCCGAGCGCGCCATCGGCCATGAGCTGGACGCCGTACGGCTGCGCAACGGCTTCTACGGGCTGCTGAACGTCGCCGAGCTGATCGGTCTCGCGGCCGTGCTGGCGGTCGGCCACCGGCTGGTCATGGACTCCGCGGTGAGCCTGGGCGCGGCCACCGCCGCCGCCCTCTACTTCCACCAGCTGTTCGGCCCGGTGGGCGTGCTGCTCTCGAACGTCGACGAACTCCAGGACGCCGGGGCGGGTCTGGCGCGTCTCGTCGGCGTCACCGCCCTGCCGAAGCCGCCCGCGGCCTGCCCCCCGCCGGCGCCCGGCCCGTCCGGCGGCGGCCGGGTCGTCCTCGACCGGGTCTCGTACGGATACGGTCCCGGCCGGCTCGCGCTCGACCGGGTCTCGCTGACCGTCGAGCCCGGGGAGACCGTCGCGATCGTCGGGGCCAGCGGGGCCGGGAAGACGACGCTCGCCAAGCTCGTCGCCGGTGTGCTGAGCCCGGACAGCGGCGAGATCGTCATCGACGGCGCGCGGGCCGCGTCACCGGCCGGGCGCGCCCGGACCGTCCTGGTGAGCCAGGAGGTCCATGTCTTCGACGGGACCGTCGCGGAGGATCTGCGCCTCTTCGCCCCCGGCGCGGACGACGACCGGATCCGGGCGGCGGCCGCGCGGCTCGGCGCGGAGTGGATCGACGGGCTCCCCGCCGGACTCGACACCCCGGTCGGCGCGGGCGGCCACGAGCTGACCGCCGCGCGGTCGCAGCATCTGGCGCTGCTCCGGCTCACCCTGGCCGCCCCCTCGGTCGCGGTCCTGGACGAGGCCACGGCGGAGGCGGGGAGCACGGACGCGGGTCTGCTCGACCGGGCGGCGGCCTCGGCGCTGTCCGGCCGTACCGCCATCGTGATCGCCCACCGGCTCGGCCAGGCCGCGCGGGCCGACCGCATCGTCGTCATGGAGGACGGCCGGGCCGTCGAGTCCGGGACGCATACGGAGCTGGTGCGGGCGCGGGGGCGGTACGCGCGGCTGTGGGAGGCGTGGGAGCGCGGCCGCTGAGCGGGCGCGGCCCCCGGGCCCCCGGCGGTCAGTCGAAGCGGACCCGCGCCGCCGGCGTCACCCGGATCGAGCGTCCGGGGTACTGGATGGTGGCGAAGGTCGTGTTGTGGTGCTCGACGACCTGGGCCGCGGTCGGCACGACGCCCACCGGGCGTACCGGTGTGGTGTGTCCGTCCGAGACCAGCACGAGATCGTGGCCGAGGGAGAGAGCGGCCCGGGCGGTGGAGTCGACGCAGTACTCCGTGGCGAAGCCGGTGACGACCAGCCGGCGCACCGCCCGTCCGCGCAGCAGGTCGCCGAGGCCGCTGCCGAGGAAGGAGTCGGCGCTGTCCTTGTCGAGGACGGCGTCGCCCGGCCGGGGCGCGACCGCCGGGTGGATGTCGCGGAGTTCGGCGGGCACGGGGTAGGCGTCGAGGCGTTGCCTCAGATGGACGACGGGCGTCCCGGCGGAGCGGGCCCGGCCGGCGAGGCCGGCGATCCGGGAGAGACAGCCGTCGGCGTCATGGGCGTCGGCCAACAGGGCGATCTGCATGTCGATGATGAGCAGCGCGGTCTCCGGCATCCCGCGAGCCTATCCCTCCGGCCGCGCGCGTCGGCGGGGAACGCGGCCGGGCGACCCGGGCGATCGGTGCGCGGGGGCGGCGGCCCGGGTGCGCGTCGCCCGTACGGTGAAGCCCTCCCGGCGCATGTCGGCGGCGGCGTCCTCGGGCAGCGCGTCGAGCATCGTGCGGTGGGCGGGGGCGAGCAGCCCGCCGGCCGGCCGATCCTCTCCTGTCGGCGGACGGAGCGTTCGAAGAACAGATCGCGGGCTTCGTCGGCGGGGTCGGCCGGCACGAGGTCCGCTGCGCGTTCGGGGGCGGCCCCGGCGGCGAGGCGTACGAGCGGCCCGCCCCAGCTGTGGCCGACGAGGACGAACGGCCCGGGGCCGAGGCGGTCGAGAAGGTCCGTCAGGTCCTCGGCCATCCTGTCGAGGGCCCGGGCCGCCGGGTCCCGGCGGCTCCGGCCGAGGCCGCCGCGGTCGTGGACCACCGTGCTCGTCCGCCCGGACGAGCGCCCCGTACGAGCGGCCCGCGGCGAGCCCTCCCCCCTCCGATCCGGCCTGCTCGGCGCGGGTCGGCCGCCGCCAATCCCGAACCATCCGTGTCTCATGTCACGGTCCGGAATGTGAACAGCACTGTCCGAAGGCACGCGATCCCTCTACGCTGACCGGTGCAGCTGGTTCGCCCTGTCCGCCAGACAGACGCGTCGCAAGAGGGAACCCGGTGGAAATCCGGGACTGCCCCGCAGCGGTGAGTGGGAACGACCGCCGTCATACGCACTGGATCCGGGAAACGGATCTGGGAAGCGACGGCCAGTAGGTGCCGACCGGGAGACCGGACGGCGGGCCCGCGAGTCCGAAGACCTGCCCGCTGTCCGCGCACGACCCGTTCGTGTGCGGATATCCCGGTGACCTCGTGGGCGGGTCGGCGACCATATCCGGCGGACGACCGCGCCCTGCGCGGCACGGGTCCGTCCGATGTGTCCTCCCTTCGCCTCCTCGTCCCGTCACCGGGATCCACAGGAGACATCTCGCGAAGGAGAGTTCCGTGACAGCGAAGTCCGCAGCCGCGGCAGCACGGGCCACCGTGTACGGCTACCCCCGCCAGGGCCAGAACCGGGAACTGAAGAAGGCCGTCGAGGGGTACTGGAAGGGCCGCGTCACCGCCGACGCCCTCCGGGAGACCGCGGCGGATCTGCGCCGGACGAACTGGCGTCAGCTGGCCGACGCCGGCGTCCACGAGGTGCCGACCGGCGATTTCTCGTACTACGACCACATGCTGGACACCAGTGTCATGGTCGGGGCTGTCCCCGGGCGGCACCGCGCCGCCGTCGCGGCGGACGCCCTCGACGGCTACTTCGCCATGGCGCGCGGCACCCAGGACGTCGCGCCCCTGGAGATGACCAAGTGGTTCGACACCAACTACCACTATCTGGTGCCCGAACTCGGCCCCGACACCGTCTTCACCGCCGACCCGTCCAAGCAGGTCGCCGAGTTGACGGAGGCCCTCGCGCTCGGGCTCGCCCCCCGCCCGGTCCTCGTCGGCCCCCTCACCTATCTCCTGCTGGCCAAGCCCGCGCCCGGCGTCGCCGCCGACTTCGAACCGCTGACCCTGCTGGACCGGCTGCTGCCGGTGTACGCCGAGGTCCTCGCCGATCTCCGCGCGGCCGGCGCGGAGTGGGTCCAGCTGGACGAGCCCGCCCTGGTCCAGGACCGCACCCCGGCCGAGCTGAACGCCGCCGCCCGCGCCTACCGCGACCTCGGCGGACTGACCGACCGTCCGAAACTGCTGGTCGCCTCCTACTTCGACCGCCTCGGCGAGGCCCTGCCCGTACTGGCCAAGGCCCCCGTCGAAGGGCTCGCCCTCGACTTCACCGAGCGGGCCGCCGGCAATCTCGACGATCTCGCCGCCGTCGGCGGACTGCGCGGCAAGCGCCTGGTCGCGGGCGTGGTCAACGGCCGCAACATCTGGATCAACGACTACGAGAAGTCCCTCGCCACCCTCGGCACCCTGCTCGGTCTCGCCGACCGCGTCGACGTCGCGGCCTCCTGCTCCCTGCTGCACGTCCCCCTCGACGCCGGGGCCGAACGCGACATCGACCCGCAGATCGCCCGCTGGCTCGCCTTCGCCCGGCAGAAGACGGCCGAGCTGGTCACCCTCGCCAAGGGACTGGCCCAGGGCACCGGCGCGATCACCGCCGAACTCGCCGCCAACCGGGCCGATCTGGCCTCCCGCGCCGGATCCGCCCTCACCCACGACCCGGCGGTACGCGCCCGTACCGCGGCCGTCACCGACGCCGACGGCCGCCGCTCCCAGCCGTACGCCGAGCGGACCGCCGCCCAGCGGGACCTGCTCCGGCTGCCGCTGCTGCCCACCACCACCATCGGCTCGTTCCCGCAGACGAACGAGCTGCGCACCGCGCGCGCGGATCTGCGCGCCGGGCGCATCGACACCCCCGGGTACGAGGAGCGCATCAAGGACGAGATCCGCGAGGTCCTCGCCTTCCAGGAGAAGGCGGGCATCGACGTACTGGTGCACGGCGAGCCCGAGCGCAATGACATGGTCCAGTACTTCGCCGAGCAGCTCACCGGCTATCTCGCCACCCAGCACGGCTGGGTCCAGTCCTACGGCACCCGCTATGTCCGCCCACCGGTCCTGGCCGGGGACATCTCCCGGCCGGAGGCGATGACGGTCCGCTGGACCTCGTACGCCCAGTCGCTCACCGAACGGCCCGTCAAGGGCATGCTCACCGGCCCGGTGACCATGCTCGCCTGGTCCTTCGTCCGCGACGACCAGCCGCTCGGCGACACCGCCCGGCAGGTCGCCCTCGCCCTGCGCGACGAGGTGAACGATCTGGAGGCCGCGGGCGCCTCCGTCATCCAGGTCGACGAACCCGCGCTCCGCGAGACCCTCCCGCTGCGCGCCGCCGACCACTCCGGCTATCTCGCCTGGGCCACCGAGTCCTTCCGCCTCACCACCGGCGGCGTCCGTCCGGCCACCCAGATCCACACGCACATGTGCTACGCGGAGTTCGGCGACATCGTGCAGGCCATCGACGATCTCGACGCCGACGTCATCAGCCTGGAGGCCGCCCGCTCCCATATGCAGGTCGCCCGCGAACTGGCCGCCCACGGCTATCCGCGCGAGGCCGGACCGGGCGTCTACGACATCCACTCCCCCCGGGTCCCGAGCGCCGAGGAGGCCGCCGCCCTGCTGCGCAAGGGGCTCGAGGCCATCCCGGCCGAACGCCTCTGGGTCAATCCCGACTGCGGCCTGAAGACCCGCGGCTGGCCCGAGACCCGCGCCTCCCTGGAGAACCTGGTCGCCGCCGCCCGTGAGATCCGCGCGGGGCTGACCGCCGAGAACGCCTGACCACCGGGCCGGGGCGGGCGCCCGCGCGGCGCCCGCCCCGGCCGGGCATCCGCTAACCCCAGGTGAGCGGGTCGAGATGGAGGTAGAAGCTCAGCCGGTCGTGATCGAGGTCGACGCCGTACCGTTCGGCGAACGCGGCGTCGGCGTCCCGCGCCCGTGTCTCGTCCGGCCAGGTCTCCCGCGCGTTGGCGAGCAGCAGGGACAGATCGGCGTAGCGGTCGGCCCGACCGAGGCGGCCCAGATCGACGAAGCCCGTCACCTCCAGGGTCTTCGGATCGAGGACGATGTTGGGCAGGCACAGGTCCCCGTGGCAGACGACCGGGTCGGCGGCCTCCTGGTCCCGCCGGAGCGGGATCGCCGGCTCCAGCCGGGCCAGCAGTTCCCCGGGCGGGGTGTCCCGCTGCCCGGCGGGGAGGAACTCCGGATTCACCGCGTCGCGGGCCACGACATCGCGGGCCGCGGCGACCATCGCGTCCAGGCCGCGGCCGAACGGGCACTGCTCCACGGGCACCTCGTGCAGACCGCGCACCGCGTCCGCGACGCGGTCCCAGGCGGCGCGCAGCTCCTCGGCGGACACCCGGTCGGCGGGGACGCCGGGGACGGCGCTGGTCACCAGGCGGGCTCCCGTGCCGTCGGCGTGCCAGTCGAGCACCCGCGCCCCGGGTACGCCCCGGTCGCCCAGCCAGGCGACCCGGTCGCGCTCGGCCTCCAGATCGGCCGTGTCCTCGGCGGAGACGCACTTGGCGTACCGGGCGCCGTCGGCGCTGCGGAAGACGGCGGCCGCCGACTCCCCCGCCGTGACGGGCAGCCAGTCGCCCTCGGCCGGCGGCGACGGCGACGGCGGCAGGCTCCGGGGGCTGGAGTGATCGCGCATGTCTTCCTCTCTCACGCGGTGCGGGGTTCGGCGGTGGTCCACGCGGCGGCCGCGCGGGCGGGGCTCAGTACGGAGCCGTACGACTTCTGACGGCGAGCGCGGCGGCGTACGGACGCGGTGCGGCCGACCGCGGGTCCGGTCCCGCCCGGTCCCGCCCGGTCCCGCCCGGCCCGGCCCCGCCCGGCCCGGCCCGGGACGGCCCGGGACGAGCGGGCCCCGGCCCCCTCGACGTACGCCGTCGTCATCGCACGTCGACGCCGTGCGCCCGGGCCAGTCCGTCGAGCCCGTCGGCCCAGCCCTGGCCGATGGCGCGGAGCTTCCATGCGGGACGGCCGTTCCGGCTGTGCCGGTACAGCTCGGCGACGACCATGGCGCGTACGTCCGGATCGCTCGGCGGCCGGAACTCCCAGGCGGCTCCCGTGCCGCACTCCATGCGCAGGGCGGCATGGGTGAGAGCGCCGCAGTCGAGGCCCGATTCGACGTTCATGTTCACCGCCACGGCGATGCGCCGGACCTGTTCCGGCAGCGCGGCCAGATGGATGCTGGCGCTCTCCACCGTGCCCCGCCCCTCCGGATGTCTGCCCAGCAGCCGGGCCGCGCCCCCGGCCGCGGAAGGCTGGTTGTAGAAGACGAAGTCCTCGTCGCCCGAGACCCGTCCGTCGCCGTCGGTGAGGAAGAGGGTCAGATCGGCGTCCGCCCCCGCGAAGCCGAAGGTGATGAGCAGGCCCTGCCACGCCTCCTCGGGAAGCGTCAGATTCTGTCCGGGGACGAGTGTCACCGCGGTCTCCCGCGCGATGACGACCGTGGCGGCCGTCGGCGAGGCGGCGATCCCCTCCCGCCACTGGGCGAAGGGCATGATCCAGTACGGGTCCGACGGCGGCTCGGGATCTCCGTACGCGGTTCCGTCGTGGAGCCCGATGTTCAGACTGGCCAGGGTGGATCCGCCGGAGTCCGGATCGTCCTCGGCGTGGTCGAGAAGGGACCGGAGGCCGGGCAGCCGACGGGTGTTCAGCGGCTTGACCGTGCTGGAGACGTTCCCCGTCGCGGTCTTCCGCACCGAGCAGAGGACGTCCTCGCCGATGTCCAGGAACCTCAGCGCGTCGTCGGCCCCCTGCCACGCGGTGCTCTCGACGGACCGCCGGGTCCAGTGGCCGTACGCCACCACGCCGAGCCGCCGGGTCTCGGGCATCCGGGTCAGCACGGCCAGATTGACGGCGGTGATGCCCGGAGCGGTCGCGAATCCCTCCTTGAGGGTGGCGATGACATTGGACCCCATGACGGTGAGCCACCACTCGGTGCGTTCGCGCTTGTTGAGATCTCTCAGCGTCGGCCGGCCCGCCGGGGTGAGCCCCGGGGCCTGCGCGGGCAGCGAGTCGAGATCCGGCTGCCGCATCACCACGGACATCACGGAGCCGTCGACCCCGACGGCGCACCCCGCGGCCGGATTGTCGGAGAAGGCGGCGTTCACCGCCTCGCAGACGGTCTCCTCGTCATTGCCCGTCAGCGCCCGCCACCACTGATCGGCCTCCGCCGTCAGCCGTTCGTGCGCGTTGCGCAGACGTGCCCGCTGGTCGGCCAGATAGACGGGGGCGTCGCGTTCCGCCCGTTCCCTGCCCGCCGCCCGTTCCGCCCGGGCGAACATCCCGACTCCCCGCAGATGGAAGGCCTCGGCCTCGGCGCGCGCCCACTCCGGTCCGAGCATCGGCGGTCCGGCGACGACCGGCGGGCGGGACGGCGGGAAGGTCCGCAGATGCACATGGGTCATCCGCTGCCGGAGCTGCTGGAGTTCGACGATGGCCGCGTCCCGCTGCACCTCCTGTTCGGCCCGTTCGGCCCGCCGCCGCGCCCGGTCCAGCTCCTCGGCCGACGGGGCGGCATCCCGGGCCGGCGGGGTGCGCCGGGTGCTGGTGCCCGGACGAGCCGGACGTGCCGCACGCGCGGGCGCGGCCGGGCGCGGCGGCGGCGAGGACGGCCGGGGCGGCGGCGCCGGGGCTCCCTCGTCGCTCCCGCCGATCCGGGCCACCCGCGAGCCGACGGCCACCCGCACCCCGCGCGTCGACACCCGGACGCTCATCCCCGGCACCCCGACGTGAAAATCGAACCCCATGGCTCATCCCTCCCTGGCGGAAGTCTGTCACCACCGGGGCGTGGGAGCCTCATGAGCTGGAAGGGAGCGGTGGACGGCCGTGTCGACCGCGGTACGCCCGGGCCGTCCCCCCGGCCGGCGCTCTGGCGCGCCGGCCGTGGCAGGGACGACTCTTCCCGCGCGGACTTGGGCACGGTCCATGGGCGGGCCGTGCCCGGCGGACGGGAGTGATTCCCGCGTACGGGGTCGGGCGCGGGGTCGGACGTCGGACGTCGGAGGGGACGCGATCAAGGTGTCGCGCGCTCGGGAGGGCCCCGGAGGGGCCCGGAGGAGGTCCCGGGGAGCCTTCAGGAAGCGCCGGGGGCGCCGGGGCGCCGGCCCAGGTGCCGGGTGAAGAACCGCAGCGCGCTGTCCAGTTCGTGCGCCGGGACCTCCGCGTGCCCGCCGGGGTTGGCGTGCAGTGTCTTCTCCGCCGAGGCGAAGAGGTCGAAGAGCGCCAGACTCGCCGCCCGGGGCACCCTCTCGTCGTCCCACTGCGCCAGGAACTCCAATGGAACGGTGATCTGCCCGGCGGCCCCGGCCGAGGTGTCCACCCCGTTCAGACCCAGCACGGCCGCGCGGATCCTGGGCTCGGCGGCGATGAAGGGAATGCCGAGCGCGCAGCCCAACGACACCCCCCAATAGCCCACCGGACCGGCGCCGACCCGGTCGAGTTCCTGTACGGCGTCGAGCACCGCCCGCCATTCCGGGACGCTCTGCGCGGCGAGGAGCGCGTGGAACTCCGCGAGCACCGGAGCCGCTTCCCCTCCGGTGCGCATACGGTCCCGCAACTCGGCGATGACCCGGTCATGGTCCTCCTCGCGCGGCCGGTCGCCGTGCGCGGGCGCGTCCACGGCCACGGCCGCGTATCCGCACTCGGCCGCGAAACGGCGGGCGCGCTCCGCCATGCCGGGGGCCTTCTTGTGCTGCCCGCCGCCGTGCCCCAGCAGGATCAGGGGCCGGGGCCGGGGACGCCGTCGGGAGTCCACAGCACACCGGGGACGTCACCGAAGGCGGAAGAGAGGGTGAAGAGCTGTTCGGTGACGCCGTCGGACGACGTGCGGGAGATGAAGCGCATCTGCGTTCAAACCTTTCGGGGTGCCTGTCGCGGGCGCTCCCCGGCCCATGCGGAGGAGGGAGTCCCGACCTGTCACAGCGTTGATCGGTCTCACCTCCTCGACACGCACGGGCGTTGGCGGCGCTGAAGCTATCACAGCCGGGCCGCACCGGCGCGCTGTCGCGCCGTATCACCAGGGCGTGATCCCGACCGGACTCTGCCGCTCAACTCCCCCGGGGCATGGGCGTATTCGGCTCTCCGGCGCGGCAGTAGAGTGAGCGCGTGACCGCTCTGCCGGACGACCGGCCGCCACTGATCAGCGAAGACGACCGCGACACGGCCGTACGGCGACTCCAGGAGGCGTATGCCGAAGGGCACCTCTCGCACGAGGACTTGGACGAGCGCCTCCACCAGGTGCTCACGGCGGGGAAGCACAGCGAGATGGCGTCCGCGCTGGACTCCCTCCCGGCGGAGAGCCCGGTCACCACCTCCGCCATCACCGCCGGCACCGGACTCATCAAGCGGCGCGGCGCATGGCGGGTGCCTCGGAGCCTCAAGGTCGAGTCCGCGTTCGGCAGGGTGCGCCTGGACCTGTCCCGGGCCGTCCTGGAGCACGGGGCCGTCGACATCGAACTGCAGCTCGGCACCGGCAGGGCCAAGGTCACGGTGCCTCGCGACACCGTCCTCGACATCGAGGATCTCCACACCGGCTGGAAGCCCCTGCGCTACAAGGCCCCGCGCCGCTCACGCCCCGGCGGGCCGAGGATCCGGATCTTCGGGGCGATCGGGCTCGGCCGGCTGACGATCCGGCACGCGCGCCGCTGACGCGCCCCGGAGTGAGCCGGTGTGGACCGCCAGCGGTCCGGCGCCCCGGGTGAAGGCTTCGGCCAAGGCGCCCAGGAACTCGCCGAGCGATCCGTACCCGGGGGAGGCGAGCGGCTCCGGCGGCTCACCGGCCGCCTGGCTGAAGGCCGCGAGCCGGCCCCGGGCGTCGATCGCCAGGCCGCTCCACGGGGCGAGGGAGTAGTCGTCGACGGCGAACGGAATCCACTCCTCCCAGTACTGATCGGCGGTCCCTCGCGCCTCCCGGACCGTCGAGATCTCCCGCAGCGGCAGCAGATGGCGCTCCGCGAGCAACAGGCCCGGGTGCCGCTCGTCGGGGTCGCGGTCATGGGCTGAGGCGTCGACCGTTCCGTCGCACACCGTCAGCAGTGCCACCAGGTCGGCGGGCAGGCGCACGCCCAGCTCGTCCTCGGCGGTACGGACCTCTGCCATGGTCGCGCCCGGCCGTAGCGTGGCGTGCGAGGCGGGTGCGTGCACCGCCAGCCAGTCGGTCACAGCCGCCCAGGCGAGTGCGATGTCGCTCATCATGTCCTCCGTATGTCCTGCGTCGGGGCCGGCGTGGAGAGGGGCGGGACCGCCCGGCGTCCACCGGCGGACGCCCCCCGCGTAGCCGGATCCCAGTGAACTCCGTCGAGTCGAGTCCCGCGGGCGAACGCCGCCTGACGCGGCCCCAGGCGTCGTCGAGACCGCGCTCGTGGCGGTCGGCGGCGCCGGAGGCCGGCCGGGCCGGCGTGGGCCGCTCAGCGGGGAGAGCCGTCGATCCGCACCCGCCGGCTGTCGCCGTCGGAGAGGAACGACGCCATCGCCTCCCCCTCCTCGGCGACGGCGGTGCGGTCGGCCCGGGAGAACCGGCCCAGCGGGGCGACCGCCACGGTGTCGTCGTTTTCGACGGTCCAGGTCGCGGCGACGCGGCCGTCGACCAGGACGACGCGGGCGCCGGCGACCGAGAGTCCCCGGTGGGCGTCGTCGATGATCCGGGTGCGGTCCTGGTAGCCGAGGACGGCGTTGTCGAACGCGGGGAGGAAGCGCACCGGGGCCGGGGTGTCGGGGTCGGGGCGCGGCGCGTCGGGAAGGTCCAGCAGTTCCCGGCCCCGCTCGTCGCGGAAGGAGACCAGTTCCTCGCGTACGGCGGCGACCGCGGCGGGCAGTCCCGCGAGGCCGCACCAGGCGCGCAGGTCGGCCGAGGCCGCGGGGCCGAACGCGGCCAGATAGCGCCGTACGATCGCCTCGCCGACGGGATCGGTTCCGGCCGGGGCCGGCGGGTCGATCTCGCGGCCGAGCCAGGACGAGAGGGTCGCGTTGCGCACTCCCGCCCTGGTGCGCCAGAGTCCGCGCGGCGGGAGCTGGACCATCGGGACGAGGGCGGCGACCAGCATCTCCCCCAGCGCCCGCCGGCCCGGCGCGGGCCACCGCTCGCTCACCGCCCGAGCCAGCTCGGTCATCGTGCGCGGCTCGCCGTCGGCCATCACCGCCCGGCCGGCCTCCGCCAGCTCTTCGAGGTCCACCCCGTCGAGATCCTGGCGGTAGACCCCGAGGACCCGCTGGCGCAGCATGGCGTCGTGGCGGGCCCGCCAGGCCAGGGCGTCGTCGGCGGTGACGAGGTGGACGGTGCGGCGCATGAGATGGGTCCGCACCACGCGCCGTCCGGTCAGCAGGTCCGAGAGGACCGACGGGTCGAACGCGCGCAGCCGCGACCAGAGTCCGATGAAGGGCTCCTGCGGTTCCTGCGCCTGGAGTCCGCCGAGGGCGGCGACGGTGTCGAGCACCGGCGCGTCGGCGCGGGCGAGCAGCGACTGCCGGGCCAGGGCCGCCCGGTTGAGCGCCCGGTTGTCGAGAACGGTCATCGGGTCGCCCCTCGGCACGCTCGCCGGCCGATCGCGGACGCTTCGGCGCGCCCCCGGCGGTCGGGGGAGGGCGGGGCGGTCCGCTCGCCGACGGGAGTCAGGGGCGGCGCGGTCGCGGCGGTGGGGCCCTGGAGGCAGTCATCGTTGTCTGGCACAGAGAGACAGTGTCAGGAGAAGCGGACAGCTGGTGACCGCGTCTCGGGTCCTGAGGGCATCGGATTGCGGGATTCCGTCCGTCGGGTTTCGGGCGACCGGCCCTGGTGCCGTCGGAGCGAGGAGGTTCTCGATCCGTCCGCGGCCGGTGTGCCCGGCCCGCCCCCGGGCGGAGTCCCTCGCGGCACTCGGCCCGGATCGCCGCGGGCTCGGCCGGGAGTGGTGGCCGGCCGGGCCCGGCAGCCGCCGCCGGGTGTGACGCCGGTGGCGGTGCCGTCGTCCGGCCGGTATCCGCAGATCGTCTGACCGGCGCGGGTACGGGCCTGCCGCCCGCCTCGGCAGGCGGCAGGCGGCAGGCGGCAGGCGGCAGGCGGCAGGCGGCAGGCGGCAGGCGGCAGGGTCGCGTACCCGCCCCCGGGTCTGACGGGGCGAGGCGTGGTCGACACGGGGCGTACGGCCCCACGCCCCCGCCGGGCGGGCGGCGGGCGGTCCGGGCCGCCCGGCCGCGCGTGTCAGCGCCGGTAGTTGTTCGCGTTGTCGAAGGCGTACCCCAGCGCGCTGTCCCGGGCCGCCGCCGTCCCCAGGGCGCCGTGGCCGAAAGCGGTCGAGCCGCTCGCGGTGGGGCCGGTCCTCGTTCCCTTGAAGACCCAGACCGATCCCGCGCCCCGGTTCTCGCCGACTGCGCCGACGATCAGCTCAGGGCGTTGGTCGCCGTTCAGATCGGCCAGTGCGGTGGAGTGGCCGAAGGCGTCCTTCGCCTCGGCCGCGCCCGGCACTCCCGCGGTGTTCTGGGTGAAGAGCTTCGCCCCGGTGGCGGTCGGCCCCTTCGCGCCGCCGCGCAGGAGCATCACGGCTCCGGCCCCCTCCGCGCCGCCCGCCTTCTTGCCCGGGAGGCCCGTCGCGATGTCCGCATAGCCGTCGCCGTCCGCGTCGGCCACCGAGACGCCGGAGCCGAAGTAGTCACCGTACGCGGCGGCGCCCGGCACCCCCTCGGTGTTCTGGGTCAGGACCACGGCCTTCGAGACGACCGGCCCCTTCGCCGAGCCGGGGAAGAAGACGATCCGGCCGCCCTTGCCCACGTCCAGGTCGGTCTCGCGGAAGTCGTCGCGGCCGACGACCACATCGGCGTACCCGTCTCGATTGACGTCGCCGACGTCGACATTGTCGCCGCCCGGTGTCGACCGGTCGTTCACATGCTTCCGGAGGATCTTCGGCTGGGCGGGGAGCCCCTTGGCCGTGCCCGTCCACACGGCGGTCTCCGGGTGCTCGTACAGATCGGAGTGGTAGCGGGCGGCCACGAGGTCCGCGCGGCCGTCGCGGTCGACGTCCCCGGCGGCCAGGTCGGTGATCCTGTCCTCCTCGTTCACGACGCGCGCGCTCGCGGCGGGTGAGCCGTTCCGCTGAAAGGGTCCGAACAGCACCCGCAGCCGGCTCTGGCCCTCGGTGACGGCCACGTCCTGGTCGCCGTCGCCGTCGAAGTCGCCCACCGCGAGGGACTTGCCGAGCCAGGAGTGGCGGTCCGCGCCCTCCAGCAGGGTCGCCCCGGCGGAGAGCCCCTTCGGCCCGCCCCACAGCACGGAGACCGAGCCCGCCTCCTGGCGGCCGGGGCCGGGGGTGTCCTTGAAGGCGCCGACCAGCAGATCGGCGTATCCGTCCTGGTCGAGATCGCCGCCGGCCAGCGCGGAGCCGTACCGGTCACCGGGGGCGGCGGTCCCGGGAACGCCCGGCGCGTCCTGGTGGAACGTCTGCTTCCGCGCGGTGACCGGCTGGGTCCGCGAACCGAGGACCACCGAGACATGGCCCGCCTTCGCCGTCCGGCCCGCGGTCCCGCCCGGCGCCGCGACGGCGAGGTCGCTGATCCCGTCGCCGTTGAAGTCGTTCGGCTTCGCGGCGGCCTTCTTCGGGGCGGCGGCGGGAGGAGCGGCGGCGGGGGCGGCGACCGCCGTGGGAACGGTCAGCGCGGCGACGGCCGTGACGGCGACGGCGAACACCGTTCCGCGGAGCGGTCGATGTGAGGTCATGATCAGCCTTTCGACGGGGCGGCTCGGGGGCGCGGAGCACTCCGCGCGTCCGGCGGACGACCCTTGTGACCCGTGGGACGCCGAAAGGGTTGCGCACCGCCGGGAAAGTCGAACAGCCCTGTTTACGGCCGCAGTTGGGAAGCGGGAAATACGCGCCTCTCCTGCCGCACGTCCGGCAGGCGCTGCGCGCCCGGGCCTCGCCCAGCCGTCTCGTTCCGCCTCGCTCACTCTATGAGGTCAGATCAAACCCGGAGGCGGGTCGGAACCGCCGTGCACAGCACACGGGTTCCGTGGACGGCGACCCGTGCGATCGGGCTCGGCTCCGGAGCTTTCGCGTCCGGTCGTTCACGGGCGTCACGGTGCGGGGCGATCGTCGCTCGGGGCGGGCGCCCGGGTGATTTCGCCGCCGGCCGGGGCGCGTTCGTCGTGCACCGTCTCCGCGGGCGGGTCTGGCCGTCGCGGGTCGCCCTGACGTCCTCGGTCCATGCGGTCGGGCGAACCTCCTTCACCGGAGGGCGATATGACGAGAAGCGTTATCCATCCCATTGCGAGAATCGGCGTTTCGTGGCCTGCCGCGGAGGCCGGTAGCGTCGAATTCCATGGAATGGAGCTTTCGAACGGCCGAAGAGTCGGCGGCCGCATTGCGTAACGGTGAAGTGACCTCGGCGGAACTGACCGATGAGGCGATAGCCCGTATCGAGCGCGACGACGGAGCGGTCAACGCGATCTGTGTGCCGGACTTCGACCGGGCGCGGGCCGCCGCGCGCGGCGCCGACCGGGCGCGCGCCCGCGGCGAGGTCCGGCCGCTGCTCGGTATTCCGGTGACGGTCAAGGAGTCCTACGACATGGCCGGGCTGCCCACGACCTGGGGCATGCCGCAGCACCGGGACCATGTGCCGGCCGAGGACGCCGTACAGGTGTCACGGCTGAAGGCCGCGGGCGCGGTGGTGCTGGGCAAGACCAATGTGCCCGTGGGGCTGCAGGACATCCAGAGCTTCAACGAGATCTACGGCACCACGAACAATCCGTGGGATCACGATCGCACCTCGGGCGGATCCTCCGGAGGATCGGCGGCGGCCCTGGCGTCCGGATTCGGCGCGCTGTCCATCGGCTCCGACCTGGCCGGTTCGCTGCGCACCCCCGCTCATTTCTGCGGCGTCTACGCGCACAAGCCGACGCTCGGACTGGCGGCGACCCGGGGTATGGCCGTGCCGCCCGCACCGCCGTCGCCGGTCGATCTCGACCTCGCCGTCGTCGGTCCGATGGCGCGCACCGCCCGTGACCTCATGCTCCTCCTCGACGTCATGGCCGGGCCGGACCCGCTGACGCTCGGCAAGGCGCACCGGGTGACGCTGCCGCCCGCGCGCCACGAGCGGCTCGCCGACTTCCGGGTCCTGGTCGTCGACGAGCATCCGCTCATTCCGACCGGGGCCGCCGTGCGGGCGGGCGTGAACCGGGTCGCCGACGCGCTCGCCGACGGCGGCGCCCGCGTCGAACGGCACACTCCGCTGCTGCCCGATCTGACCGAAGCCGCCGTCGTCTACATGCAGTTGCTGTTCTCGGGCTCTGTCGCCCGCTTTCCCGTCGACGCCTACGAGCAGTTGCGGACCCGCGCCGCCGGGCTGCGCGCGGACGACCGGAGTCTCGACGCGGCGCGGCTGCGCGCGATGGTGTTCAGCCACCGCGACTGGATCGAGACCGACAACCGCCGCGAGCTGCACCGTCACGGCTGGCGGCGGTTCTTCGCCGAGTTCGACGCCGTGGTGTGTCCGATCACGCCGACTCCCGCGTTCCCGCACGACCACCATCCCCAACCGCTGGAACGCCGGATCGACATCGACGGCGTCGGGTACCCGTACTTCGACCAGCTCGTCTGGGCCGGTCTGGCCACCATGCCCGGCCTGCCCGCCACCGCCGTGCCGGCGGGCCGGACCTCTGACGGCCTGCCCGTGGGGGTGCAGCTGATCGGCCCGATGTACGAGGACCGCACCCCGCTGCGGCTGGCCGAGCTGCTCGAACAGCGGATCGGCGGCTTCCGGGCGCCGGGGTAGGGCGTACTGCCGCGACCGGCCCCGGACCCGGCCCGCCCGCTCCGCCGTCCGTACTCCCCGACGGCGGGGCGGGCCGGGCGCGCTCACGCGTCGACGGTGAACCCGTGGCTGATGACCGTGCTGGGCGCCTTGAGGACGGACACATCGCGCAGCGGATCCCCGTCGACCAGCACGGCGTCGCCGCGGAAGCCGCGCACCAGACGGCCCGCCGTCCGCTCGAGGCCGATCAGCCGGGCCGCGCCCGTGGTGGCCGTACGGATCGCGTCGAGGGCGGGCAGACCGGACTCGCGCATCAGCTCGATCTCGCGTCCGATGGGGTCGATCACCCCGCCGGAGGAGTCGGTGCCCGCGGCGATCGGAACGCCCAGTTCGAAGGCCCGGCGCACCGCGCGTCGGGCGATGGGCAGGAAGAGGCGGCCCCGCTCGGCGAGGATCGGGTCGGGATCGGCGGCCAGGCTCGCCATCGCGGCGAGGGTGGGGGTGAAGTACGTACCGCGTCGGCGCATTTCGGCCATGGTGCGCTCGCCGAGGTAGACCCCGTGCTCGATGCTGTGGACGCCCGCCATGACCGCGTCGTGGATGCCCTTCTCGCTGTAGCTGTGGCAGAGCACGGTGGCCCCGCCGCGCCGGGCCGCCGCGACGGTGGCGGAGAGCTGTTCCCGGTCGTAGACCTGGGTGAGCGGGTTCTCGGTCGGCGAGCCGGCCCGCTCGTTGACCCGGGTCTTGATGACGTCGGCGCCCCGGGAGATGTTCACCGCGACCATCCGGCGCAGCGCCTCGGGTGTGCGGACCCCGTCCTTGAGCAGGGCGAGCGGGGCGAGGTCGGGGTCGGCGAGCACGGTGTCGCCGGGCTTCGGGGTGATGAAGACGCCCGCCGCGCGCATCCGGGGGGCCCGCCCCGGATTCCAGCGGGCGAGTTCGCGCAGGGCTATGTCCTGGTAGAAGGCGGTGCTGCCGCTGCGGACGCTGGTCGCGCCCAGGCTGACGGCCCGGTGGGCGTCGGTGAGGGTGCTGAGGTGGATATGGGCGTCGACGAGTCCGGGGAGCACCCAGCGGCCGTGCGCCCGGACGGTCTTGGCCCGGCCCCGTACGGCGGCGACGTCCTGCCGGGTGGCCTTCCGGGTGCCGGCGGCGCGGACGGTTCCGTCCTCGATGACGACCACGGCGTCCTCGGTGATCCGCCCGGTGTGCGGATCGAGAAGGGCGCCGCCGTCGATGATGAGCGTGCCGCCGCGCGGCGGACGCCCCGAGCCTCGCCCGGACGCCCCTCCGGCCGCTGCCGCCGGGCCCGAGACGGCGCCGGTCAGCGCCGTGCCGCCCGCCAGTACGGCGGCGGCCGCCACCACTCCGCGACGGGTGACACGTGGCGAGGGGGGCGGGGTGTTGGGGTCAATGCACATGGACACAGCTCCTTGAGGGTGGGGCGATGACTCCGCGGCGCCTGGCCAGTGCCTGATGGCGTGGACGATAGCTGCACGTGAAGGTGCATACAACACTTGATGCACGAAATTATGCAGAGGGAGAATGGGCCGGTGAGCGATGACTGCGGGCGGGACGGCGGCGGCGGGCATCCGCCCGGGGACGGCACCGCCGTCGCCCGGTGGCTGGACGGTTTGGCGACGGGGGTGCGGCTGGGGCCGAAGGCCGGACAGGTGCGGCAGGTGCTGACCACGCAGCCCACCTTCGGCAGTTACGCCACCGCCGCCGAGGTCGCCGCGCGGGCCGGGGTGAACCGGGCGACGGTGGTGCGGTTCGCGCAGAGTCTCGGCTTCGCCGGATGGCCGCGGTTCCAGGCGGAGTTGCGGGCGGCGCATCTCAGCGGGCGGTTCGACCCCGGGAGTCCGTCCGGTGCGGCCGGAGGGCCGCTGGCCTCGGCCTTCGCCCGGGACGCGCGGAATCTGCGCGAACTGGAGCGCTCCTTCGACTTCGGGACCGCCCACGCCGTGGTGCGCGCCGTCCGCGACGCGCGCCGCACTCTCGTCGTCGCCTCCGGTACGCACGCGGTCCCGGCGAGCGTGCTGGCGCTGGTGGCCGCCAGCCGGGGCTTCCCCGTGGAGTACGAGGACCGGGGCGGACCGCGCCTCGCCAACGCGCTCGCGGGTCTGGGCCCCGGCGACTGCGTGGTGGCCTGGAGCTTCTGGCAGCACTACCGCGATACGGCGACGGCCCTGCGGGTCGCCCGTGCCGCGGGCGCGGTGACCTGCGTGATCACGGACACCCGCCATGCGCCGCCCGCCCTGGAGGCCGCGCACGTCCTGGTGGTCCCGACCGAGGGCGTGGCCGGCGTCCAGTCCATGACGGCCGCGACCAGCGTGGCGTACGGTCTGCTCGCGGAGTTGCTGGCGACGGATCCGCCCGCGAGCCGGTCGGCGGCGCTGCGCGTCTCCGACGTCTGGGGCGAACTCGGCCTCTTCGAGGAGGACATGCCGCCGGTACGCGGCGAGCCGGGCGCGGACGGCGAGGAGGACGCCCCCGGGTGAGCCCCGCGCGGAAGCGGACGACCGTACCCGATGGGCCCCGCGCCGAAGCGGACGAGCCCGAACCCGACGGGCCCGGCACGCATGCGGACGGGGCCGTATCCGAAGCGTCCGGCCCGGGAGCCGCGAAGCCGTACCCGATGGGCCGGACCGGCTCCGGGCCGGGAGGCGGTCCTGTTCGTCGATCGGCCGCGTGACGAACGGCGCCGACGACTCCCGACGCTCAGACGCCGGTCACCCGCCGCGTCCGCTCACGCGCCCGCGGCTTCCTGAGCCCCCGGCCGACCCCGGCAACCGCCGGGGCGGGGCGAGGCGGGACGGGGCGGGACGGGTCCCGGGCGTGGTCATCGCGGGTCCGCCGCCTCGCGTCCGGGCAGGGTGAGCACCACCTCGTCGATCTCCTCGCCCCGCGCGGGCGCGAAGCCCCGCTCATGGCCCGTCGTCACGAATCCGCACTTCTCCAGCACCCGTACCGAGCCGGTGTTGTCCGCGGCGGCGCGGGCGTGGAGCGGGCGCTCCGGTATGAGGTCGAGAAGGCGGCGCAGGGCGGCGGTCGCCGCTCCCCGGCCCCAGTGCTCCCGTCCGATCCAGTAGGTGACCTCGCGCTCCTCGGGCGGTCCGTAGACGGCCGCGTGTCCGACGACGGCGCCGTCCTCCGCGACCACGGTGCGTGCGACGACGGACGGATCCCGGCGTATCCGCGTCCAGTGGGCGTCGAAACGGGCGCGGTCGGACGGGTCCTCGGCGGTGAACGCGGCCATCCGCACCGCCTCGGGGTCGATCGACTGGGCGTAGAAGACGGGCAGATCGCCGTCCCGTACCTCGCGCAGCGACACGTCCATCGCGGTCCTCCGGTGCTGATCGTGAGCGTTTCCCCCACTCTCCCACCCGGGTCTGACAGTGCCCGCCCCCGGCCGCTCAGTGGCCGGGGGCGGCCATCCGGTACATGGCCGTCACCCGGAGCGGGCCGACGGGCAGTTCTCGCAGGGTCCGGAATCCCAGGCGCCGGTAGATCGGCACATTGCCGGGGTCGGCCGTGGTGAGGAAGACCCCGGCCGTGGACGGCGCGCCGGCGAGGGCGTGGTCCAGGAGCCGCCGCCCGGCGCCGCGCCCCGCCGCCGAGGGCAGGACGCCGACGAACTCCAGGGTCCAGGCCCCCTCGGGCGCCCCCTCCTCGGCAGCCCGGAGACAGCTCAGGGTCCGCCCCAGAGGGCGCGGTCCGCAGCGGGCGAGGACCCGGGCCGCCCATCGCGCCCGCGCCACCGCCGGGGGCTCCGCCGCGGGCGGGGTGAGCACGGCGGCCCCCACGGGCCGGCCGTCGGGCCCGGCCAGCGTGTGGCGGCGGGCCCCGGGCAGGGCGGCCTGGGTGCGCAGGGTGGCGGTGAACCAGCTCTGTCGTACGGAGGCGGAGCCGCCGCAGATCCAGGAGGTGGCCGGTTCCCTGACGAAGGCGTCGGCCAGCAGCCGGGCGCAGCGGTCCGGCTCGGGCCGGTCGTCGGTCCGCCACCGCTCCCCGGCCTCAGTCATCGTGGCCCCGGCTCGTGAGGGGCGCCTCGGGGACGAGGTGGCAGACGAGGAGTTTGAGGAAGAACAGGGGCGCGAACCAGACGAGCGCGGCGGGAATCTCCAGCCAGAACTGATTGACCAGGACGGCGGTCATCAGGACGGCCATGGAGAGCGGGCGTTTGAGGTGTACGGGGGTGAACTCCACGGCGGTCGCGCCGGCCAGGAGCAGCGCGCCGTTGGCGAGGATCCAGGTCCAGTCGCCGGCCAGGACGATCAGTCCCATGGCGGCGAGGTGGAGCAGATGGGCGCCGACGAAGGCGAGCCGGGCGTGCCGGGTCCCCGGTTCCGGGCGGTGGTACCAGCGCTTGGCGGCGTTGGTGGCGTTGGTGAGGACGCCGCCGACGAGGTCGAGGCCGATGAGGGCGACGACGGCCAGCTGGAGCGCGGACCAGTCGCGGTACGCGCCGCCGGAGAGGAGGCCGGCGGCGAGGACGGCGGCGCACACGGCCAGGCCCGTGTACTCCACGGCGGATTCGGAACGGGATTTGCCGGGGCCCATGAAGCGTTCCAGCCGCCCCTGCCAGCCGGGCGGTGTCGGGGGTATCTCCCAGTCGACGCGCGGCTCGGCGCGCACGGCCGCCGCCCTCCCCGGCCCCGTCCTGTCCGGCATCGCCGCGTCCGGGATCGCCGCGTCCGGGATCGCCGCGTCCGGGATCGCTGCGCCAGGGCTCGCTGCGCCAGGGCTCGTCGTGTCCGGGCTCGTCGTGTCCGGGTTCATCCTGTCCCTGCCTCGTCGTGCGCCGATCTCCCGGGTCCGGGTCCGGGTCCCGGTCCGGGCTCGCGGGCGCGGTCGCCGGGCGCGGTCCACAGCCCGCGCAGCAGGCTCCACACCTGGCGGTCCGCGCCGTCCCCGGAGGGAAGGGGGGCGGTGTCGGGCGTGCCCGGCGGCCGCATCCGGGCCAGGGTCCACTCGTCGGCGGCCCGGAAGACGGCCGCGGTCGCCGCGACGAGCAGCCCGCGGTCGGTGTCGGTGCGGACGACGCCGAGCCGCTGTCCGTTCTCCACCACCGCCTCGAACCACTGGAGCCACCCCTCCGGGCCGCTGCGGGCGAGCGCGGCTCCGGCGAGCGCCAGATCGTCGGGGTGGGTGTGCAGATGGGTCACCAGCGCCCGCGACCCCGTTTCGAGCCGTTCCCAGAACGCGTCGGCGCGATCGGCGGCGGACCAGGGGCCCAGCGCTTCGAAGAGGCGTTCGCGCACTCCGTCGAGGACCGCCGAGAGCAGATCGTCCCGGCTGTCGAAGTACTGGTAGGCGGCGGTCTTCGAGAAGCCCACCGCCTCGATGATCTTGTTGTAGGAGGCGGCTTCGGGACCGTGCTCGGCGAAGTGCCGCTGGGCGACGGACAGGATGTGCTCCCGTCGCTCGGGAGGCAGCCGGTGGAAGCGGGGAAGTGGCATGAACCGATAGTACAGACCACTGGGGTGTACTGCCAGTACACCCCCGAGGGGCGCGGCCCGGCCCGGCAGGTGTCCGGGCTCGCGCGGCACGGGCTCGCCGGGCGGCCGACGGTCCCCCGACCGGTCCGCCGGGTCGCCTACGGTGTCGGTCCGACGACGCTCTCCGCGCGTCCGGATCCGGACGGCCGGGCGGCGATGAGTTCCGGGCGGGCCGAAGGTCCTCACAGAGAAGGCGGAGAGAACCGCGGCACCGAGCGCAAGGGGAATGCCATGCCCACCATCACTCCCAACCTCTGGTTCGACACCCAGGGCGAGGAGGCCGCGACGTTCTACGTCTCGGTCTTCCCGAATTCGGGGATCACCAACGTCTCGCACTACGGCGAGGCGGGTCCGCGCCCGGCGGGCACCGTCCTGACGGTCGACTTCGTCCTCGACGGCCAGCCGTACACCGCGATCAACGGCGGCCCCGAGTTCACCTTCACCGAGGCGATCTCACTCCAGATCGACTGCGCCGACCAGACGGAGGTCGACCACTACTGGACGAAGCTCTCCGAAGGCGGCGAGGAGGGGCCGTGCGGCTGGCTCAAGGACAGGTACGGACTGTCCTGGCAGGTCGTGCCCGCCGCGCTGGGCGAACTGCTCGGCGATCCGGACCAGGGCCGTGCGCAGCGCGCCATGCGGGCGATGCTCGGCATGAAGAAGCTCGACGTGGCCCGGCTGCGCGAGGCGGCCGACGCCGAGGAGTGAACGAGTCCGCCGGACCGCCCCCGGGCGTCCGGCCGCACGCCCCCGTACCGAAGCGCCCCCGGGCGCCCGGCCGCGCACCCCGTACCGAAGCGCCCCCGAGCGCCCGGCCGTACCTCGCGTACCGGGCCGTGCTCAACGGTCCGGCCGCAGGCCCCGTGCCCAGGAGCGAGGCCCTCCCCCGCGTACCGGACCGCCCCGAGAGCGACGGCGCTGCCCCGCGCGGGACGCCCCGGTCACTCCGTCAGCGCCCGGTGCACGGGGGCCAGCAGGGAGAGGTCGTCGGTGGTGACGGTGAGATGCGTCGCGCCCGCCGCGCGGAAGTCGTCGGCGAGGGAGCGCCAGGCGCCGGGGCGGCCGGGGGCGGGGCGGAGGCGGGCCTCGACGCCGAAGGCCGCCGGGTCGCGGCCGGCTTCGGCGACCGCCGTCCGCAGCTCCGCGATGATCCCGGCGGCGCGGTCGACCCGGTTGGCGAGCAGCCCGGACATGGTGAAGCCGTCGGCGAGGGCGGCGATCCGGCGCAGTGCGCGCGGTCTGCCGCCGGTGCGCAGGGTGCCGCCGCCCATCCAGATCGGGATCGGCGCGGGCCGGGGGGTGAGGGTGACGCCGGAGAACGCGAGGTGCTCGCCGTCGAAGCCGGCCTCCGGCCCCGTCCACAGCACGCGCAGCGCGCGGACCTGCTCCTCGAAGAGGGCCGCACGGGTCCCCCGGGCGACGCCGAGGGCTTCGGCCTCCTCCGGGTCGGCCCCTACGGCGACGCCCAGCCGGAGCCGGCCCCCGCTGAGGAAGGCCAGCTGGGCGGCCTGTTTGGCGGCGAGCACCACCGGGCGGTGCGGCAGGATCGTCATCGCCGTGGCGAGTTCGATCCGGGCGGTGACCGCCGCGAGATACGCCACCAGGGTGAGGCTCTCGTAGGCGGGCTCACGGGACACCAGGTGTTCGGGCACGGACAGATGGTCGTAGCCCAGCTCCTCCGCGGTCGTCGCGAACGCGCGGAGTCCGGCGGGCGAGAGGGCTGTCGGGACGGTGCAGCCGAGACGGAGGGTCATTTGCGGAAGCCCTCGGGTTCGGCGGCGGAGAGGATGACCGCGCGCGGTCGTTCGGCGGGCAGCAGCTGGGAGTTGAGGAGGCGCAGCGCCGCCTTCTCCCCGCCGGGTACGGGGTCGGTGACCGACAGGTGTACGTCGAGGACGGGGGTGCCGCCCTCGTCCACGACCCGGGGGACGCAGCGCACGACGCCGGGGATGGCGTGCGCGGCCTGGCGGACCGTGTTCAGGGAGACCTTCTCGCCGCGCAGGACCACGAAGTCCGAGAGGCGTCCGTGGAAGGTGAGATAGCCGTCGTCGACCGAGAAGGCGTCCCCGGTGGCGACGGTCCGCGGGGCCACCAGGCCGCGTTCGCCGGGGTCGCCGCGTTCGCCCACCCGGCGCAGCAGGACGGTGTCCGATTCGACGAGCAGCTCCCCCACGCCGTCGCGCGTCTCGCGCAGCGAGGCCCGTACGCCGGAGAGGGGGAGGCCGACCGAGCCGTGCCGGTGCGCGGGTTCGGCGTGTGCGGCGAGCGTGGAGACGCGAGGGCCGGCCTCGGTGAGTCCGTAGGTCACGTACAGCTCCCCGGACGGCCGGGCGGCGAGCAGGCCGGCCACTTCGGCGGGGGTGACGCGGTCCCCGCCGACGGCGAGCGCCCGGAGGCCCCGGGGGACGAGCGCGGGGTCGGTGAGCAGCTGGCGGACGATGGTGGGGGTGACCGAGGAGTGGGTGACGCCCCGGGCGGCGATCCTGTCGCGGTACACGGCCGGGGAGAAGGGCGGTCCGTCGAGCACCAGCCGCGCGCCGGTGACGTACGCGGCGAACACCTGCGCCACCAGGGCGTAGGAGTAGTACAGCGGCAGGTTGACGAGCAGGGTGTCGGCCTCGGTGACGCCCGTGGCGTCGGCGTGCCGGCGGGCGTTGCGGAGCAGCGAGGAGACCCGGTGCACACAGGCGCTGAACATCCCGGAGGTGCCGGAGGTGGAGAGCAGGATCTCGCCCGGCTCGTACGGGGTGGCGAGGTGTCCGGTCGGTACGGCGAAGGCGCCGCCCACCGGCCGGCGGGGCGCGGGCCCGGTGAGCCGGGTGGTCACCACCGTGCCCGCGCCGATGTGTCCGGCCAGGGCGCGGACGCGCTGCCACGGTGTGCTCGGCGGTACGGCCAGGGGCACCAGGCCCAGCAGCAGTGACGCGAGCTGTACGCGCAGCAGGTCGGTCCCGTTGGCCAGGCAGAGCACGACCGCGTCCCCCGGCCGCAGCCCCAGCCGGGCGAGGTCCTCGACGATGTCGTCGACATCGGCGGGCGCGCCGTCGACGCGGGTGAGGAAGTCGACCGCTCCGGCGCGGGTGACGGCGTTCACCGGTCCCCCGCCGGCTCGGTGAGGATCTCGCAGCGGCAGAGGCAGCCGTCGGGGGTGGGGCGCAGGCCGGCCAGGATCACATGCCGGGCCTGTCCGTCCGCGAGCCATCCCTCGATCATGGTGAGGGCGACGGGGGCGGCCGTGTCCGGGTCCGCGGCCAGCACCAGCGAGGGGCCGCGCAGTCCGTGGCGGATGGCGGAGAGTCCGGCGAGCACTCCCGGATTCGCCCCGGCGAAGCGGAGCGGCGAGACCCGGGAGCGGAGCGCCGCGCGGGCGATGTCGCGCATGGTCCGTTCGCTGCCGGTCGCGCTCATGACCACGATGCCGGTGTCGTCGGCGTCGTCGAGCACGGGTTCGGCGCATTCGGCGAGGGCCCGGTCGACGGCCTCGGCGACCAGCCAGGCGGCGGGGTCGGCGTAGAAGGACGGTTTGTTCGCCGAGTGTTCGGCCGGGTCCTCGGCGACGACCGTCGCCGAGGCCAGCAGCCGCGTGCCCGGCAGCACGTGCGTCACGCCATCACTCCTTCGAACAGCAGACACGTGTTGAACCCGCCGAATCCCAGGGTCAGGCTCAGTCCCGCGCCCGGGCCCACGGGGCGGGCCGATCCGCTCGCCAGCCGCAGGGGTGACGCCGGATCGCGCAGGCCGACGATCGGCGGGATCCGCCGGTGGCGGAGGGCGAGCACGGTCGCGACGGCCTCCACGGCCCCGGTCGCGCCGAGGCTGTGGCCGAACGCGCCCTTGGTGGCGAACACCGACGGGCCGTCGGCCCCGAAGAGTTCCAGCAGGCCGCGCGCCTCGGCCGCGTCGTTGAGGGCGGTGCCGGTGCCGTGCGCGTTGACCAGCGCGACATCGGCCGGCGCGAGGCCCGCCGAGGCCAGACAGCGTCGTACGGCGCGCACCACGGCGCTGCCGGTCGGGTCGGGGGCGGTGAGGCCGGCCGCCTCGTTGGCCGCGCCGGTGCCGCGCAGCCGGGCGTGGACGCGGGCGCCGCGCCGCTTCGCGGAGTCGGGGTGTTCGACCACGACGAATCCGGCGCCCTCGCCGAGGAGCATGCCGTCGTGCGCCCGGTCGAACGCCCGGCTGCCGGTGGGGCTCATGGTGCCGAGGGCGGAGTGTCCGAGCCGTTTGGCCTCGGTGACCACGTCCACGCCGCCGGCGACACAGACGCGGCGGCGGCCGGAGCGGACCAGGGCGTGGGCGACGGCGATCGCGTCGGAGCCGGCGGAGCACGCGGTCATCACGCACACCGGCCGGCCGGGGTGTCCGACGTCGGCCGCGGCGTCGTCGGCCCAGGCGTGCAGCGTCGGTTCCGACTCGTCCAGGGAGGCGCCGAAGCTCGTGCCGAGGACCAGGCCGACCTCGGGGTCGGAGGCGGCGAGGCCGGCGTCGTCGAAGGCGGCGGCCAGCGTACGGGCGGCGAGGGCCCTCTGGCGGTCGGCGGCCGGGTCGGCGTACGGCAGGGACTCGGCCAGGGCCGCGGCGGTGTTGCGCAGCCGGTGCGGCGATGCGAGGTCCGCGAGGCCTGATTCGCCCGCGCACAGCCGGTCCCACACGGTCTCCTGGTCCCGGCCGAGCGGGGTGTCCCAGGCCACTCCGGTGATCACCGGGGTCACCACGGCCGGGCTCCCGCCGGGTCGACCTTGGCGCGGCTCATCGCGCCGCGGAAGCCGGCGACCGACCGGCCCTCCACCTTGGCGGTGGCGGAGAAGGTGAAGGTGTGGCCGGACAGCCGGTCGGCGCGTACGTCGAGGACGACCTGGTCGCCGGGGACGACGGGGGCGAGGAAGCGGGACTTGACCGTGCCGACGAGGGTCACCTCGTCGTCGGCGAGGGGGGCGCTGCTCAGCTGGTAGAGCAGTACCCCGGACTGGGCGAAGGCCTGCATGGTGTGGCTGCCGGGCAGGATCACGCCCGGTGTGAGCGCCCGCTCCGGAAGATGGCCTGAGAGCGCTCCCATCTCGGCGGAGACGGCGAACATGCTGCGCAGGAACTCGCCGGGTTCATGGTCGAGCACGCGGTCGATGAAGAGCCGGGGGTGGCGTCCGCGGACCAGGGCGGCGATCTCAGACGTGCCCAGCGGCCGAATCTCGCGGTCCGCCGCGGGAGTGGGTGCCGATTCGTTCGTGTGCCGCATCCGGGACGATTCCTCTCAGGGCTTTGCGCAGCGGCGCCGGCAGGGGCACCGCGCGACGGGTGTGGGGGTCGACGGCGGCGAAGGTGAGGAGGCCGGAGACCAGGGGGGTGCGGGCGCCGTCCTCCTCCTCGCGGAGCAGGCTCACGGCGAGCGTGAACCAGGCCGCGCCGACGTGTTCGACCCGGGTGTCGCCGACGACGACGTCGCGGTGCACGGCGCTGTTGAGGTAGTTCACCCGCAGTTCGACGGCGACCGGGTCGACGCCCGCCTCGGTGAAGGCGGTCAGGCCCGCGCCGTGCGCCTCCAGGTGTTCCGTGCCGGCCGTCTCCATCAGCGAGGTGTAGCGGGAGAAGTGCACGACCCCGGTGGCGTCGGTGTCGACGTGCTCGACGCGGGTGCGGAAGCGCGCGCTCACCGCAGCGCCCGGGCGCCCGCCTCCACCCGGTCCACGATCTCGCCGGCCAGCGCCCGGTCGGCGGTGAGCGGGAGGACGATCCGCAGGGTGGGGTGGATGTAGCGGTGGTCGCCGGAGCGCTTGCCCGCGCCGGCCATGAACTCCGCGTACACGCCTGCCTCGATCAGCTCGGCGCGCAGCGGGCCGATCCGGTTCGCGGCGGCGGCGGTCAGTTCGACGCCGAGCATGAAACCGCTCCCACGAACCTCGGTGAAGAGGTGCGGATGGCGTCCCACCAGGGCGGAGTCGAGTTGTTTGGCCAGTTGTACGCCAATGTCGGCGGAGCGCCGCAGCAGTCCTTCGGCCTCGATGTGCTCGATGCCGTCGCGGATGACGGCGCAGTTCATGGGCCGCAGATCGGAGGTGGTGACGGCGCCGGAGGGGCGGACGGCCAGCTCGCGGCGGGCGATCACCATCGAGGTGGAGACCGCTCCCATGCCGAGGAATTTGCCGATGACGGTGATGTCGGTGGGCACCGGCCCGTCCGCGTCGCGCATGGCGAAGTAGCCGCCGGTCTTGGCGAAGGTCAGCACCTCGTCGGCGACGAGCAGTACGCCGTTCGCCTCGCACATCCGCGCCAGGGCGCGCAGATAGCCGGGCGGGGGCACGAGGATGCCCGCGTCGCCCTGGATCGGCTCGACGACGACGGCCAGCAGCCGGTCGGCGGAGGCGGCGAAGTACTCGTCCAGGGCCGCGGGGTCGCCGAAGGGGATGTGGTCGACCCGGACGCCGTACGGGCCCTCGGTGTCGGGGGCGGGGAGTCCGGCCCGGTAGTGCCGGCGGTTGAGCAGCTGCACCAGTCCGCTGGTCCAGCCGTGCCAGGCGCCCTGGAAGGCCAGGACGGTGTCCCGCTGTTCCTTGCCCCGGTGGTGGCGCAGGCGCCGGGTGTCGAAGCGGGACTCCAGGACGAGCCGCATCGCCAGCTCGTTCCCCTCCGAGCCGGAGTTCCGTCCGCTGACGTGGTACTGACCGGAGGGGAAGTGGTCGGTCCACAGGCCGCCGGGGCCGAACAGCCGGTCGAGGAGTTCCGCCCGTTCCAGCGAGCCGATCTCGTCGGTGACGTTGCCGACCCCGGCGCCGCGGGCCAGCGCGGCCCGGACGACCGGGTGGTCGTAGCCGAGTGTGGCGCTGGCGTAGCCGCCGCTGGCGTCCAGGAGCTTCAGTCGCCTGCCCCGGCGTTCCGGGCCGAGGTCGACCATGTCGAGTTCCAGGCCGCTCGCGCCCACGCAGGCGAACGGCAGCCGTGGCGCCCCGTAGTGGTTGAGGTGCAGGTCCGCGCCGCGCGACAGCACTCCGGTGGGATCCCCGGTGCGGTCGTCCCGTGCGGCCGGGGCCGCGCTCACGCAGTCGCCGGGGTCTGGTCGGAACCCGACAGCCGCTCGATCAGCGCGAGTACGTCGCCGAGGGTGAACAGCTCGCCCGCGGCGAAGGCCTCGTCGGGGATCTCGACGCCGAAGGCCTCCTCGCACCGGACGCGCAGCTCCACGAAGCCGAGTGAATCGATGCCATAGCCCTCGCGGAGCTTGTCATCGAGCTGCATCTGGTCGATCGGCACTTCCACCAGCACATCGGAGGACAGAATTCGCTTGATCGTCTGTAACGAGTTCATCAGCATTTCCCCTCTGGACGGTTCATATCCGAAAGGTCGCTGCCGACGCCCGGAACATGCGGAGTCCGGATGCGAATGCGGCAGTGAATGGGATGCGCACGGGCTATATCGACCGAGATTGGGCCGACGCCGGCTTCAACTCCATCGAAGCTAGACCGAAGATGCGTGGAATGTCAATGCAACTCCTGACGCCAACATCAATTGCCCATCCTGCTTGCACCATACACATGGGTGTGCAAGTTTTTTTGGCATAAGTTTGGCCGGAACATACTCCACGCCCCCATGGGCTGCTCGGCGGGTATCCGGACCGAATAAACACCGATCTCCAGCCATTCACGAGAGATGGCCGGAAGGCATCTCCAGATGGCGTCCGAACCAGAGTTTTCAAGGATTCATATATATATTTCTGCACCATTCGGACGCCTGCCGGAGAGGGCTTGCGGCCTTGATCACCCCTGATCTAGAATCGACCCCGCCTCAGCTCGTATCCCTGTTCACGACGTGAACTCGGAGTACGGGTCGCCTGGGCAACCGGGTCATACCCTGGTCATTCGCAACCGGGTATCACGGTGACATTTTCGCGTACCTCTCGCGGGCTCCACTGCGATTTCACCGCAACCGCATAAAAGACTGCGGCCGCGGTTTCCCCCTTCCGGTTGCCGAACTCCGCCTGGTCTCGCAATCGTCGAGCGCGGTCGTCGGCAGACTCTGTCGAAGGAGTATCGATCATTCATGAGTGCCACCCCGGACGCCCTCCGCGGCGTCACCCTCTTCGTCGGCGGTCCCATCCAGCACGCCCTGGTGCCCGGCGGAATGGCGGCGCCCGTCCGCGACCGTCTGACCCTCACCATCGACCAGCTGCGGCGGGCCGGCGGCACCGTGCTCTCCGCGCATGTGGCCGAACGCTTCGGCGCCGACACCGCCTCCTTCACCCCCGACCAGGTCTCCGTGCGCGACTTCGCCTGGATGCGCGAGTGCGACGTGTTCGTCCCCGTGCTGCCCGTCGTCGACGGCACCCTGCTCCGCACGGACGGCACGCACATCGAATTAGGCTGGGCCAGCGCCCTGGGCCGGCCCGTCGTCGGCATCACCGACCAGCCCTTCAGCGAGTCGGCCAGCCATCTGCTCAAGGGCCTCTCCCAGGTCGCCGACGCCGTCTTCCTGTCCCCCAAGGAGGTCGCCGACGCCCCGGAGCGGCTGATCGACACCGTGCTCGCGGCGCTGGCCCGGACCAGGGCAGCGGTCTGACATGGCGGCCGTGACACACGTACTCGGACTGGAGCTGGCCAATCCGGTCATGATCGGTTCGGGCCTGCTGACCGACCAGGAACGGAACATCCGCAGACTCCTGGAGACCGGCGCCGGCGCGGTGGTCACCAAGACCATCCACCCCAGTCCGCCGCCCGACCTCGACGAGCGCATCCTCCGGCTGCCCACCGGAATGATCAACAGCACCACCTACTCCAAGCGGTCCGTCGACCACTGGCTCGGAATCCTGCGCGAACTGGCGGGCGACCGGCTGCCGGTCATCGCCTCGCTGCACGCCGACACCCCGGCGGAGCTGGCCGCACTGGCCGCCCGGTTCGAGGCGGTGGGCTGCCCCGCGCTCGAACTGGGCATCTCCTGCCTCAACGAGGAGGACGGCCTCGACGACACCCCCGAGCGGGTGCACGCCTACACCACGGCCGTCCGGGCCGCGACCCGGCTCCCCTTCTCCGTCAAACTGGCCAGCGGCGAAGGGCTGAACGCCCGGGCGTTCGCCGCCGCCCGCGCGGGCGCGGACGCCGTCACCATCAGCGACACCCTGCCCGCCGCCGTCGTCCACCCGGAGACCGGCGCCCTCGAACTCGGCGGCGTCTTCGGCTACTCGGGACCCGGCATCAAACCGCTCGTCCTGGCCTCCCTCTGGAGCCTGCGCCGAGCCGGATTCACCCTCCCCGTACTCGGCTCCGGCGGCGTCCAGTCGGGCCGGGACGTCCACGACTATCTGCGGGTCGGCGCGGTGGCGGCCCAGGTCTACAGCGCGCTGCACACCGACATGTACGCCACGCTCGCCCGGATCGTGGCCGAGACCGCGCGGCCGGCCGAACCGGACCCCGCCGCGAAGACGCGCGACCCCGCGCGGGTGCGGTCGTGACCCCCCGGTCCGCCGGGCCGCGGCTGTCCGACCTCAGCAGCGCCGACGTCCTGGCCGCCACCGCCGGACAGACCGTGGTGTGGCCGATCGGGTCCATCGAACAGCACGGCCCGCACCTGCCGCTCTCCGTGGACACCGTGCTCGCCGAGGCGTTCGCCCGGCAGATCGCCTACGAACTCACCGCGTTCACCCTGCCCGTACAGTCCATCGCCGCCCGGTCGCTGCCGCAGAGCGGCGGCGGACTCGCCTTCCCCGGCACCGTGCATGTGCGGGGCCAGTCCCTGCTGGACTTCCTGGTGGACACGGTGCAGTCGCTGTGCGCCCTGCCCTGGCACCGGCTCCTGGTCGTCAACGGCCACTTCGAGAACGAGCCCTTCGTGTTCGAGGCCCTCGACCACGTGGCCGCGCGCCCCGCGGCCGCGGGCAAGGAATTCATCGCGCTGAGCTGGTGGAGCCTGGTCGACCAGCGCTGGCTGGCCGAACGGGTGCCGCTCTTCCCGGGCTGGCACGCCGAACACGCCGGCGTCACCGAGACCAGTCTGATGCTCTACCTCCGGCCCGAACTGGTCTCGCCCGAACGGCCCGACCACGGCGACCCGCCCCGCCCGGGGATCTATCTGCACCCCGCCGATGTGGAGCGCACCACCAATCAAGGCGTCCTCTCCGGCACTTCGGGCGCGAGCGCCGCCCTGGGAGAGGAACTGTTCTGGCACATCGTCTCGGCCGCGGTCGCCCTGGTGACCCGGGGCGACGGGCTGCTGCGGGAGGAGAAGCCATGACCGTGCCCACCGTCTGCGTGTGCAACGCGGTCGACACGCTGCGGGACTTCGCCGTCCGCGCCGACGACGTCGACCGACTGCTCTCGGAGTGCTACGCCCAGCAGGACCAGGCGCTGTTCTGGGGACCGCTGCGCAAGATGCTCATCACCTACGAGCCGATCGGCGACCTGGACTGGCAGCGGAAGTTCCTGGAACTCGACGGGGTGGTGAACCTCAGCCCGGCGGGCCGCGGCGGCTCGCTCTTCGCCGACGCGCTCGCCGACCCGGAGCTGATGGCCGCCGTGGCCGCCCACGCGGGCCCGGGGCGCAGGATCCGGCTGATCCCGCACACCACCACCGCCGATCTGTGGCGGTTCGCCGAGGCGCTGCGGAGCGGGTACGGCATCGAGGTCGAACTGCCGGAGAGCACACCGGACCAGAGCCTGCGCGATCTCTTCGACACCAAGACCGGACTGCGCGACCTGGCCGCCGGCCTCGGAATGACCGACGGGCCCTGCCGCGTCCCGCCGGGCGCCCACTGCGACGACGTCCAGGAGGTGGAGTCTGCGGTGCGGGCCATGCTCGCCGACGGGACGCCGTGCATCGTCAAGGCGGACAGGGGGGAGGCGAGCCTCGGCCTGCTGATCTTCAGACCGGGCGACGACGACATCGCCGAACGCCTCGCCGCCAGCGAGTTCTACGGCGAGGACCCGGTGGTGGTCGAGGAGTTCATCGACGGCGACATCGCGTTCCCCTCGGTGGAGTACATGGTCCCCGAGGACGGCCCGCCCCACCTCTGCTACACCACCGACATGCTGTTCGAGGGAGCCACCCGCCTGCGCGGCAACGTCACCGCGCGGGAGCTGAAGGACGCCTGGTGGTACCGGCCGCTCACCGAGGGCGGACTGCGGCTGGCGCGGGAGATGCAACGGCGCGGCTACCGGGGGCACTTCGGCATCGACGCGATCGCCCGCGACGGCGTCGTCCACATGCACGACCTCAACGCCCGCCGCACCGGCTCCACCCATGTGCACGAGTTCGGCGACCAGCTCATCGGTCCTAAATACCTCGATACCCATGCGGTCGGCAACTACGATCTTTACGGGCTCCCGGCCGGGCTGGATCTGGCGGAGGTGCTGCGGCTGCTCGGGCGGCTCGTGGCCTCGCCCCGGACCGCCGACCGGGGTGTGGTCCCCACCGAGTTGACCGATCTGCGTACCGGAAGAGTGAGCTGCATGTTCTTTGCGCCAAATCTGGCAGAACTACACGAGCTGATCGACGAAGCCAGGATGGCTCTGGGCCTGTCCCGGTGACCAGTACCCTCCCCGTGGTCGGGTCGGCCCGGCGCTGGCTGGTGCTGACGGTCCTGCTGCTGTGCTTCCTGCCGGCGGCCATGGACGTCACCATCCTCACCATCGCCGTGCCGACTCTGGCCGACGAACTGCACGCGTCCCCGACCGAGTTGTTGTGGATCGTGGACGTGTACTCGCTCCTGATGGTCGGACTGGTGCTGGTCACCGGTCCGCTGGGCGATCGAATCGGACACAAACGGCTGCTGATGATCGGTTTGACGGTCTTCGGCGCGGCCTCGGCGCTCTGCGCGACGGCCTCCCAGCCGCTCACCCTCGTCGGGTCCCGGGCCGTTCTGGCCGTCGGCGCGGCGATGATCATCCCGGCCACGCTGGCGCTCATCCGGCAGACCTTCACCGGAGACCGCGACCACGCGGTGGCCATAGGCGCGTGGAGCGCGGTGGCGGCCAGCGCGGCGGCGCTCGGACCGGTGGCCGGCGGAATTCTGCTGAACCACTTCTGGTGGGGCTCGACCTTCCTGGTCAACCTGCCGATCCTGGCGGTGGCCATGCCCGCCGTCGCCCTGCTGCTGCGCAACAAGGTGGAGGCGGAGCGGCAGCCCTGGGAGGCCGTCTCGCCCATCCTCTCGATCGTCGGGCTGCTGGGCACCGCGTACGCCATCATGGCCTTCACCCACGACGGCGTCGGCCTCGTCGAGGTGGCGCTGCCGGGCGCGGTGGGCGTGACCTCGCTGGTCCTCTTCGTACGACGGCAGCAGCGGACACGGCACCCGATGCTGGACCTGTCCCTGTTCCGGCTGCCCCTGCTGCGCGCGGGGGTGGTGGCCTCGGTGCTGCCGGTGCTGGTGATGATCGGCTTTGAGCTGCAGCTGGTGCAGTATCTCCAGTTCGCCGAGGGGCTGTCGGCGGCGGACGCCGCGATGCGTCTGCTGCCGATGCCGGTCGCCGCGGTGGTGGCGGGGCTCGCGGGCGGGCTGATCGTGTCCCGGATGGGACCACGGGTGGGCGTGCCCGCCGGGCTGCTGCTCGCGGTCGCGGGCTACACGCTCGTCGCGTCCGGAATGACGGTCCCGCTCGGGCTGGCCATGATCGGATTCGGACACGGTCTGATCCAGACGGTGGCCTCGATCCTCATCATGACCACCGCGCCCTCCGAACAGGCGGGCGCGGCGGCGGGAATCGAGTCCGTCGCCTACGAGGTCGGCGCCGGCATGGGCATCGCCATCTTCGGCACGATCACCACGGTGATCTACCGGGTGCTCCTTCCACCGGGCTCGGCGTCGTCGTCCCCGCTGTCGGCGGGCGACTCCCCGGACACGGCGCAGGCGCTCACCGACGCGTTCCAGGCCACCACCTGGATCGCGGCCGTTCTCACCGTGGTCACGATCTTCCTGGCCACGCCGAGAGCGATGCGCAGGGCCTGAGGTACGGCCCCGGGCGGTGGTCGCCTTCGGCCGCCGAAGGCGCCCACCGCCCTCCCCCGCCGGACACCGTCCCCGCCACCCGGCGCACCGCGCCGGGGTGTGACCGCTGGGACAGCGGGAACACTGCCTGGACACCGCAAAACGGTGCAACCGACGACAGGTGGGGGTGTACGCATATGAACAGCATCAGCACCACGCCCTCGGCGCCTCCCGCGCCGACCGTGGTACGAGGCGGCAGCGCGAGCAGTGTTCACCTGGCCCGGGAGGCCGCTCGGGCCTTCACCGACAGACTGACCCCGGCGCCGGACCCGGCCACGGCGGACACTCTCGTCCTGGTGGTCTCCGAACTCGTCACCAACGCGCTGCGGCACGGCGGCGGACGCTACGTCCTGAAGCTCTCCGCCGGCCCGGACGCGGTGACCGCAGCGGTCACCGACCCGAATCCGGCGCCGCCCCGCGAGCGCGCGCCCGACCTCGACGGCGGGAACGGCGGCTTCGGCTGGCACATGGTCCGCCGTCTCACCACGCATCTCACCACCACACCGGGGCCGGGTCCCGGCAAGACCATTCACGCCCGGGTCCCCCGGTACGGAGGCGCTCCCGCCTGAGCGCGGGCGCGGATCCCCGGGCCCGAGCCGAAGGGCCGCCGGGCGACCGGGCGACCGGGCGACCGGCGGCGGGACGATCATTGATACGGTCGCCGGATGCCCGAGACACACACGACAAGCGACTCCGTCACGGCGGCCGACGTCGAGTACGCCGTCCGTCTGGCGGCGACCGCCCTGCGCGGCGCCGAGTCCCCGGACTGGGACGCCAGGGCGGGGTCCCTGGAGTGGAGCTGCTGGGAGACCGTCGAGCATCTCGCCGACGATCTGTTCGCCTACGCCGCGCAGCTCGGCCCCGAGAGTCCGCCGCTGGACGCGCACGTCCCGATCGTCTGGGAGCGGAAGAGGCCGGGCGGCCCGGCGAACGTCATCTTCGCGGACCGGGACACCGGCACCGCCGGCCTGGTGCAGGTGCTGGAAGCCTGCGGGGCGCTGCTGGCGGCCATCGTACGGACCAAGCCGCCGGCGGTGAGGTCGCACCACGTCTTCGGCGCGGCCGACCCCGAGGGCTTCGCCGCGATGGGAATCGTGGAGACCCTGGTGCACACCCACGATGTCGCCGAGGGGCTCGGCATCGCGTGGACGCCGGACGCCGCCCTGTGCGCGCGGGTGCTGAACCGGCTCTTCCCCCACGCGCCGGCGGACGCCGATCCGTGGACCGCCCTGCTGTGGGCCACCGGCCGCGCGGAACTCCCGGGACGGGCCCGGCTGACGAGCTGGCGCTGGTACGGCGCGCCCGCCGCCGACGGAGAGTAGACGCCCGGCGCGGAACGGGGTCCGGACCCGGATCCGGGTCGGGGTGCGGGTCCGGGTCCGGGTGCGGTGCGCCGGGCTCGGAGCGTCGCCCGGCGGCGGGCGTCAGGGGCGGTCACCCTGCCCGTGTCACGCGCGCGGGGAGATCTTGCCCGTGGCCGTCGCGACGGTCGTGTCCCTGGCCTTCTTGGCGGTCTCGTCCTTGGCGCGGGCCTCGTACTGGCCGGCCTCGACGAAGAGCCGAACGGCCTCCGGGGTGTTCTTCCTCAGCGCCGCCAGGGCCGCGGCCCTGACCGCGGGCCCGCCCGCGCTGCTGATCTGGGTGACGCGCACCCGGTCGTCCTGGTGGCGCGCGGTGTGCTGACCGGCGTCCAGGAAGAGCCGGAGGCTCTCGGGGGTGTCGGCCGTCAGCGCCTTCTGGCCCGCCGCCTTCACCGCGGGTCCGCCGAAGTTGATGATCCGCGAGACCTGGACGCGGTCGTCCTCCAGCTGTGCCAGGTGCCGTCCGGCGTCCAGGAACTGCCGGACGCTCTCCCGGGTGTTGGTCTTGAGAGCCGCCGTCCCGGCCTTCTTCACGGCGGGCCCGCCGAAGTTGATGATCTGTGAGATCCGGACCTGGTCGTCGATGAAGCGCGCCTCGTACTGGCCGGCCTCCAGGAACTCCCGGAGCGCCTCGGCGGTGCCCGCCTCCAGGGCCGCCCGGCCCGCCTCCCGGACCCCGTGGCCGCCCAGGTGGACGATCTGGGCGACGCGCACCCGGTCGTCCTCCAGCCGCGCGGTGTGCTGACCGGTCTCCAGGAAGCGCCGCATGTCCTCGGGAGTACCGTCGAGCGCCTTCCGCGCCTCCCGGCGAACGCCCTTGCCACTGGCGGGATCGGCCAGCATCTTCTCGATGGCGGCCCGGTCCTCGTCCGCGGACGAGGAGGAGACGGCGGTGGCCGTCGGCGACGGGGACCCGGCCGAGACCGCCGGGGAGGCGAGCGAGGTGAGAAGGGCGGCCGGAACGAGAGCGGCCGTCGTGGCAATCGCGGAAAGCCGAGATACTTTCATCATGAATCCAGGTTGATCGGGGGGTTGATCGGTGATCATCCTAAGTGCATGCCGAAGCGGTTTCTCCCGCATTTCCCGGGGATGGGCGCACCGGCCCCATCGCGCGAAAGGTTGTACGGCGCGGGGTAACAATCCGGCGCTGTTCCCGCCGGCCGACACGCCGTCGCGACGGGCGGGTTCCCGGCCGCGTACCCCTGGCGCGCGCCGAGGCCGCCGGCACGCGGGCGGGTCAGGACCCGCCGCCCTCCGAAGACGGCGCCGGGGCGTGGGCGGGCGGTGCCGAGCGGTGCCAGGCATGGGTGCATCCGTCGGCGCAGTAGCGTGCTCGCCGCCGTTCGTCGGCCACTCCGAGCAGGGCGATCAGCAGCCGGAACGCCTTGACCCGCTCGTTCCGCGGCAGGTTCACGATCTTCGTGAGCTGCTCGGCGAGGCGGCCGCGGACGATCAGCACCGCCGGTGTGTGGGTGGGCCGGATCCCGGCCCGGGAGATGCTCTCCGGGCCGTCCTCGGTCAGGGCTCGGGCCTGGATACAGAACTCGGCGAGGTCGCGCAGGACTTCGCTCTGCTCGACGGCGTCCAGGCTCTCGTACCATTCGACGCCGAGATCGAGCGGGCACAGCCCCTGGGCCAGTCGATTCAGCATCACCGCGCGCTCGTTCATTGCACCGCTCCCCCGCCGTCGCATACTCTGCCGGATTTCCGGCCGCGATGCCGATGCCGCCCCCGATCCCCGGAATTCAACCCCGTGGACCGCCGCACCGGTTCGCGCGTACGGCGGAAACGCTACGCCTTCCGCGGACTCGCGGCGGACGCCGGGCACGGAGCCGGGAATCTCGCGCGGGGCGGGATGCCGGGCCGGGGCACCCCGATGTCCGGTGGAACACGGCGATCACCCCGTCGGGCGCGAGCCGGGGGCGCGGATCCGCCGGGGCGCCCGGATCGAACCGCCGCCGGCGCGGCACGGCGAGCGCGGCACGGCGGATGCGGTCGCGGAAGCGGGAACCGTAAGCGGCCGTCGGGGGCGCGGACGACGCCGCCGCGACCGCACCAGCCGTGAGCCACCCGGATCCGGGCGAATTCCGGTACGGCGGCCGGAGCGGAGGCGGTCGGCGACCTCTCCGGCGGGCGGTTTCACCGCCGGGCCGTGCTCGCCCTCGGCCGAAGCCCGCACGGCCGGCACGGCCGGCACGGCCGATTCCGCGCGATCCGCCTCGGGGCCGCCGCCGTGCGCCGGGACCGCGGCTCCCCGGCGCACGGCCGTACGCGGGCCGGTCCGGCGGGGGCGTCAGTCGGACCGGCGGCCGGGGCGGCCGTAGAGCTGGACGGGGAGGGTCAGATAGTCGTTGCCGATGAAGGAGTGCTGGGGCTCCAGCTGGTCGCGGTCGACGGCGAGGTCGATGGCGGGGAACCGCTCGAAGAGGGCCGGCAGGGCGATGGCCGCCTCCAGCTTGGCCAGCGGCGCGCCGATGCAGTAGTGGATGCCGTAGCCGAAGGCCAGATGGGCCTTGTCCCCGCGGTCGAGCCGGAAGGCGCCCGGGTCCTCGTGGGCGCCGGGGTCCCGGCCGTGCGCGCCGAAGTGGATGACGATGGTGTCGCCGGTGCGGAGTACGACGCCCTCGCCGAGGTCGATGTCGGCGGTGGCGTAGCGCAGCGGCAGATGCATGATCGGCGCGTGCATCCGGAGGGTTTCCTGGGTGACGTCGTCCCAGCGGCCGGGGTCGGCGAGGACGAGGTCGAGCTGGTCGCGGTGGGTGAGGAGTTCGCAGACGGCGTGGTTGATGAGGGAGGTGGTCGTCTCGGTGCCGGCCGCGATCATGTTGAAGAGGGTGGAGACCATCTCGTGGTCGTTGAGCCGGCCGCCGTCCTCGGTCTGGGCGGCGATCAGCAGACTGGTCATGTCCTCGCCCGGGTCGCGGCGCTTGGTCTCCACCAGGGTCCGCATGGCGTTCATCATGGTGTCGCGGGTGGCGGCGGCCTCCGCCTCGGTGGCCTCGGTGTCGAGGGAGGCGGAGATGGCGTCCAGCATCGCGGGCCGCTGGTCCTCCGGCATGCCGAAGAGGTCGCAGATGACCCGGTTGGGCAGCTGGTGGGAGAAGTCGGCGCGCAGCTCGACGGGTTCGTCCCGGGGCCGGGCCGCCATCGCCTCCAGCAGATCGGCGGTGATCTTCTCGACGGCGGGGCGCAGTTCCTGGACGCCCCGGGGGGTGAATGCCTTGCCGACGAGGGAGCGCAGCCGGTCGTGGTCGGCTCCGTCGGTGGTGAACATGGAGGCGACGTCCACCCAGGGGTTGAGCCAGGGTATGGCTCCGGGCTCGTAGCCCGGCCAGGACTTGCGGGCGTCCTTGGAGACGTGCGGGCTGGAGAGGAGCCGCTTGGCGATGTCCCCGCGGGTGACGGACCAGGCGATGAGACCCTCGGGCAGCCGGATGGGGATGGCGGGTCCGGCGGCGCGGAGTTCGTCGGTCTGGAGGTGGACCTGCTCGCCTCCGGTGCTGGTGAGTTCCACGGCGCTGCTGGTGGGTGTCACGCTGGTTCTCCTGTCGCTGGCGGTGGCGGCGGGTGGGGTTTCCCGCCGTGCCCGCGCCGTCGCGGCGGCGGGCCGGGGGGCTCGTGGCCGTCGGACGGGCGCGGGTCCGGAATGCTCCTGGGTACGGAAGGGCGCGCGCCGGGACGCGGGCGCCGGGCCGGACACGGGCGGTCGAACGCGGCTGTCGAACGCGGGCGGTCGGACACGGACGCCGGCGGCTGGACGCGGGCGCGCTGTCGGACGCGCGGGGACGCGGCGGGCGCGCGGTCAGTCGCGGGTGGCGGCTCTGAGGTGTTCGGCGGTGAGGGAGTCCGGCGCGGCGAGCAGTTGGGCCGGGGTGCCCTCGAAGACGACGCGTCCGCCGTGGTGTCCGGGGCCGGGGCCGAGGTCGATGACCCAGTCGGCCTCGCGGACGACGTCCAGGTCGTGTTCGACGACGACCACGGTGTTGCCGCCGTCCACCAGCCGGTTGAGCAGGTCGAGGAGGCCCGCGACATCGGCCATGTGCAGTCCGGTGGTCGGCTCGTCGAAGAGATAGAGGTCGCCCGCCTCGTGGAGGCGGCCCGCGAGCTTCAGCCGCTGTCGCTCGCCGCCGGAGAGGGTGGACAGCGGCTGGCCGAGGGTGAGATAGCCGAGGCCGACGTCGTGCAGGGCGCTCAGCCTGCGGAGCACCTTGTCGTCGGTGAAGAAGTCGAGGGCGTCGTCGGCGGTGAGGGCGAGCACCTCGACGACGGTGCGGCCGTCGAGGCGGTGGGCGAGCGCTTCGGGTCGGTAGCGCAGGCCGTCGCAGGCCTCGCAGGTGACGGTGACGGGGTCGAGGAAGGCGAGGTCGGTCTGGACGACGCCGCGGCCCCGGCACTCGGGGCAGCCGCCGTCGGAGTTGAAGCTGAACAGACCGGGGTCGACGTCGTTCGCGCGGGCGAAGAGCCGGCGCACGGTGTCCATGACGCCGGTGTGGGTGGCGGGGGTGGAGCGCGGGGAGATGCCGGTGGACGACTGGTCGACGCTGATGGCGCGGGGGTGCTGGGCGGCGAGCGCGCCGGAGACCAGGGTGCTCTTGCCAGAGCCCGCGACGCCGGTGACGGCGGTGAGCACACCGGCGGGCACCTCGACGGTGATGTTCCGCAGATTGTGCTGGTCGGCGTCGCGGACGGTCAGGGTCTCGTCCCAGGCCCGGAAGGAGTCCTTGACCCGGGGGGTGCGGCGCAGCTGACGGCCGGTGACGGTGTCGGCGGCGCGCAGACCGGCGGGAGGTCCCTCGTAGACGATCGCGCCGCCGTGGGCGCCCGCGCCGGGGCCCAGCTCCACGACATGGTCGGCGGCGGCGATGACCTCGCGGTCGTGCTCGACGACCAGGACGGTGTTGCCCTTGTCGCGCAGGGCGCGCAGCAGTCCGGTCAGCCGGTGCACATCGCGGGGGTGGAGGCCGACGCTGGGTTCGTCGAAGACGTAGGTGACGTCGGTGAGGCTGCTGCCGAGGTGGCGGACGGTCTTCAGCCGCTGTCCCTCGCCGCCGGAGACGGTGGGGGTGGGCCGGTCGAGGCTGAGATAGCCGAGGCCGATGTCCTCGATCCGGCGCAGGGCGGCGAGCGCGGCGGTCAGGACCGGGCGGGGCGCGGGGTCGTCGACGGCTTCGAGGACGCGGATGAGGTCGCTGATCTCCATGGCGCAGTGGTCGGCGATGGTGTGGGGGCCGATCCGGGTGCGGAGGGCGGCCGCGTTGAGCCGGGCGCCCGCGCACCGGGGGCAGGTCTCCTCGCGGACCACCTCGGCGAGCGCGCGCCGGTCGCGGTCGCCGAGGGCGTTGGCGTCGCGTTTGAGATAGCGGCGGTTGAAGCGGGTGACGACGCCCTCGTACTCGTTGCGGAAGACGCTGTGCCGGGTGCGGCGTTTGACGGAGAATCCGCCGCCGTTGAGAAGCAGTTCGCGTTCTTTCGCGGTGAACTCGGCGATGGGTTTGTCGGGGTCGAAGAGTCCGGACTCGGCGTAGATCTGCCATGAGGCGGTGCCGACGGCGAACGCGGGGAAGGTGAGCGCTCCCTCGTTCAGGCTCAGGCTCTCGTCGACGAGCCGGGCGAGGTCGGCGGCGGCGGTCCGGCCGAGGCCCTCGCAGTGCTCGCACATGCCGCGCGGGTCGTTGAAGGAGTAGGCGTTGGACGGGCCGGCGCTCGGGCGTCCGTAGCGGGAGAAGAGCACCCGCAGCACGGGGTGGACGTCGGTGAGGGTGCCGACGGTGGAGCGCGCGCTGCCGCCGAGGGGTTTCTGGTCGACGACGATCGCGGTGGAGAGATTCTCGATGGCGTCGGCGCGGGGCCGTTCGGCGCGGGCGAGCCGATTGCGGACGAACGCGGGAAAGGTCTCGTTGAGCTGTCGCCTCGATTCGACGGCGATGGTGTCGAAGACCAGGGAGGACTTGCCGGATCCGGAGAGTCCGGCGAATACGGTGAGTCTGCCTTTGGGGATGATCAGGGAGATGTTCTTGAGGTTGTTCTCCCGGCCGCCCCGCACCACGATGTCACCGCTGTAAGGGCTCATGGATTCTTCACCTCCGATTCCCTTGGGGCCACTCTATCGCATATGGTTTCCTCATGGCAATCATCCGGCCGGGGTGGCGGCCTTCCCACACATCGCGAGGATTCCATGTGGACGTATGAGCACACCATCACCACCAGTGCCGCGCCGGAAGCGGTCTGGGGCTGTTACGAGGACCCGGCGCGCTGGCCCGAATGGGACCGGGAGGTACGGGAACTGATTCTGGACCGCCCCTTCGCCGCCGGCGCGAGCGGCACGCTGCATCTGCACGATCTGCCGCCGATCCCCTTCGCGGTGACCGCGGCGGAGCGGTTGGTCGGATTCCGCACCGAGACCCGGATGGCGGACGGCACGGTCATCCGCTTCGTACACCGGCTGAGCGAGGCCGAGGGCGCGACACGGATCACCCACGGGGTGGAGATCGAGGGGCCGTCGGCCGGTCAGGCCTTCGGCGAGACGGTGACCGCGCCGGTTCCGGACACCATGCGGAAGCTGGCGGACGTCGCCCGGGCCGACGGCCGGTAGGGCCCCGGGGGCGGGCCGGCCGCCGGGCCGGGCGGGCCGCATCAGCCCGGGCTCCGCTCGGCGGCCGCGCGGTCCGCGGGCGCCGCCGCCTCCCCGGCGGCGGCGCTCCGCTCCGTACGACCGCCGCCCAGCACGACCGGCAGGACGGCCAGCAGTCCCGCCGCCGCCATTCCGCAGCCGATCCACAGCGGCGAGGTCAGTCCGAGGTCGGCGTCGATGGCCAGACCGCCCGCCCAGGGGCCCACCACCACGCCGACGTTGACCGCCGAGGCGTTGACCGTGGACACCAGCGGCCCTTCGTTGGAGACCTGGATCACCCGGGCGCTCATCACGGGGCTGAGCGGCAGTCCGATCAGTCCGAGCACGGCGACCGCGACCAGCGTCGCCGCCGGATTCCGCGCCACGAGCGCGAACACCGCGAGCACCACGGCCACCGCGGCGAATCCCCAGCCGAGCATCGGCATCATGTACCGGTCGGTGAACCGGCCCATGACCATGTTCCCGATGATCGTGCCGACGCCGAACAGCCCGAAGAGCCAGGGCACCGCCGAGGACGGGAAGCCGGTGACGTCCACGAAGATCGGCGAGAAGTAGCTGTTCGCCGCCATGATCGCGCCGATGATCAGGGCGTTGGTGCCGTACACGCCCCAGAGCGGGCCGTTGCGGAAGGCCGAGATCTCCGCCCGGAGGTCGATCCGGCCCGGGGCCGTAGAGGTGGCGGGCACCAGCCGCGCCACGGCGAGCGTGCTCAGCACGGCGAGTCCGGCCACCGCCCAGAAGCTGGCCCGCCAGCCGAAGTGCTGGTCGACCAGGGCCGCGGCGGGAAGCCCCACGACGTGCGCGACCATCAGCCCGCCGAAGAGGGTCGCGAGCGCCCGGCCGTGCCGCGCGGGCGGGACCAGCCGTACGCACACCGCGACCGCGATCCCGAAGAACGCCGAGGCGGCGAGCGCCGTGACGATCCGGGCGACGACGAGCACCCAGAACTGCTCGGCCAGCGCGCCCAGCACCTGCCCGGCCATGAAGACCGTGAGCAGACCGAGCAGCGCGGCCTTGCGGGGGACGCGCAGCAGCGCGACCGTCAGCACCGGCCCGCCCACCACCATGCCCAGCGCGTAGACGGAGATGAGGTATCCGACGGTGGACACCGAGACGCCGAACTCGGCCGACAGACTGGGCAGCAGACCCGCGATCATGATCTCCGTCGTATTGAGACAGAAGACCGCGATCCCGAGAACGGTGATGGCAACAGGCATGAGGATTCCACTTTCACTGTCCCGGCCGGGCGTCCGCGCGGCGGGGCGGCCGGGGCGGTGTCCGCCCCGGCCGGGTCATCCAGAAGGCTCCCGGGCGCGGGAGAGATGGTGCTCCCGCCGGCCCGGCGGGAGAGCGTGGGCTCGTACCGGACCGGCGGGAGGGGGCGTGCTCGTGTCAGCGGGCGGCGGACCGTATGCGCTCGATGTGCCGCGCCAGTTTCTCCGCGCTGTCGTGGCGGAAGATCTCCTCGACTCCGACGTCCACGCCGAAGACCGTGCGCAGACCGGCGGAGAGACGGACGAAGTGCAGTGAGGTGCCGCCCTGTTCGAGGAAGCCGTCCTCGGCCGTGCAGTCCTCCCGGCCGATGACGTCCTGCCAGGTCCGCAGCACGGCGGAGACCAGGGGGCTCGACGGGCGGGCGGCGGGCGCGGGGCCGCCGCGCCCGGCCTCCGGGACCGTGAGCCGGGCGCGGTCGATCTTGCCGTTCACATTCACCGGGAACGCGTCGAGCCGGTGGAAGGCGGAGGGGATCATGTAGTCCTGCACCGTGTCCCGGAGATGGCCGACGAGTGCGCCGGGCGTGGGCTCGGCGCCGTCGCGCGTGGTGTAGAAGGCGACGAGTTCCTTCTGCGAGACCGCGTCGCCGGTCGCCTTCACCACCGCCCGGTCGATGTCCGGGTGGGCCCTCAGGGCCAGTTCGACCGCCCCGGTCTCCACGCGATAGCCCCGGATCTTGACCATGCCGTCGGTGCGCCCGACGAGGACGATGTCCCCCTGGGCGGTGGTGCGCGCGCGATCGCCGGTGCGGTAGAGCGGTTCGCCGTCCGGGCGGTGTACGAACCGCGCCCGGGTCAGGGCCTCGTCGCCGGTGTAGCCGAGGGCGACGCCCGAGCCCCCGATGCACAGCTCGCCCAGGACGCCGGGCGGGCAGGGGCGCAGCTGTTCGTCGAGGACCTCGGCGGTCATGCCCGGCAGCGGGCGGCCGACCGGCACCGGCTCCGAGGGGCTGAGGGCCGAGGGATCGGTGTGCACCGGGTGGACGGCGACGAGGGACGAGCCCTCGGTGCATCCGTAGACGTTGTAGACGGCGGCCGGGGTCGCGGCGACGGCCCGGGCCAGATGGCCGGGCGAGGGGAAGTCGCCGCTGACGGTGATGACCCGCAGTCCCGCGAGGCTGTGCGGGTCGTCGTCGACCAGCAGGTTGAAGAGTCCGCAGGGCAGGCTCAGAAAGGTCACTCCGTGCCGCTCCAGGGCGGCCCGCAGCTCGGGCACGGTGGGGACCTTCGGGGGCATGACGACGAGCCTCGCGCCGTGCAGCAGGCTCTGCCAGATCTCGATGGTGGAGGCCGCGAAGGAGAACGCGGCCTGCTGGAGGAAGCAGTCGTGTTCGGTGATGCGCAGTTCCTCGCTGTGCCCGGCGAGCCGGGCGAGGCCGCGGTGGGCGATGCGCACGCCCTTGGGGGCGCCGGTCGAGCCGGAGGTGAACAGGAGCAGGGCGGGGTCCTCGGCGCCCACCGGCGGCTGCGGTTCGCCGAGGTCGTCCGGGGCGTACGAGGCGGCCCGCGCGGCGAGTTCCCCGACGGCGAGGCCGGGTGCTCCGGCGCCGAGGCCCTCCGCGCTCTCGTCGTCGCGGTGCACGACCAGGGCGAGACCGGCCTCCCGGGCGACGCGCCGTACGACGGGCGCGGGGTGGGCCGGGTTGAGCGGGACCAGACAGGCGCCGGCCTTGAGCACCGCGAGCATCACCACGTACAGCTCGATCGAGCGGACGAGATGGAGGCCCACCCGGTCGCCGGGGGCCACGCCGGCCAGTCGCAGCGCGCGGGCGGTCCGGCCGGAGCGCCGGTCCAGCTCGGTGTACGTGAGGCGCTCGTCGCCGTACTCCAGCGCCGTTCTGCCGCCGTGCCGTGCCACGACGTCCGCGAAGGCCCCGGTGAGGGTCCCGGCGACGGTCACATCCGTCCGTAACGCTCCAGGCATGCTCCGACTCCCTGTCATCGCTGATGCTTCCGAAAATTCCCGAACACGCTGTGCGAACGTTCCCTCGAATCGCCGACGCATGCCCTGCCGACGTTGTTTTCTTTCAGGAAACTACCTTCAGCGCATCGCATGACCGATGTCAAGCCCGCCTCGTCCCGCACCGCCGTCGCGCATACGCCACGACCGGCAGGGCGCGGCCGGCCGAAGGGCGGACCGGCCGCGCGGACCCGGCCCCGGCGACATGTCGCACGGCGAAGTCGCGGGAGCGGCGCGGAAAGTCCGCGCCGAGCCGGAGGAGGGCGCCGGCCGGGACGTCACGGATACCGGCCGACCTCGTACGCGCCACACCCCGGACAGCGAGTCGACAAAGAAGATACCATCTGGTTTCCTATTGGAAATCATTAGAAGAATCGCCCAGTCCCCCAAGAACGCACCCCTCTCCGTCCGCCGGTATTCAGGAGGCGTTTCATGACCAGGCCACCTCTTCGCCCGACGCAGCCGCCCGGCCCCTCGGCCCGGGAGCTGATCGGCACTCTCACCTCCGGCCCCCGGCCGCCCGCCTTCGCCCTGCTGAGGCGCGCCTCGCCCGCGACCGGCCGCCCCGGCCCGGTCGAACTGCTGCTGGGCACGGTCACCCGGGTCGAGCGGATCGCCGACATCCCGCTCTCCCCCGACGGCGAAGGCCCCTCCGCGCTCGCGCTCGTACCCTTCCGGCAGATCGGCGAACGCGGGTACGCATGCCATGACGACGCGACCCCGTTGCAGGTCCTGGCCGTGGAGGAGAGCCACACCCTCGATCCGGCCGAGGTCCTCGACGCCCTCCCCCAGGCCCGGGCGGCGCTGGGCGACGCGGCCTTCGACCTCGACGACGACGCCTACGCGGACGTCGTACGGCGCATCATCCGGGAGGAGATCGCCCCGGGCGCCGGGGCCAACTTCGTCATCCGGCGCGACTTCACCGCCCGGATCGACGGCTTCGGCCCGGCGGAGGCGCTCACCCTGTTCCGCAGGCTGCTGACCGCCGAGGCGGGGGCCTACTGGACCTTCTGCGTCCACACCGGCCCCGAGGAGTCCGGCGGCGACGGCCGCACCCTGATCGGCGCGAGCCCCGAGGCCCATGTCCGGGTGCGCGGCGGCCAGGTGGTGATGAATCCGATCAGCGGCACCTACCGCTATCCCCCCGGCGGACCGGACGCGGAGAGCCTGCTCGCCTTCCTCGGCGACCCCAAGGAGCGCGACGAACTCTCCATGGTGGTGGACGAGGAGCTGAAGATGCTCTGCTCCGTCGCCGACCGGGACATCCACGTGCGCGGCCCCTATCTGCGGGAGATGGCGCATCTGGCGCACACCGAGTTCGAGATCCGCGGGCACGGCGCCCGCGACGCGCGCGAGGTGCTGAGGCGCACCATGTTCGCCGCGACCGTCACCGGCAGTCCGCTGGAGAGCGCCTGCCGGGTGATCCGCCGTTACGAGCCCTCGGGCCGCGGCTACTACGCGGGGGCGCTCGCCCTCTTCGGCCGGGACGCGGAGGGGACGCCCTGGCTGGACTCGCCGATCCTGATCCGCACCGCGGACATATCCGCCCGCGGTGAGCTGCGGGTCTCCGTCGGGGCGACCCTGGTGCGCGACTCCGATCCGCGCTCGGAGGTGGCGGAGACCCACGCCAAGCTCGCCGGGGTCCTCGGCGCGCTCGGGGTCGCCGACCGGCCGGCCCCCGGGCGCGGGAGCGAGACCGGGCGCGGGACCGGGCGCGGGACCGGGAGCGAGCCGCCCGCCGCGTCGCTGCGCACGCCCGAGGTGCTGGCCGCGCTGGCCGGGCGGCGCGGGAATCTGGCCCCGTTCTGGCTGGACCCCGCCCGGTGCGCTCCCGGTGACCGGGCGGGGCGGCGGGGGACCCCCGAGGAGGTGCTGCTCATCGACGCCGAGGACGACTTCACCGCCATGCTGGCCCATGTGCTGCGCTCGGCCGGGCTGCTGACACGGGTCCGCCCGTACGACGATCCGGGGCTGGGCCGGGCGCTGGACGCGCACCGGGGGGCGGTGCTGCTCGGCCCCGGACCCGGCGATCCGAACAGCGGCACGGACGCCCGGATCGGCGCGCTGCGCTCCCTCGCCGCCGAACTGCTCGGCCGGGCCCGCGCCGGGGGCGGCCCGCTGGTCGGGGTCTGCCTCGGCTTCCAGCTCATGTCCGCCGCCCTCGGGCTGCCGGTGCGGCGGAGCGAACGCCCCTTCCAGGGGGCGCAGCGCACGGTGACGCTGTTCCGGGAGCCGGTGACGGCGGGTTTCTACAACTCGTTCTCCGTACGGGCGGGCGCGGAGCGGGCGGATGCGCTGCTGGCGGAGGGGGTGGAGCTGTCCCGGCACCCGGCGACCCGGGAGGTGACGGCGGTGCGCGGGCCGGGGTTCGCCGGGGTGCAGTTCCACCCCGAGTCCGTGCTCAGCCTCTCCGGCCCTCGGACCCTGCGGTGGCTGCTCGGGGAGGCCCGCCGGACCCGTCCCGGCGCGGCGGCCCCGCAGGGGGCGGCGGCCCGGTGAGCTGAACCCGGGCCGGGGCGGGCTCCGGTGGGCGCACGGGCCGGCGCGCCCACCGGAGCCGTCCGCTCCGTCGCCGTCGGCCGTTCCGTCGCCGGGAGCCGTTCCGTCGACGACCGCCCCGCCGTCGGCAGCCCCGCCGCCCGCCGTTCCGCGATCACGACGGGCAGGACTCGGCGGAACGGGCCTGCGGTAAAGTGTTTTCCATACGGAAAGGATGCAGGGGTGGTGCGGCCGGGTGCCCCGGACCGTCCCGTACCGTGGCGCGGCGCGCCCCGCTCCCCTGCCGTCCGCCCGCGCAGAAGTGGAGTGAGGCAGATGACCGGATCGCGGACCGCACCGGCGGCGGCGAAGAGCGGGACGCCGAGCCTGGAGGACGCGCTGTCCTTCCTCCAGTGCGTCCTGGTGGCCCGGCGCACCAGCGCCAGCCCGGAGCCGATCAGCTGGCAGCAGTACGACGTCCTGGAGCTGCTGCGCATCCGGGGCGCGATGACTCCCTCGCTGCTCAGCGCGTCCCTGGGGGTGTCCCGGCAGACCGTCTCCAAGGCGCTGCGGGTGGTGAAGGACCTGGGGCTGGTCGAGCAGGCGGCGCTCGGCGACGACCGGCGCGAGCAGACGACGTCGCTGACGCACAAGGGGCATCTCTTCCTCTCCCGCAGCGCCCGCGGCCGCCGGGAGAACGCGCAGGCGGCGATGGGCGCGCTGGGTCCCGGCGAGCAGGAGGCGTTCGCCGAGATGTGCCAGAAGGCGGCGGACGCCATCAAGGAACTGCTGCACGAGCGGCCCGCCGGCCGGGGCTGACCGTCGGCCGGCGGGCCCGCGGCCCGGACCGCCGCGCGGCCGGGAACGCGGGGCACGGCGCGCCGCGGACACCGTGGCCGGACGGCGGTACGGTGACCGGGGCGCCATCGCTCAGCGCGACCCGGTGGGGCCGGCCGTCCCTTCGGCGGCGACCCGTTCGCGGGCGCCCTGCTGCCAGTGGGCGGCCACCGCGACCGCCTGCATCAGATTGAGCCTCGGATCGCACAGGGTGCGGTAGCCCGGGCCCCGGGCGGGGGTCACCCCGGCCCCGGCGCACTCGCCGATGTCCTGCGGCGAGGACTCGATATGGAGTCCGGCGCAGACTCCGCCGCCCTCCGAGACGGCGGTGAGGAAGCCCCTGATCTCGTTCATGATGTCCTCCAGCCGGCGCACCTTCAGCCCGTCGCCGTCCTGGACGGTGTTGCCGTGCATCGGGTCGCACATCCACAGCACCGGGTGGCCGCTGAGCCGCACCTCCCGCACCAGCGGGGCCAGTCGCGCGACCTGGGACGCGCCGAACCGGGCCACGAGGGTCAGCCGGCCCGGGGTGCGCCGGGGGTCGAGCAGGGCGCACAGCTCCCGTACCTCCCCGGCGGTGGTGCGCGGACCCACCTTGCAGGCCACCGGGTTGTCCAGCCGGGCCAGCAGCCGGACATGGGCGCCGTCCGGCTGGCGGGTGCGCTCGCCGATCCAGGGCCAGTGGGTCGAGGCGAGATAGTGGCCGCCGTCGCCGGTGGGGCGGATCAGCGGAGCCTCGTAGTCGAGGAGCAGCGCCTCGTGGCTGGTCCAGATCCGTTCCAGCGGATCGGCCCCCGCGCCCCGGCCGAGGGCGTCGAGCGCGCGGTGGGCGCGCCCGGCGGCCGTGTGGCACTCCAGCATCCGCGCCGGGTCCGCCCGCCGGGCGCGCGGGGTGGGCTCCGGCCCGTTCACGATGGGCCCCCGGAAGACCGGGAGGGTGAGCCCGTCCCTCGTCTCGTACGGCTGGGAGCGGGGCTTGGCGAACTGGCCGGCGAGCCGGCCGACCCGTACGACGGGACGGTCGGCGCCGACGCGCATGATGTCGCCGAGGACGTCCAGCATCTCGGCCTTGGGGGCCACATCGGCGACGTCCGAGTCGGCCGGGTCCTCCGCGCAGTCGCCCGCCTGAAGGACGCACAGCTCGCCCGCGGCGACCCGGGCCAGCAGACCGGAGAGCTGCCGTACGCCGGGCCAGGCGACGGGCGCGCGGGCCTGGGCGAGCCGGGCGCGCGCGGACGCGGCCCGGTCGGGATCGGGCCAGACGGGCTGCTGGCGCGCGGGCAGGGCGAGGGCTCTGTCCAGTTCGGCGCGGCTGCGGCGGACTGCGGTCGGGACGCGCTCGGTCACGGTTCGTTCCCCATCTTCTTGAGATCCCGGCGCCGCCGGGGCGGCGCCGGCTCGGCGTCGCGCGGCGAGGGCCGCGCGGCGGGGTTCAGTCAAGCTCGCCGGTCTCCCGGAAGAAGCCGATCATCCGGGCCACGGCCGCCGCGTCGATGGGCGGATACTCCATCCCGGCGGCGCGCAGCGCCCGGGTGGTCGCGTCGTTGGCGTAGGTGTTCTCGCCCAGCTCCAGCGCGCCTTCGCGGAAGAGGGGCGCGGTGGCCGCGAGGGCGTTGTCGCCGTCGGCCTCCGCCGTCTCCTCCAGCCGCCGGAACCAGGCGTCGGGAGGGACGATGTCCAGCGGCCGGCCGCTCTCCCTGATCGCCGTGTGGACGACGTCGAAGGAGACCGGGCGGGGGTGGAACAGATGGAAGGTCTCGTCGGGCCGGTCCGTGCGCCGGGAGAGCGTCACCAGGGCGCGGCTGACGAAGTCGACGGGCAGCAGATCGGTCCTCATGGTCTCCGGGGGCGGTGCGGAGCCCAGTTGGACGAAGCTCTTGATCTGCCGCCAGAAGAAGTCGTCGGCCTGGCAGGCGCCGGTCGCGCTGTCCCCGGCGATCCGGCCGATGCGGTAGACGGTCACCGGCAGCCCGCGGTCGCGGGCGAGTCCGGCGAGCCGTTCGGCGACCCATTTGCTCTGGGTGTAGCCGATGCCCAGCCGGCTGTCGTCCTCGGGGACGCTCCGCTCGGTGATGGCTCCCGCGTGCCCGGCCGGGGAGAAGACCGCGATGGTGGAGGCGTAGTGGAGCGGCACCGGCCGGCCCGTGGACGCGCACAGCTCCAGGACGGCCGTCATCCCGTCGACGTTGGCCGCCTTCACCAAGGCGTAGGGGGCGACGAAGTTGATGTGCGCCGCCGCGTGGTAGACCGCTCCGACGCGGGCGGAGAGGGTGTCGTACGCCGTGTCGTCCATCCCGAGGCGGGGGGCGGCCAGATCGCCGGGCACGGGGACGATCCTGGGGTCGTCGAGGTCGTGTCCGAGGCGGTAGCGGCGGGCGGTGTCGGCGAGCCGCCGTCGGGCGGCCGTCTCGTCGGCGGCCCGGACGAGGCAGTGGATCCGGGCGCCGGTGTGCTCCAGCAGGTCGCGCAGGAGATACGCGCCGAGGAAGCCGGTGGCTCCGGTGAGCAGGATGTCGTCGCTCTCCCGGGTGAGCCGGCCGCTGTCGGCGGCGTGGTCCGGGGGCGTCGCGGGGCCGGTGACGGTGTCGGGGAGTTCGATGTCCGCGCGCAGGTCGGGCCGTGCGTCGCGGGTCCCGGGCGCGCTGTCCCCGGGCGCGCCGTCGCCGGCGGCGGTGTTCCCGGCGGCGAGGCGGGCCTCCACGGTGGCGGCCATCCCGGCGACGGTGGGACGGGCGAGGAGTTCGCGCAGTCCGATGTCGGCCCCGAAGTCGGTCCGGATCCGGTAGACGAGCCGGGTCGCCAGGATGGAGTGGCCGCCGAGGGCGAAGAAGTCGTCGTGGGCCCCGATGCCGCCGGTCTTCAGCAACTCGCCCCAGCGGTCGGCGATCTCGCGCTCGGCGGGGGTGCGGGGCGGGGTGGACGCCGTCCGGTCCGCCGGGTCGAAGAGGGCGGGGAGCGCCTTGCGGTCGATCTTGCCGCTGGGCGCGGTGGGGATACGGTCCAGCCGGACGAAGTGGGAGGGCAGCATGTAGTCGGGCAGCACCTCGCCGAGCCGGGCGCGCAGGGCGGCGGTGTCGGCGTCCTCGTCGGCGGCGATGAAGGCGACCAGCCGCTTGTCCCCGTCCGCCAGGGGCACGGCGGCGACGGCGGACGCCTCCACTCCGTCCAGGCCGTTGAGCGCGGACTCGATCTCGGAGGGCTCGATGCGGTAGCCCCTGACCTTGACCTGGCTGTCCACCCGTCCCAGGTACTCGAAGTCGCCGTTCGCGCCGATCCGGGCCAGGTCCCCGGTGCGGTACAGCGGCAGCGCGCGGTCGGCCCCGGGGGCCCGGGCCCCGGAGGCGGTCGCGCCGTACGCCAGGAAGCGCTTCGCGGTCTCCTCGGGCAGCCGGTTGTAGCCGGGCGAGATCAGCGCGCCCCCGAGGTGGAGTTCGCCGGTGACGCCGGGCGGCACCAGATTGCCCGCGCCGTCCAGGACCAGCATCGAGAAGCCGGGCAGCGGACGGCCGATGGAGGCGGCCTCGGCCCAGACCGCGGGATTCTCCGACAGCCGGTGGGCGGAGATCACATGGGTCTCGGACGGGCCGTACATGTTCCAGAGCCGGGCCCGCCGATGCTCCCGGAAGAACTCCCTGATCTGCGGGGAGACCACGAGCTGTTCGCCGGTGGACACGACTTCGCGGAGCGCGTCCAGGCGCAGCCCGGCCGAGGTCGCGAGGGCGGCCAGCTGCTGGAGCGCGATGTACGGGAAGTAGGCGCGGGCGACGCGCTCGCGGCCCATGAACTCGGCGAGGCGGTGCAGGTCCCGGTAGAGGTCGTCGGGGATCAGGACCAGGGTGCCGCCCCCGCAGAGGGTGCCCAGGATCTCCTGGATGGAGACGTCGAAGGACAGGCTCATGTATTGGAGGGTCCGGTCGCCGGGACCCACCGCCGTCACGGAGAGCTGGTACTCGATCAGATTGGCGATGGTGGCGTCCGTCAGCACCACGCCCTTGGGGGCGCCGGTGGAGCCGGAGGTGTAGATGACGTAGAACTCGTCGTCGGGCGTCTTGACCGGGCCAGGATCGGTCACCGGGTGCTGGGCGATCTCGGCGGCCGACTCGTCCAGGCGGAGGAGTTCCGGTCCTGCCGGGAGCCGGCCGGCGACCGCGGACTCGGTGACCACGAGCCGTACGCCGGCGTCGCGCAGCGCGTACCCCGTGCGCTCCTGGGGGTAGGACGGGTCGATCGGCACATACGCGGCGCCGGACTTGAGGATGCCGAGCAGCCCCACCACCATCTCCGGCGACCGCCGCAGGAAGACGCCCACGCGGGAGCCCGCGCCGACGCCCCGGGCGCGGAGCAGACGCGCCAGCTGGTTGGCGCGCTCGTCCAGACGCCGGTAGGTCAGGGAACGGTCGCCGTGGACGAGGGCGGTGGCGTCGGGGTCGCGGGCGGCCCTGTCGCGGAAGCGGTCCATGACGGGCCGCAGCACGGGCGCGGCCCGGGGCCGGGTGCAGCGCGCCAGCAGCCGCCCCTCCTCGGCGTCGTCCAGCAGCCGGACCCGGCCGAGCGGGGTGGCGGGCCGGTCGGCGAACTGGGTGAGCACGGTGCGGAAGTGGCGGCCCATGGCCTCGGCCGTGCCGGGGTGGAACAGGCTCGCGTCGTACTCCAGGATGCCGGTCGCACCGCCGTCGCCCGCGCCGCCCTCGATGAGCAGGGACAGGTCGTACTTGGCGTTGTCGCTGCCGTACAGCTCCGCGTCCATGGGGAGCCCGAGGCGGTCGAAGAGTCCGGCGTCGCCGTCGGGCATGACGAACATGGTCTGGAAGACGGGAGGGTGGCCGGCGCTGCGCTCGGGCTGGATCCGGCGGATGATCCGGTCCAGGGGGGCGTGCTTGTGCCGGAGGGAGGAGACGACGTCGTCCTTGGTCCGCCGCAGCAGCTCCCGCAGCTCCGTCCGGTCGTCGAAGCGGTGCCGGGTGACGACGGTGTTGACGAGATAGCCGACGACGTCGCGCAGGGCCGGGGTGTCGCGGAGCGAGGCGGGGCTGCCGATGAGGACCTCGGGCTGGCGGGTGTACTTGTGGAGCAGGACCGCGTACGCCGAGAGCATCAGCATGTACGGGGTGACGCCCTCCGCGGCGGACCGCCGCCGCACCCGGTCCATCAGCCCGGCCGGGAGGGTGAAGCGGTGGCTGCCGCCCTCGTGGGTGCGGACGGCGGGGCGGGGTTTGTCCAGGGGGAGATCGAGCAGCGGCAGCGGGCCCGCGAGCTTCTCCTGCCAGTACGGGAGCAGGGTCTCCAGGGGGTGTTCGTCCAGATGACGGCGTTGCCAGTCGACGAAGTCCCGGTACTGCGCGGGGGCCGGGCGGCCGTCGTCCGGGCGGCCGTCGCGCAGCCGCAGATAGGCGGTGAACCAGGCGTCGAGGAAGAGCCCCACGGAGGTGGCGTCGAAGACGATGTGGTGCACATTGCAGAGCAGCCGGACGCGCTCGCGGTGGTCGACGGCGCAGGCGACGCGCACCAGCGGGCCGCCGGCCAGGTCGAAGGGGGTGTCCATGACCCGGTGGAGGATCTTGGCGTACTCCTCGTCGTCGCGGTACCGCTCGACGGAGAAGTCGACGCGGGGCTCGGGGGAGATCCGCTGGACCAGTTCGCCGTCCGCCGTGGCGAAGGTGGTGCGCAGGGCCTCGTGGCGGGCGACGGCGCGGCCCAGGGCCTGTTCGAGGAGGGCGGGGTCGACCGGGAAGCGGGGCCTCAGGACGATCGGCGAGTTGTAGATGGCGGAGTTGGCGACCGACTGGTCGGTGTACCAGAGTCCGCGCTGGCCGTACGAGGCGGGAACCACTCGGTCGCCCGTGCCGTCCTGGCGGGTCGGGGGCGGGGGATCTTCGGTCCGGTCCTGGGCGACCGGGCGGCGTAACTCCTCGACGCGTGCGGCGACTTCCCCGAGGCCGGGCTGCCCGGCTATCTCCTCGGGGCCGATATCGACATCGAGGACACTGCGCAGTGCGGTGGTGAATTCCAGGATGCGGGCCCGCAGGTCACCCTGGCTTTCCCTGTGCTCGGGAACTTCGGCGACGGCAGGGAAGTCCCCCTGTCCGGCGACGCTTTTCCATATGTCCACCACCACGGACTCCAGTGGGCTTGGCACGGCCCCACCGCCTTTCGTTTCAGAGGTCAGGACATAGCTCACACCGAATGATTTCTCTTTGGAAATCAGTATGGTTTGGCCTGTGTAGACGTGTCAAGGACACCCGACGGGCCTCCCGTTCGCACAGTGCGAGAGAAAGGGCTTGCGGCCGCCCCGGCCCAGGAGCGCGGAAAGGGGGCTGACCGGCGGACGGAGCGTTCGGCGGGACCCGCCCGCGAACTCAGGCGGCGGCCCGGGGCTCCCGGCGGTCCCGACGGACCTGACGGAGAGCCTTCTCAGCGGCTCGGCGACAGGGATCCGGCAGGGAACCGACAGGGGTACGGCGAAGAAGGGGCCGCCGACGGAACGTCACACTCCGAGCAGCGTCCGCCGCGAGCGGGCATGACATTCTCCGGCGAACGGGGAACGGAATCGGAAATATCCGCCGCGCCTGCTGGGTCTGATCATGATTTCGGATGTGCCTTCCTGGAGCCACTTCCGGCGATATCTGCCGTCGGCCCCTGCTCCGGATCGACTTCCGCCGCACCGTCGGGTGTCAGGCGGTTCCGCACATGGTGGCGTCGGCACTGCGCGAGTGTTGCACCATCGGCAACCAATGGTCAAGGCTTCCCAGAACGGCACGGAGTATTCCCGGCCCATGGCGTCCTTGTCATTCGGGACGGTCGAATTCACGACGATCACGCGGAGGGGATGCGCCGCCGGGGGCCGCGCGGGCCTTGTGAAGGAGGCGGAGAGGCGCGGAGAGGGAGGCGGAAAGGCGGGAATGGCTGACGTGGCGTCAGCGGTCGGGAGCCGGTGGGGCGGGCGGACGGCGGGACGGGCGACCACCGGGCCGGGCGGCCACCGGGACGGCGGGCGTCCGGCGGCGGAGGCGGGGCGGGCGGCAGGGCCGCCGGGCCGGCCGAGGTGCGGGCCCGGCTCTCGCGGCCGGCCGGGACACGGCTGATCGGGCCTTCCTACGACGCCTCGGACGACGCCGCGCACCACATGTCAGGCGGCTCGCCCGCCCACTGGTTCGACGCCGTCGTCCATGTCGACGAGGTCACCCCCGCCCGCCCGCTCACCGACTGACGACAGACGAGCGAAGCCCCACAAGCGGCTAAGCCACATTGCCACAGCTCCGGAAAAGTCACCCCGTCGATCACCTTCGGGCACTCCTCGGCGAGGACCGGGCGAGAACGAGGATTCGACCAGGTGAAGACCGCCCCTTCGTCACAACGATCAAACCCTTGACCCACTCGTGAAGCATGTGCACACTACAGAAAGTGGATAGGCCACTATGGTGGAAGCCGGATCGCCCGTCGGGCGGTCGCCTAAAGGTCCCACCGTTTCGCATCAGGCGATCAGCCACCGAGGGGGCACCCGTGTCTTTGCAGGAGTTCATCCCCACCCCGCGGTTCGAGGAGTACAAGGAGCGGTTCAAGGACTTCTTCCTCCTCGAACGGACGGACGGCGTCATCGTGGCCCGGGCGCACACGCTCGGCGGCCCGGTCCAGCTGAGCGTCCAGAACCACCGCGCCCTCGGCCAAATGCTCAAAGTGATCGGCGCGGACCCCGAGAACGAGGTGCTCATCCTCGCCGGAACCGGCGACGAGTTCATGATGGACGCGGACCCCGAGGGCTTCGCCCTGGAGGACGAGGACATGCCGCACTGGGCGTACGAGTACGCCTACAAGGACGGCCGGATCAACGTCAGCTCGCTGATCAACGATCTGGAGATCCCCACCATCGGCGTCTTCAACGGCCCCGGCTTCCACTCCGAGATCGTCCTCATGTGCGACATCACCCTCTGCGCCGAGGACGCGACCGTCTTCGATCTCCACTTCGACATCAGCTCGGTCCCCGGCGACGGGATCCACAGCTGCTTCCAGGAGCTGCTGGGCGTCAAGCGCGCCGCGTACGCCCTGCTCACCGGAGAGGCGATCTCCGCGCGCCAGGCGCTGGAGTGGGGCATGGTGAACGAACTCCACCCCCGCGAGGAGCTGATGGAACGGGCCGGGGTCATCGCCCGCCACATCATGAGCCGCCCCCGGGTCACCCGCCGGCTGACCGCCCAGATCGTCCGCAGACCGTGGCGCAGACGCATCACCGACGACCTCGACGGCGGCTTCGGCATCCAGATGTTCGGCCATCTGGCGAAGCGGAAGTCGCTCCACGGCAAGGACCACATCGCCGGGACCGTCGCGTATGTGCGCGAGGGCCGCAGGAACAACTTCGACTGAGCGCCCCGCGCCCCAGCAGCCGTACGCCGACGACCGTGCCGCACCCGGCACGGTCGTCGGCGTACGCGCCGGAAGAACACGCCCGGCGGGCCGCCGGGCCGGAATCAGCCGCTCATCCGCAGATGCCGCGTCATCACCTCGTGGTGGTGGCGCACGGCGTACAGCGCGGATTCCACGTCCCGGTTCCGCACGGCGCGCAGGATGGGCTCGTGGACGGCCGTCAGCGCGGGGATCCGGTCGGGCGCGAGCCAGCCGGGCACCGTCCCGTTGTCGATCCAGGTGCGGTACTCGTAGTTGATGAGCGCGGTGTGCACGCTGTCGAACATCGACGCGAGATAGGTGTTGTGGGAGGCGTTGACCAGCGTCGCGTGGAAGCAGGTGTCGGCGCTCATCCAGGCGGCGGTGTCGCCGCCGCCGCTCTCGAAGCCGCGCAGCGCGCGCTCGGCCTCCGCCAGCTCCTCCTCCGTGGCCCGTTCGATGGCCCGGACGACGCCCGTGGACTCCAGCGACAGCCGCAGCTCGGCCAGTTGAGCCACCGAGCCGGGCTCCACCTCCAGCATCAGGCCCATCGACGCGGCGAGCGTCGCGCCGGGGCGCAGCCGTACATACGCGCCGGAACCGCGCCGGGACTCCACCAGCCCCTTGATGACGAGGATGCGGATCGCCTGGCTCACGGTGGGGCGGCTGGTCGACAGCAGGGCCGCGAGATCGCGTTCGGAGGGGAGCCGTGAGCCGTCCGTCAGCTCCCGGGAGAGGATCAGCTGCTGGACGCGGTCGGCGATCTCCTCCGCCGCGCCCTCCGGGCGGCTGCTCGCGAAGTCCTGGAGAGCCTGCCACGGGCTGTCGGACGGAATCTCCTTCGTGCGTGCCACGGACCCTCTCCTCCACCGGCCGCCCCGCGGCCGGCTGCGGCCCGCGGTGATCCCCCACGCACGTTACACCGGCCCCGCCGTGACGGCGGAACGGCCTCCGCGCGGAGCGGGGGCCGTCGCCGGAGCGGGCCGGACCGGGGGGCGGGTTCCGTCGGTGCGCGCCCGCGAGCCGGGGGCGGGACCGGGGCGAGGGGCGGGCGCGTCGCGTACGGCGGGGGCGCGTCGCGTACGGCGGTGCGCCCGGCGGAGGCGCCTCCCCCGGCACGCCGGGCACATCGCGCACGCCGGGCGCGGGGCGGGCGCGTCCCCCGGGCCGCCGGGTGCGGAGGGAGTGCCGCGCGGCGGAGGACGGAAAGGCCCGGGGGGCGGGGCCGCCGAGCCCCGCCCCCCGGGCCCGCCGCGGGCGGCCTCTCACCAGTCGGCGGCGATGTACTTGGTCTCGGTGTATTCGAGGATTCCCTCATGGCCGCCCTCGCGCCCCAGACCGCTCTGCTTGACCCCGCCGAAGGGAGCGGCCGGGTCGGAGACGACGCCCCGGTTGACGCCCACCATCCCCGTCTCCAGCGCGCCCGCGACGGCGAGCCCCCGCCCCAGATCGCGGGTGCAGACATAGGAGACGAGACCGTACTCGGTGTCGTTGGCGAGCCGGATCGCGTCGGCCTCGTCCCGGAAGCGCACCAGCGGGGCGACCGGGCCGAAGATCTCCTCGGCGAGGATCGCGGAGTCCGGCGCGACCCGGTCGAGCACGGTCGGCTCGTAGTAGTGGCCCCGGCCGGCCGGGGCCCGTCCGCCGGTGAGCACCCGGGCGCCGCGCGCCACGGCGTCCTCGACCAGCTCGGCCACCTTGGTCCGCGCGGCCGCGTTGACCAGCGGTCCGACCTCGGTGCCGGGGTCGAGCCCCGGGCCGACGCGCAGCGCGCCCATCGCGGCGGCGAGTCGGGCGCCGAACTCGTCGGCGACCGACTCGTGGACGTAGAAGCGGTTGGCGGCGGTGCAGGCCTCGCCGCCGTTGCGCATCTTCGCGAGCAGCGCCGCTGCCACGGCGACGTCCGGGTCGGCGTCCTCCAGGACGAGGAAGGGGGCGTTGCCGCCGAGTTCCATGGAGGTGCTGAGGACCCGGTCGGCCGCGGTGCGCAGCAGGGTCCGGCCGACCTCGGTGGAGCCGGTGAAGGAGAGCTTGCGCACGGCGGGCCGGTCGAGCATCGCGGCGACGACCGCGCCGGAGCGGGCCGCGGGGACGACGTTGACCACGCCGGCCGGCGCGCCCGCCTCCGCCATCAGCGCGCCGACGGCGAGCGCCGTCAGCGGGGTCTCGCCGGCCGGTTTGAGCACCACGGCGCAGCCCGCGGCGAGCGCGGGGCCTATCTTGCGGGTCGCCATGGCGGCGGGGTAGTTCCAGGGGGTAACCAGCACGGCCACGCCGATGGGCGCGCGGTCCACCAGGATGCGGCCGCCGCCCGCGGGGGCGTGCTGGACGGTGCCCGCGAGGCGTACGGCCTCCTCGGCGTACCAGCGGAAGAACTCGGCCGCGTAGCCGACTTCGGCGCGGGCGTCGGTCAGGGCCTTGCCGTTCTCGGCGCTGATGAGGGTGGCGAAGTAGTCGGCGCGCTCGGTCATCAGCTCGTACGCGCGGCGGAGGACGGCCGAGCGCTCGCGGGCGGGCGTGGCGGCCCAGCCGGGCAGGGCCAGGGCGGCCGCGTCGACGGCGGCCACGGCGTCGGCCTCCGAGGCGGAGGCGCACGAGGCGATCGGCTCGGCGGTGGCGGGGTCGTGGACGGTGATGCGCCGGCCGTCGGCGCCGGGCCGCCAGTCGCCGCCGACGAGGAGTTCGGTGGGGCACTGCTCCAGTGCTTCGCTCAGTTTCACGGTGCTCGCTCCGGTCGCGGAGGGGGTGGGTGGGGACCGCCGTGCGCGGGACGGTGGCGGGACAGGGCGCTTGTCCCGCACACGGCGGTGTCTGGGGGACCGGGACCGGTCCGCGCGGTCAGGCCCGGTCGTCGCCGCGCAGGCCGGCGGCCGCCGACTCGACCTCGTAGAGCGTCGCGTAGTCCCGCTCGGCGAAGCCGTGGCCGATCGCGGTCTGGATCAGACCGTGGACCATGGCGCTCACGGGCATGGGCACCTCCAGCTCGCGGGCGGCGGTGTGGCCGAGGTCGAAGTCCTTGCGGAGCATCTTGTTGTTGAAGGTGGGCGTGTAGTCGCGTTCGACCATGGCCCGGCCCTTGTGGCGGATGAAGGTGGAGCCCAGCACCGAGCCGTTGATGAAGTCGACGAACGCGGCCGGGGGCACCCCGCCCTTCTCGGCGAGGACGGTGACCTCCGCCAGCGCCTGGGTGATCATGCCGAGCATCAGGTTGTGACAGATCTTCACCAGCCGGCTCTGCTCGCCCGGTCCGGCGTGCACCACGGTGGGCGCGATCATCCTGAGGTACGGCAGCACCCGGTCGTACGTCTCGCGCGGCCCGGAGGCCACGATGGCGCCCATCCCGTCGGCGACCATGTGCGGGTTTCCGCTGATCGGGGCGGCCAGGAAGGCCACTCCCGCCGCCTCGGCCGCCGCGCGCACCTCGGCGGAGGCCTCGGCCGAGACGGTCGAGCAGTCCACGATCGCCTCGGGCCGCCGCTCGCCGTGGAGCAGTCCGCCCTCGCCCGTGGTGACGGCGAGCAGATCGGCGCTCGCGGAGACCATGACGAAGACGATGTCGGCGCCGGCCAGGTCGGCGATCGTGCCGGCCGCCTTCGCGCCGTCGGCCACGAGGGGCGCGGCCTTGGAGGCCGTACGGTTCCACACGGACAGCTCCGCGCCGCCGGCGAGCAGGGCGGCGGCCATCACCGAGCCCATGTTGCCGGTGCCGAGCCAGCCGAGCCGTTCATTGGGGGTTGCGCTCATCGCTCTGTGCCTTTCGATCGTTGACTGATGAGGATCGTGGGGGACGGATCGCCGGCGGGCCGGGATTCATCCGTCCAGCGCGGCGCGTACGGTCGCGACGATCCGGTCCGCCGAGGGGATCGCCAGGTCTTCCAGGGCGTCCGCCGACGGCAGCGGGATGTGCGGGGTGGTGATGCGTACGGGCGCGCCGGTCAGGGACGGCCAGCACTCCTCGGTGACGATGGAGACGATCTCCGCGCCCCAGCCGCAGAGCCGGGGGTTCTCCTCGACGGTGAAGAGCCGTCCCGTGCGGGCGGTGTGTTCGAGGATGGTCCGGGTGTCGAGCGGGACCAGGCAGCGGACGTCGAGGACCGTGCACTCGATGCCGTGTTCGCCGCTGAGCCGGTCCGCGGCGGCGATCGCCCTGGGCACCATCGCCGCCAGCGCCACCAGGGTGGCGTCGTCGCCCTCGCGCCGCACGGCGGCCCGGCCCAGCTCCTCGACGATCTCGCCGTCGAGGTCGGGGATCTCCTCCTTGGCGGAGTAGAGGGCCTTGTGGTTGAAGAAGACGACCGGGTCGTCGTCGCGGACGGCCGCCGCCATCAGTCCGATGACGTCGCGGGCGGTGGCCGGGGCGACCACCTTGAGACCGGGGACGGCCATCGCCCAGTTCTCCAGGGACTGGGAGTGCTGGGCGCCGAAGCGCAGTCCCGCGCCGTTGCCGCACTGGACGACGAGCGGGAAGGAGACCTGTCCGTCGGACATGTAGCGGCTCTTGGACATCTCGTTGGCGACCAGGTCCCAGCAGACCGCGAGGAAGTCGCTGTACATGATCTCGGCGATGGGCCGCAGCCCGGTCATGGCGGCGCCCATGGCCGCGCCGAGGATCGCCTGTTCGCTGATGGGGGTGTCGCGGACGCGCAGCGGGCCGAACTCCTCGAGCAGTCCCGCGGTGGTCTTGAACACGCCGCCGGCGGCGGCGACGTCCTCGCCGAGGAACACCACACTGGGGTCCCGGCGCATTTCCTGGGCGATGCCGTGGGCGACCGCCTTGCGATAGGTGAGCAGGCTCAACGGGTGGTCCCCGCTTTCCGTTCGGTGGGTGCGCCGCCGCGCGCGCGGGCGCGCGGCCGGCCGGGTGCGTCTCGGTGCGCGCGAACGCGCGGGCGGTGTGATGCGTCGCGGTACGGGCGGGTGCGCGGGCGGTCCGCCGTCTCGCGGTACGGGCCGGTGTACCGGTGGTCCGCCGTCTCGCGGTACGGGCGGGTGCACGGACGGTCAGCCGTCTCGTGGTATGGGCCGGTGCCGTGCCGGCGGTGCGCGGCGCCCGGGGCGTCAGTTGCGCCAGGCATGGCCGCCGTCGCTCCAGACGTTGGTGTACAGCCGGGAGTGGTCCGGCCAGGTCCCGGAGATCGCCTCCTCGGTCGCCGCGTCGACCTCGGCGACGATCTCCGCGTCGATCGCGTCGAGGACCTCGTCGCCGACGCCCCGCTCGTTGAGCCGCGCCCGGTAGGTGATCATCGGGTCCTTCGCCAGCCAGGCCCTGACCTCCTCAGGGTCGCGGTACTTCGCCGGGTCGGCCCGGGAGTGGCCGCCGTGCCGGTAGGTGACCGCCTCGATGAGGGAGGGCCCGCCGCCCGCCCGGGCCTTCGCGATGGCCTCGGCGGCGGTGAGATGGACCGCGTCCGGGTCGTTGCCGTCGATGAGGACGGACGGCAGTCCGTAGGCGGCGGCCCGGTCGGCCGCCGGATTCGGGACGGCGGTGACGGCGTCGATCCGGGTGTACTCCATGTAGAGGTTGTTCTCGCAGACGAAGACGACCGGCAGATTCCACACCACGGCGAGGTTGAGCGCCTCGTGGAAGGCTCCGATGTTGGTCGCGCCGTCGCCGAAGAAGCAGACGGTGACCTGCCCGCTGCCCCGGTACTGGGCCGACCAGGCGGCGCCGTTGGCGATGACGAGCTGGGCGCCGATGATCGCGTACGAGCCGAGGATGCCGCGCTCGGCGTCGATGAGGTGCATCGAGCCGCCCTTGCCGTGCATCAGCCCGTTGTCCCGGCCCAGGAGTTCGGCCATCAGCGGGGCGAGCGGGGTGCCGCGGGCGACGAGGTGGTTGTGGCCCCGGTAGGTGATGAAGGAGTAGTCGTCGGGGCGCATCGCGGCGGCGACCCCGGCGGCGACGGCCTCCTGTCCGATGCCGAGATGGGTGGTGCCCTTGACCAGGTTCCTGAGGAAGAGGTCGTAGGCCCGCTTCTCGAACTTCCGGGCGGTGCTCATCGTGCGGTAGAGCGCGAGCGCGGTCCGCTCGGACACCTCTCCGGCGGCGGGCGCCGGCTGGGGCCGGTCTGTGGCGTCGATGGTCATGGTTCCTTCCTCGGGGTGGGGGACGGAGGGGTGCGGCGGGGGCTCACGCCGTGGTGGGCGCGGCCCCGCCGGCGGCCCGCAGCCTGCGGCGGTCGGCGGTGCGGGCGGCCTGGCGCACCGGGTCGGCGACCAGGGTGGAGGCCAGCAGGGTCTTGGTGTACGGGTGGGTGGGCGAGCGGTAGACCTGGTCGGCGGGGCCGGACTCCATGAGCCGGCCGAGGTGGAGCACCGCGATCTCGTCGCTGATGTGCCGGACCACTTCGAGGTCGTGCGCGATGAACAGATAGCTGACGCCCAGCTCCCGCTGAAGCTCCATCAGCAGATTGATGACCTGGCTCTGGGTGGAGACGTCGAGCGCGGAGACGGGCTCGTCGCAGACGATCAGCCGGGGGCGCGGGGCGAGCGCCCGGGCGATGGCGACCCGCTGGCGCTGGCCGCCCGACAGCTCGTGCGGATAGCGGTCGGCGTGGTATCCGGCGAGTCCGACCCGGTCGAGGGCGTGGGTGATCTCGCGGTCGCGTTCGGGGCCCGCCAGGCTCCGGTGGCGGGTCAGCGCCTGGGCGATGGTGTCGGCGACGGTCTGGCGGGGGTTGAGGGAGGACATGGGGTCCTGGAAGACCACCTGGACGTCCCGGTTGAAGGAGAGCGGGGTGCGGCGGCCGAAGGCGGAGACGTCCTGTCCGTCGAAGACGATCCGGCCCTCGGAGACGGGCGCGAGCCGCAGGATGGCCCGGCCGATGCTGCTCTTGCCCGAGCCGGACTCGCCGACCAGCCCGAGGGTGCGGCCCGCGTCGACGGTGAAACCGACGTCGCGTACGGCGGTGAGCGTCCTCGCCCGCCCGGTGAGTCCCCGGCCGAGCCGGTAGCGCACGGTCAGACGCTCCACCGAGAGCAGCGGGGCGTTCGGCTCCCCGTCCGGGGCCGGCGGGGCCGCCGACTCCCTCCCCCGGTCGGCCGGCGCCAGCGGGGCGTTCGGCTCCCCGCCCGCGGGTCCCGGCGGCAGCGGGGTGTTCGGTCCGGTCATCGGGCACCTGCCAGGTCGAGTTCGGCGGCCCGCAGACAGCGGGCCCCGTCGGCGTCGATGGCCACCGCGCCGGAGCGGCACTCCTCGGTGGCGTACGGACAGCGCGGGTGGAACCGGCAGCCCTGGGGCCAGGCCCAGGCGGGCGGCACCCGGCCGGGGATGGTGGGCAGCGGTTCGCCGTCGGTCCCGGCGTGCGGGACGGCGGCGAGCAGCGCCTCGGTGTACGGGTGGCGGGGGGCGGCGAACGCGTCGGCGACGGTGCGCTCCTCGACGATCTGGCCGGCGTACATCACCGCGACCCGGTCGCAGCTGTCGGCGACGACTCCCAGGTCGTGGGTGATGATCAGCAGGGACATGTTGAGCCGCTCGCGCAGGGAGGCCAGCAGATCGAGCACCTGGGCCTGGATGGTGACGTCGAGGGCCGTGGTGGGCTCGTCGGCGATCAGCAGCTCGGGGTCGCAGGCGAGGGCTCCGGCGATGACGACGCGCTGGGCCATGCCGCCGGAGAACTGGTGCGGATAGTCCTTGAGCCGCTCCCTCGGGTCGGGGACGCCGACGAGTTCGAGGAGTTCGGCCGCGCGCTCGGCGGCCTCCTTCCGGGAGAGCGTGGAGTGGGCCCGGACGGCGTCGGTGAGCTGGCGGCCGACCGTGTGCACCGGGGAGAGCGCGGAGCCGGGGTCCTGGAAGACCATGCCGACGCGCCGGCCGCGCACCTGGCGCAGCTCCTCGCCGGTGAGGCCGCCCAGTTCGGCGCCGTCCAGCCGGATGGAGCCGGACCGCACGGTGACCCCGCGCGGCAGCAGTCCGAGCACGGCGGAGGCGGTGATGGACTTTCCGCAGCCGGACTCCCCCACCAGACCAAACGTTTCTCCTCGCTTGATGTGGAAGGAGACTCCGGAGACCAGCTGGGCGCCGCCCGCGTCCGTCACGGTGAGGCCCTCGACCCGCAGCAGGGCGTCGGCGGGGACCTTGGGCGCCGGGTCGGCGGGAAGCTCGACGGCGGGTCCGGCCCGGCGGGGCGTGTCGGCGGAGCGCGGCGAGGAGGCGTCCCGCAGCCCGTCGCCGAGCAGATTGAAGACGAGGACGGTGAGGGTGATCGCCGCGCCGGGGAGGATCGCGAGCAGCGGGTGCTCGGCCACGTGCTGGCGGGACGCGTCGAGCATCGCTCCCCAGCTGACCTGGCTGGTGTCGATGCCGACCCCGAGGAAGCTCAGGGTGGCCTCGATCAGCAGCGCGGTGCCGAGCGCGATGGACGCCTGCACGATGATCGGCGGCGAGACGTTCGGCAGCACCTGCCGGAGCATGATCCCCGAGGAGCGCAGCCCGAGCACCCGCGCCGCGTCCACGTACAGCTTCTCCCGTTCGGCCAGGACGACCGCCCGGGTGATGCGCATGAAGCTGACGGCGAAGATGAGTCCGACGGCGAGCATCGCGTTGCCGAGGCCGTTGCCGAGGACGGCGACCAGGGCGAGCGCGAGGAGCAGCGCGGGGATGGACTGCATGACGTCCGCGACGCGCATGCCGATCCGGTCCCACCAGCCGCCGCGGTAGCCCACGAGGAGTCCGAGGCCGACGCCGAGCACCAGGCCGACGGCGACGCTCTCGGAGGAGGCGAGCAGCGCGGTGCGGGTGCCGTGGATGAGCCGGGAGAGGGTGTCGCGGCCGAGGTCGTCGGTGCCGAGGAGGTGATCGGCGCTCGGGCCCTGGAGCTTGTTCCGCACATCGGGCTGCGCCGGGTCGTAGGGGGCGATCAGCGGCGCGGCGAGGGCGACGGCGATCTGGAGGGCCAGCAGGGCCAGACAGACGAGGGTGACGGGCTGTCGGATCATTCTGCGCAGGGCGCGTCCCCTGACACGGGGTTCCGCCTCGGTGCCGGGGAGGGCGGCGGGCGCGGCGGCGGCTTCCACGGCGCCCGCGCCCGGGGTGGTGTCGCTCACTGGGGTCTCACCTTCGGGTTGATCACGCCGTAGAGGAGGTCGGTCGCCAGATTGACCAGCAGGACGATGACCGCCACCAGGACGATGGAGCCCTGGAGCACCGGGTAGTCGGCGCGGACGACGCTGTCGATGAGCATGGTTCCGAGGCCGGGGACGGCGAAGATCCGTTCGATGACGAAGCTGGCGGCCACCAGCACCGACATCTGGATCGCGATCACGGAGAGGACGGGGACCATGGCGTTCTTGACGGCGTAGCCCAGCACGATCCGCCGCCGGCGGATGCCGCGGGCCAGCAGGGTCTGGACGTACGGGGACTCCAGCGCGTCGATCATGGCGCTGCGGGTCTGGCGGGCGATGACGGCGGCGGTGTGGGAGCCGAGGGCGAGGGCGGGCAGGATCATGCCGGTCGCCCAGGCCCCCGGGTCCTCCAGGAACGGGGTGTAGCCGACGACGGGCAGCCAGCCGAGCTGGACGGCGAAGACCAGGACCAGCAGGAGTCCGAGCCAGAAGCTGGGGACCGCGAGCCCGAGGGCGACGAGGGTCGTCAGCAGCCGGTCGGCGGCGGTGCCGGGGCGGAGCGCGCCGAGGATTCCGAGCGGCACCCCGGCCGCCAGCGCGATCACCATGCCGGCGATGGCCAGGGAGAGGGTGATGCCGATTCCGGTGGAGATGGACTCGGAGACCGGGACGCCGGTGTAGAGGGAGACGCCGAGGTCGCCGCGGAGGGCGCCGCCGAGCCAGTCCGCGTACTGCTCCGGCATGGGCCGCAGCAGGCCGAGCTGTTCGGCGAGGGCCTTCCGGTCGGCGGCGGGGGCGCCTTCGCCCAGGATCTGCGCCACCGGGTCGGTGGGGGTGAGATGGACGAGGGTGAAGACGAACAGCGAGACCAGGAGCAGGGTGGGCAGCGCGGAGAGCAGCCGCTGGAGGATGAATTTCGTCATTCGCGCGCGCCCTTCGCGGGCGGCGGGCCGGAGAGGACCCGCTCGCGGACCCGGCGGGCGGCCGCGCCCGCCTCGGCGGGGTCGAGGTCGGTGAGCCTCTTGCCGCGCTTGCGGACGGCGCCGCCGACGACGACGGTGTCCACGTCGCCGGGGCCGGTCTGGAGCACGATGTGCGCCGCCGGGTCGCCGAGCGCCATGCCGTACGGCTCGGTGTCGACGAGTACGAGGTCGGCGAGGCAGCCGGGGGCGAGCCGGCCGAGTTCATGGCCGAGGCCGAGGGAGCGGGCCGCGTTGACGGTGGCGTACTCCAGCAGATGGCGGGGCTCGACGAGGGGGGTTCCGGGCCGTCGTTCCAGCGGGTAGCGGCCGGCCTCGCGTTCGGCGGCGGCGTCCACGTTGCGCATCAGCAGGAAGGTGAGCCGCATGGCGGCGAAGAGGTCGATGGAGACCCTGGCGGCGGTGTCGATGCCGAGGCTGGAGCAGACCCCGGCGCGGTGGGCGCGGTTGAGGACGGTCATGGAGCGGCCGCCGCCGAACTCGCCCTCGGGGGTGAAGGAGATGCCCCCGCCGCACTCGGCCAGCAGTTCCAGTTCCTCGTCGTCGGCGGCGTTGGCGTGCGCCGGGAGGATGTCGGGGCCGAGCAGTCCGGCCCGGTGCAGGGCGCGGATCTGGCCCGCCGGGTTCTGGTGGACGGTCATCCGCATGCCGAGTTCGCGGGCGAGGGCGATCTCGGTCGCGGTGCGGTCCAGGCTGCCGAATTCGAGGGAGGACAGGGCCACGCCGACGCGCAGCAGCCCGTCGTCGCCGGTCCGGCCGCGCAGCTCGCGCAGGTGTTCCAGCCGCCAGGCGTGGTCCTCGGGCGGGGCGTCGAAGCTGCCGAGCATGCCGTACGCCCACAGGGTGCGCTGGCCGGTTCGGCGGTGGGCCCGCAGCCCGGCCTCGGCGTGGTCGGGGGACATGACGTTGTGGCAGAAGTCGAGGACTCCGGTGACTCCGCTGTCGAGCATCTGGACGGAGCCGGCGAAGGTGGCGTCGTGGATGTCCTCGACGCAGAAGCGCTCGCGCAGGTGGAAGACGCGCGACTGGTAGTCGTCGAAGGTCCAGCCGTCGGCGTGCAGGCCCTTCAGCGGGGTCTGCCAGGCGTGCATGTGGGTGTCGATCAGACCGGGGATGGCGATCATGCCCCGGGCGTCGACGATTTCGGCGTCCGGGGCGCTCAGCCCGGGGCCGACGGCGGTGATCCGGTCGCCGGAGATCAGGATGTCGCCGTTGGTCAGATCGCCGACGGTCTCGTCCATGCTGAGGACGGCGGCGCCCTTGATGAGCAGCGAGGGTTCCCGGTTCGTGGTCTCAGGCACGGCTGACTCCCTGGGGTTCGAAGGCGGTGACGGGCAGTTCGGCGAAGGGTTCCGCGGTGTGCACGACGCGTCCGCCGACGAGGGTGAGCACGGACTCGATCCGGGGGATCAGCTCCTGGGGCACCGTGAAGTAGTCGTCGCTGAGGACGGCGAGGTCGGCGAGGAGTCCGGGTTCGAGCCGGCCGCGCTCGTTCTCCTCGAAGCTGAACCAGGCCCCGGCGGCGGTGTAGCCGCGCAGCGCCTCCTCGCGGGTGAGGAGATGGCGCGGGGCGAGGGTCTCGGTGCCCCGGACGGTCCGTCCGTCGAGGAACCAGGCGAGGGTGGCGAAGGGGTTGTAGGAGGCGACGCGCATGGCGTCGGAGCCGAGCGCCATGGGGATGTCCCGTTCGAGGATGGTCCGCAGCGGCGGGGCCTCGGCGACGGTCTCCGCGCCCCAGGTCTCGATGGCCTCCTCGCCCTGGAAGCGGTAGAGCCCCTGGGCGAGCACCCCGGCGCCGAGTGCGGCGATCCGGTCGACGTCGGCGGGGGTGAGGGGTTCGGCGTGCACGAGGGACCAGCGCAGGGGGCTGATGTCGTGCTCCGCGTGGACCTCCTCCCAGGCGCTGAGGACGGCGTCGATGGTGGCGTGCTGATGGGCGTGGGCGTGCACGGTCCATCGGTTGCGGGCCAGTTCGCCGAAGATCTCCCGGAACTGCTCGCGGACCTCGTCGCCGATCTCGACCGGGTGGCCGATCTTGTCGACGGTGCGGTAGAGGATGACCTCGCCGACGCCGATGACCCGCAGCAGGGTGTCGCCGACGTCCAGCGCCGTGTAGCGCTGATAGCCGGCCAGGTCGTCGCGCTCGGTGCCGGCGCGCTCGGCGTGCACGGCGAGGCGGGTGCGTACGGTGAGCTGTCCGCGCCGCCAGACCTCGCGGATCGCGGGGTAGGCGGCGGGCCCGCTGTTGAAGCCGCCGCCGTCGATGGCGCCGGTGATGCCGAGCCGGTTCAGCTCGCGGGACATCTCCGCGGTGGAGGCGACCTGCTCCTCGAAGGTGGGCGCGGGCATCCGCCGGTAGAACCACTCCATCAGCGGGGTGCCGCTGACCTTGCCGGTCAGCTCGCCGTCGGGGCCGGTCTCGAAGGACTCGGTACGGAAGCCCTGGGCGCCGAGTTCGCGCACCAGCGCGTGGTCGACGCCCAGTTCCCGCATGGCGGCGGTGTTGAGGACGGCCCAGTCGTACAGGAACTGCACATAGACGGGGTGGTCGGGCGCGGCCCGGTCCAGCTCCTCGCGGCTGGGGCCCCGGCCCTCGGGGAACTGCGCCGGGTGCCAGCCGCCGACGACCTTGACCCAGCTGCCCTCGGGGCGTTCGGCGGCGCGGCGGGCGATGGCGGCGAGACCGGTCTCCAGGGTCCGCTCGTCCTCCCAGCGGACCTCGTCGCGCCAGGTGCGTCCGGCGCGGACGATATGGACGTGGGAGTCGATCAGACCGGGGACGACCCGGCGTCCCGCGAGGTCCACGACGGTGGTGCCGGGGCCCGCCAGTTCCCGGATCTCCCGGTCGGCGCCGACGGCGGAGATCCGGTCGCCGGTGATGGCGACGGCCTCCGCCTCCGCGTCGCCCGCGTTCGTGGACATGGTGGTCACACGGCCGTTGACCAGGATCAGATCGGGCCGGGTGGGCTGGGTCGGGAGGGTGCTCATGGGCGGTTTTCTCCATCCGGGGTGTACGGAACGGAAGGCTCTGCCGGGTTCTCCGGCGGGCGGCGGGCCCCTGCCCGGCGGGGGCCGGGCGGTACGCGGCGGCCGGCGGGCGGGGCGTCGGAGCGAGCGGTGCGGGAGGTGCAGGGAGTGCGGGAGGTGCAGGAGAGGGGAAGGCGCGGCGGGCGGTGCGGGGAGGCCGGGGCGGTACGCGGCGGCCGGGCCGGGTGCGGGCCGGGGTGCGGCGGGACGGGCCGCCGGGGCGGTCAGCCCTGGGGCCGGGCCTCCTTGTAGCGGAAGACCGCGACCTCGTGGTGGGTGGAGACGATGTTGTCGACCTTCTTCGGGTTGTAGGCCCAGAAGCCCGAGTAGTCGAAGTAGCCGCAGTCCAGCGCCTCTTCGTCGACGATCGTGGAGATCTCCTGCCAGGCGGCCTCGCGGTCCCGGGGCGTCTCGGCGTCGAGCCCCTTCTCGACGGAGGCGTCGAGCCGCGGATACGCGACCTTGAGCGGATTGCCGGCGGCGTCCGGGGCGAACTTCCTGATGTAGTAGTCGTACGGGCCCGAGCGCGCGCCGTCCGAGAGGATCGCGGCGGGGTACTTGCCGCTCTGGTACACGCTCAGGAACTGCGGGAAGTTGGGCATCTCCAGTTCGACCTCGACGCCGATCCTCTCCATCTGGCTGCGGAACAGCTCCGCGATGGCGCGCTGGGTGTCATAGCTGACGAGGGTGAACGAGCGCTTCCCGCCGCCCAGTTCGCTCATCAGCCGCTTCGCCTTGTCCAGATCGTGCGGATGGCCCCGGAGCGCGGGGTCGTGACCCGGCTGCCCCTCGGGGAAGCGCTGGAGCGGGACCCCGCCCTTGCCGCCGAGCGCCGCGTCCACGTAGTCCTGCGGATTCATGGCGTGGCAGACGGCCTGGCGGAACTTCTTGTCCTTGAAGACGCCGTCGGTGTCGTACATCTGGAGGTGCCAGAGCACCGAGGGGAACCAGGCGGACTTGAGCCCCTCCTTCTCGGCGCGGGCCGCCAGCGGCGGAGTGCTCCACACGACGTCGAGCTGTCCGGCGCGCAGGGCGTTGTAGAGGCTGTCGGGGTCGTTGATCTGGGTGACCTCCACGCGCGCGGGGCCGACGGACTTCTTGTCGTAGTACTTGTCGAACGCCGTGACGACCGTGCGCAGTCCCTTGACGGACGCCTTGGGGTCGTACCTCCACGGTCCGGTGCCCACCCCCTTGGTCTTCCAGTCGCCGTCGGCGAGCGCCTTGGGCGAGACCATGTACATCCCGAGCCGCGCGAGATTGTTGACCAGTGCGGGCGCGGGCTCCCTGAGATCGATGCGGACATGGGTGTCGTCGACGGCGGTCACCGACTTCACGGCGTCGAGCTGGCTGCGGTACTGGCTCGGGGTCTTTCGGACCCGCTCCAGATTGGCGACGACCGCCGCCGCGTCGAAGCGGGTGCCGTCGTGGAAGAGCACGTCCGGGCGGAGGGTGAAGTCGACCCGCAGCGGGGACTCCTTCCACTCGGTGGCCAGTTGGGGCTTGAGGGTGTACCCGTCGGCGGCGACGCCGAGCAGCGACTCGTACACCAGTGAAGTGAAGGTGGCGTTCTGCTTGGTGACGGTCTCCCAGTCCTCGAACTGCTGGTTGGTACCGAAGCGGAGGGTGCCGCCCGACGCGCCGCCGGCGCCTGCCGGGGCCGCCGAACCGCCGGAACCGGAGCCGGAGCAGGCGGCGAGGGTGACGCTCAGCGCGGTGGCGAGGAGCACCACGCCCGCGGAGCGGCCGGATCTGGACCTGGGCCCGGACCGGCGGGTCCGCCCCGCGCGTCCGGGTATGCCGATGACTGTCACAGCGAGGACCTCCACACGACTGCGGGGGGCGTCGAGAGCGACGCTTTGTGCGTCATAGTGGACGCAGCGTGCAGTATTCTTGTCAAGGGTTGAACTTCTTTCTCTTGAAATCACCGCATCCCGCGCAGGTCCGAGGCGATCAAGCGGAACAAGACGCCCATCACCTCTGCACAAATGAACAGCGAGTGTGTGCAGTGCTTCGTTCACTCTGTTCACCATCGTGTGCACTGCTGTACAGTTCTGTGCAGTCCTATACAGTTGGCCCGTGGCTGAACGCGACCGTTCGGATGGATCAGGAGGCGCGATGAAGACCGAGGGGGGAAGCACGGGGCTCGGCGGGAGGCTCAGAAGGGTCCGTACCGAACGCGGATTCTCACTGCGCGAGCTGGGCAAGCTCGCGGGCTGCTCGGCGAGCCTGCTCTCACAGGTGGAACGCGGCCAGACCGCCCCTTCGGCCGGAGTGATCTACGGGATCGCGAACGCGCTGGAGATTCCCCTGGAGTATCTGTTCGGAGCGGGCGACGACCAGGACGTGCCCGCGCCGCTCTCCGCCCGTTCGCCCTTCGCGACGGCGGCCCCGGTCAACGGCGCGCGCCCGGGGACCGGCGAATCAGCGGACGGGCCGGCGGGCGGCGCACCGCCCCCGGGGCCCGCGCTCGCGCCCGCGGGCGAGACGATCGTCCAGCGCCGCGGCCACCGCCGCACGATCGACCTCGCGAGCGGGGTCCGCTGGGAGCGGCTGACGCCCCAGCAGGACGCGCGGGTCGACTTCCTCGAAGTCGTCTACGCGCCCTACGGACGCTCCACCGACACCCGCTCCCCCATCCGCCACGACGGGCGCGAGTATCAGCTCGTCCTCCAGGGCAGCCTGCACGCGGACATCGGCTTCGAGACCTATCTCCTGGAGGCCGGGGACTCCCTGGCCTTCGACCCGGCGACCCCGCACCAGTACCGGAACATGACCGCCGAGGAGGTCCGGGTCATCTCGGTGGTCGTCCACGCGCAGTGAGCCGGGAGCGGGCGAGTGGGCGGCGGTGACGCGGCCGGGTGGCGGCGAGGGGGCGCGGCGTGACCGCGCGGCGGTGATGCGACCGGGGGCGCGGCACGACCGGCGGGCCGTGGCGTTCGGACGGCGGCGCGGCTGTCCGGACCGCTGTGCCGCCCTCGGGCAGCGATCAGAACCAGACATTTAATGCGCGTCGTATCGAGCCCCTCACCAGCCGGGCGAGCCCCTCGGCACGGCAGCGGACGGGAGCGCTCCCCCGCCCCTCCCCGACGGCTCCCCCGGCGGATTCCCGCAGGCCGGAGCGGAATGCCCGGGGCTCGGCGATACGGCGGCCACCCGGCCGCGGGGGCTCCGGCCGGGGTGTCGGGGCTCGGCCGCGTCCGAAAGTTGATCTTGTCGCTCCGCTGTCCGGAGTTCATGCTTCCTAGCGCATGGATTGACAGGCTCATGACCTCGCATCCGCGGTCGTGGCCTGCGCTTGGACACGCTTCGGGCCCGCCACCCCACGGGCCCGCACCCCCCACAGCGAGGATCCGGAGTGGAGAGTCACGCCCTGCTCACGCCGCGACGGCGGTCCCCGGCGGCCACGGCCGCGCGGTCGCCGCACTCGGCGGCGGCACGGCCCCTCTCCTCCCGTGACGGGCGAGCGCCCTCCGGGACCGGCCCGCGGCGTCGCGCGGCGAGAGCGGTCCGTACGCCCTCGCCGTCCGCGCGCCCGAGGCCGGGCCGGGCGCGCCACGGCGGTCTCCGCCGTCCGCCTCGCCAAGCCCTGGAAAGGAACAGCGCCTTGTCGGCGAGAGATCCCCTGGCATCCGGCAACCGAACCCCCGTCTCGATCACGCGCCCCACCGTCGTGGTCCCCGAACACCAGGTGACACAGGACGAGATCGTCACCGCGCTCGGCGAGCTGTTCGCCGACGTCCCCCATGTCGGGCGCGGGCTCGACCTGATACGCAGCACGACCGTGGAGACCCGGCGCATGGCCGTCGAGCTCAAGGAGCTGTTCGCCGGCCGTTCCTTCGGCGTCCGCAACGCCACGTACACGGAGGAGGTCGTCCGGCTCGGCGCGGAGGCCGCCCGGCGGGCGCTCGCCGACGCGGGCGTCGCGGCGGCGGACGTGGACCACTTCGTCTTCGTCTCGTGCACGGGCTACGCGCTGCCCGGGCCGGACGCCTACATCGCCCAGGAGATCGGCTGCCGGCCGACCGTGCGCCGGACGCCGATCCAGCAGCTGGGCTGTGCGGCCGGGGTCTCCGCGGTGGCGGAGGCGTTCCACTTCCTCCAGGCCCGGCCGGACGCCACCGCTCTGGTCGTCGCCGCCGAACTCTGCTCGCTGTCGTTCCAGCCGGACGAGTCCACGCTGAGCGATTTCATATCCAACGGCATCTTCGGCGACGGGGCGGCCGCCGCCGTGCTCCGCCGGGCCGCCCCCGAGGCCGCCGGTCTCCAGATTCTGGGCGCCCGGCAGCATCTGCTGCCCGACTCGCATTCGGTGATCGCGGGCAGCACCACGGAGCGGGGATTCCACTTCAGGACGGATCCCCGGGTCCGCAGAACCGTGCCGAAGGTGATCCCCGAGATCGAGTCCTTCCTCGCCGAGTTCGGGTGGAAGCCGGACTCCCTCGGGTTCTGCGTCTCGCACACCGGCGGACCGCTGATCATGGACGGGGTCGAGGAGGGGCTGTCCCTGCCGCCCGGCGCCCTGCGACACAGCCGCGAGAGCATGGCGCGGATCGGCAACACCTCCAGCGTCTCGGTGTTCGACGTGCTCCGGCGTCACCATGAGGACGGTCCGCCCGCCGACGGGTCCCCGGGGCTCATGGTGGCGTTCGGGCCCGGCTTCACCACCGAGATGATCGCCGGAACCTGGAACTCCGGCACGGGAGTCTGAGACGGGGCCGGAGGGGCGGACCGCCCCGGTCCGCCCCTCCGGCCCCTTCCTCCGGCCCGCTCTCCGGTCCGCTCCTCCAGCCGGCTCTCCGGCCCGCTCTCCGGCCCGCTCTCCGGCCGGCCGAGGCCCTCCCCGGCCCGTACGCCGCCGGTCAGGCGAGGGCGCTCTTGGCCCGCCAGTCGTCCCAGGACAGGTTCCACTCGCCGTAGCCGTTGCCCGGGGCGGGGTTCCCCTTGTGGCCGGGGCCCGAGATCTCGAAGGGATCGCCGGGGCGGACCTGGGAGTACAGCCAGGACGCGTCCCCGTCGCTCATCCCGATGCATCCGGAGCTGCGGTTCGCGTTGCCGAAGTGCGCGGTGTTCCAGGGCGCGGCGTGGGCGTACATTCCCGACCAGGTCAGCCGCATGGAGTGGTCGACCATCTTGTCGTACGCGTCGCCGAGGCCGACGGTCTCGGAGTTCATGTTGATGGTGCCCTCCTTCGCCATCAGCACGGAGGTGCCGCCCCAGGAGCGCTTCACCCCGCCGGGCGTGCCCGCCGACATCGGGATGGAGCGGAGGGTCTCGCCGCCGCGCACCAGCTTGAGCCGCTTCGTTCCCAGGTCGACCTTGACGACCTGGGGCGCGCCGATCGTGAACGACAGATCGTAGTCGCGGACGAACCAGCCGCCCGCCGTGCCGGAGTCGACGCCGTTCAGCTCCGCCTGGAGCCGCACCTCGGTGCCCGTGCGCCAGTACTCCTTGGGCCGCCAGTCGATCCGGGACCTGCCGTCGTAGTGGTCGATCCAGCCCCAGGAGCCGGTGGTGTCGTTGGAGGTGGTGATCTTGAGGGAGCGCTCGACGGCGGCCTTGTTCTTCACCGGGTGGTCGAAGACGATCGACACCGGCTGCGCGATGCCCACGGTGGAGCCCTTGCTGGGAGTCATCTCCAGCTTGTTCACCTTGCCGGCGGCGGCCGTCGCGAAGGCCGCCCGCGCGGAGCCGCCGTCCTTCGTGGTCGCCTCGACCGTGTACGAGGTGCCCGGCGCGGCCGCCCGCTGCGAGGTCCAGGTGCCGCCGTCCTTCGACACCGTGCCGCCGAGCGGCGCGCCCTTGGCCCCGGCGACCTTGACATCCTTCAGCTCGCCCTCCGCGAGCTTCACCGTCACGGGCTTGCCCGGCGCGGCGGCCCGGCCCGTGAGGTTCACCGATATCTCGGGCTTGGCGGCGGGCTTCTTCTCCCCGCCCTTCGCGTCGTCCTGCGAGCCACCGCCGGTCGAACAGGCGCTGAGCAGGAGCGCGAGCCCGGTGGCCGCGACCACCGTCGACCGGCGCCCGCGACGGTCACGGGGGCGGACGGGAGCGGTGGCCGGCGTGCTGCGGTGCGGTGCGGGACGCAGCGGTGTGCTGGACAAGGGTCGTACCTCCTTGCGATGCGGAATCGCAAGGAGAGAGGGGGTGAATACCCGAAAGGTTGCTCGATCCCCCGATTACCTCACTCTCGTCACAGAATTGGATACGGCTTGCGGGAACACCCCATTTCATGGCAGTGGCGCGGCCGTCCGCCGGGCGGGTCCCTCAGCCCGCCCGTACGCGGAAGACGCGTGCGAGGGCGGCGGCCAGCCCCTCCCGGGACGGCGGGCTGATCCGGGCCCCCAAATAGCCGTCCGGGCGGACGACGAACGCGGTGGGCTCCCGGGCCGCGTACCTGCGCGCGAAGTCGCCCCGGCTGTCGCGGTAGACCGGCAGCGGGCTCCCGCGGCCGTCGGGCGCGTCGCGCGTGAGCACGAGGAGGGTCTCCATCCGGCCCCGCGACAGCTCTCGGGCCAGGGCGGCGAGTTCGGTCCCGGCGGCGGACGCGGCGCCGGACGCGTCAGGTGCGCCGCCCGCCGGGTCTCCGTGCCCGTTTCCGATTCCGTTTCCGGGCCCGTCCGCGTATCCGTGTCCGTTCCCGTTTCCGTAGAGCAGCAGCACGTGGTCGCGGCCCCGCAGCACCTCGTGGAGCCGGAGTGGGTGGGCGGCGATCTCCCGGGTGAGGCCGGCGCAGTCCGGGGCGCGGTCCCCGGGCCGGGGGCCGTCCCCGCCGGCCGGGTCCGGCGGGCCCACGAGGGGGCTGTCCCGGTAGCCGAGGAGGAGTTGCGCCTCGCGCAGCATCAGGACGGCCGGATCGCCGGGGTCGTGGTCGATGCCCTCGACGGCGTGCCGGACGGTGCGCCCGACGACCTCCTCGCCGATGGGCCGCCGCTCGGCGTCGTAGCTCGCGAGCAGACCGGGCGCGGCGTCCCCTTCGACGGCGAGGGCGAGCTTCCAGGCCAGATTGCAGGCGTCCTGGACACCGGTGTTCATGCCCTGCGCGCCCGTCGGCGGATGGATGTGCGCCGCGTCCCCGGCGATGAGGACCCGGCCGTCGGAGTACCGGTCGACCAGCCGGTGGCTGATGCGGAAGACCGAGGACCAGCGCAGCGCGGAAGCCGTCGTGGGCCTCGGCGACAGCCGGTCCAGGACCGCCTGGACGTCGGCGAGCGCGGGGGCCCGGCCGCCGCCGGGGCCGTGCGCCACCCCGTCCGCGCTCTCGCTCGCACTCCCCTCGCCGCTCCCTCGCGCGTCCTCGGCCGCCCGGGCCGCCGACAGTTCGGGCGGGACCAGCATCGACATCCGGTACCGGCCGCTCCCCGGGAGCGGGACGCACACCAGCAGATCGTCGACCGCGCCGTCGGGGCCGAGGTGCGTGGCGCGGACGCCGTAGCCGTACGGCAGGTCCCAGTCGACCTCCACATCGGCGAGCATGTACTCCTCGGGAAAGGCGCCGCCCTCGAAGGAGATCCCGAGGGTCTTGCGCACGACGCTGTGCGCCCCGTCGCAGCCCACCAGGAACCGGGAGCGGATCTCCCGGCGCGCCCCGGAGGCGGTGATCAGCCGGCTGGTCACCCCGTCGGCGTCCTGGGCGAACGACACCAGCTCGGTCCCGCGCTCGATCCGGGTCCCGAAACGGCCCAGGTACTCCTCCAGGACGCGCTCGGTCTCGTACTGCGGCAGCGCGGCGAATCCGTACGGCACCTCGGGCGGCAGCGCCAGCTCGATCCGGGCCCGCTCGACGCCGTCGACGTACACCAGCTGTCCGCGCATCGGGACGGCCGCGTCGAGCGCGGCCCGCACCAGCCCCATACGGTCCCAGATCTCCAGGGTGCGCGGCTGGACGCCCACGGCCTTCGCGTACGGCAGCCGGGCCGGGAGTCTGTCGACAAGCCGACAGCCCACCGAACGCCGTCGCAGCTCGGCGGCCGCGCTCAGCCCGACCGGACCGGCCCCGACGACCAGCACGTCCACCGCTTCGGTGCGCACCATCGGCGTCTCCCGGTGAGAGGCCCCCGCTCACCCCACTCCATGCTCGTCCGCCGGGTCTGCGCTGTCCACCGCGCGCCCGGCCCGCGGGCGATGCCCCGGGCCGGGGTCGGGGAGAGGCCGGGAAGGCACGAAGCGGCCCCGGATCCTCGGTGGGGAGGGTGTCGTCCCTGACGGGACGCGGGGCGGTCCGGAGAGCACCGCCGGGGGGACGGGCCCGCCGTCCCCCGGGGGGAAGCGCCTTTCCGGCGGGGCGTGTTCGCCGGGCGGCGCGCTCAGCCCGCGACGAGCGAGTCGTCCTCCGGCCGGGCCCCGGGCAGCCGGTGGCGGGCCGCGATGAGCGCCGCGTCGACGTCGCGCGTGCCCGTGGACACACACAGGGTGTACGCGATGTCCTCCATCCGGCGTCGTGCCTCGGGGCTGCCCGTCTCGGCGTTGAGCAGCCTCAGCGTGTCGTACTGCTCGACCAGATTGCCCAGGACCACGGGATGAGCCATCAGCACGTCGGATCTCCTTCGGGACGACGTCAGAACGTCTTCGGAACGGCTTCGGACCGACCGGCGCTCCGCCGTGTCCGCGGGCGCCGTCGGGCCGCGCCTACCCGCTTTCGGGACCGTCAGACGTGAGCCGCGGAGATCCGCGCGGTGCGCCGGTCCGTCCCGTCGGCGGGACTGACCGGCGTCGTCCGACTGCGGCGATCGTGACCGTGAGGGGCCGTCAAGCGCCATGAAGAGCACGGCGGAGCCGAGCCCGGAAGCCTACGGCCGGGACGGCGCGGCGACCGGCCTCGGGACCGTGGGGCGACCAGCCTTGCGAGCATGTGCGGCGACCAGGCCCCGGACGGCGTGCAGGGATCGTACGGCGTTCAGCGCGCCGGGCGCCGCGACGGGCTCCCGCGCCTCACCAGTAGTGCCGCCGGCCTCCGACCGCGTGACCGAGCGCGCCCAGGACCCAGAGCACCACCCCGATCCCGACCAGGATGATCCCGATGGTCCACAGAATGCCGATCCCGGCCACCAGGCCGATGATCAGCAGTACAAGACCGAGGATGATCATGACGTCTCCGATCGCGGAGGAATCCCCCTGTCGCAGGGGTCCCCGGGCGTCGCCCCGGTGAAACATCCGGGGCTGAAGTGCCAGGTGGGACATCTGACGACGACACGGCGGCCCGACCGCCACCGGGGGAGCACCCGGCCGGTCAGCGCTCCGGGTCCCGCTCCGGCCGCGTTCCCGTGCCCGCCGTGCCTCCCGTGTCGCCCGGTGTGCCCGGCTGCCCCCGCTCGGCGGCGCGCCGCGCGGTGGCGGCGGGCTGCTCGTCGGGGCGCGGCGGCCTGCTCCGGCCCCGTCCCCGCCGCCGGATCACGATGCCGGCCAGCAGGGCGACCACCGCGAGGCCGACGAGGAAGGGACCGATCCACGCCGTCGCTCCGCCCGCCGCCAGACCCGCGGCTGTTGTCGTGTTCATACGCTCCTCCAGGTGTCCTCGTCGTGTCGTCCTTCCTCTCCCGACTGCCCAGAAGCGGCGCGATCACCCGGACCGATCGGAGGCGGAGGATCCGCCCGGGCCGATCGGAGGCGGGGCGGGGCCCCGTACGGGCCGGTACGGGGCGGGGGCCCCGTACCGGCCCGGGGACGTCCCCGGGCCCGGCGGTCGCGGGCGTCAACCCGCCGCCGTCCGGAACCTGATCGGGCGATCGGCCAATCCGGATCGCGAGCGGCTCCGAATGCCGGTTGTGAGCAGGCCCCGCCAGGCGGCGGTCCACGGTCCGGACGGACCCGGGACCCCGCCGGGCGGCCCGGCCTCCCCACTGGAAACCGACCACACCTCAGGAGTCCCCGTGAACACCCCCCGTCTCCGCCGCGCCGCCGTCGCGATCGCCACCGCCGCCCTCCTCCCCCTCGTCCTCACCGCCTGCTCCGACTCCGGCTCCACCAAGGACAGCGCCGCCGAGACGCCCCGGGACAACGCCCAGAAGCAGGAGTCCAAGGCCCCCGCCACCGCTCCCGACCAGCCCTTCGGCACCGCTTGTGCCACCGTCCCCAAGGAGGGCTCCGGCTCCTTCGACGGCATGGCCAAGGACCCCGTGGCCACCGCCGCGTCCAACAACCCCGCCCTCTCCACCCTCGTGACCGCGGTCAAGAAGGCCGGACTGGTCGACACCCTCAACAACGCGGAGAACATCACCGTCTTCGCCCCCACCAACGACGCGTTCGCCAAGATCCCGAAGGCCGACCTCGACAAGGTCCTCGCCGACAAGGCCATGCTGACCAAGGTCCTCACCCACCATGTGGTCGGCGAGCCCCTCACCCCCGCGAAGCTCGCGCAGGGCACCCACACCACCCTTCAGAAGGGCACCCTGACCACCGCCGGCTCCGGTGAGAGCTACACGGTCGACGGCACGGCCAAGGTCGTCTGCGGCAATGTCACCACCGCCAACGCCACCGTCCACATCGTCGACACCGTCCTCATGCCCAAGTAGCCCCGGGTACGGACGCTCCCGGTCCCGGACCCCGCGCGGGTCCGGGACCGGACGATCGTCAGCTCCGGTCGATGGGGAGGGCGATGTCGGTGACCTGGCGACGGGCGGGGAAGGCCCCGAGATCGCGTACCGCGCCGGTCAGGACGTCGACCTCGTACAGACGGTGGGCGGAGCCCCGCTGGAGGGCCGCGAAGCCCCGGTTGACGCCGTCCGCCGGGGAGAAGTGGATGTCGAATCCGGCGTCGGGGCCGGCGTCGACGCCCAGGCCGCCGGTGGGGGCGAGACTGCCCGCGTTCGCGGGCGACTGGAGGACGACCCGGTCGGCGAGGGTGTCGATGTCGAACAGGGTGGTCGCCGTGGCGGCGTCGAGGTCGTTGTTGGTGTAGGCCGCGCCGGTGACGCCCTGGGCGGTGGCGGGCGGCGCCGTGGGGTTGGTGAGCGTGCCGTCGACGACGGTGCCGGGCGCGCCCGCGGCGTCGTCGATGTTGTGACGGAGGTTCTGGCCGGTGTCGCTGATGACGCGCAGCCGGTTGGCCGCGGGGTTGAAGTCGACGCCGAACCGGGCGCCCGCGAGCGCGACCGTCAGCTGGGAGACCTTCACGGCCCGGGCGGCCGTGTCGAGCGTGTAGACGCCGCCCTGGTCGCCGACGCCGTACAGCGCCAGATTCTGTACGCGGCGGTCGATGCCGACGAGCCTGGTGTCGCCGGTGAGGCCGCTGATCCGGCCGAGGGTCTTGGTCTCGGCGGGCTTGTCGACGGCGAACCGGACGAGCCGCTGATCGGCCGTCAGCCCCAGCGCGACGAGCGCCTTCGGGGCGGCGGCGGCCCGGTCGCGGGGCGCGGCGGGCGCGGCGCCGGAGTCGGCGAGCGCGAGGGCTGGGGCGGCGAGGGCCGCGGCCAGGCAGGCGGCGGCGGTGGCGACGGAGATGCGCATGATCGTGCTCCTTGAGTGGCGGCTCACCCGGAGTGGGCGGCCTCACTTCACCCTTCGGAGCGAAGTCCCGGCGGTATGGGCGAGAGTTTCATGTATCACCCCGATGGCGGACAAAACACCTCCCGGATGTACGCCTGCCGGCCCCGGCCGACGGTACGCCCGCCCCGGTCAGGGGACGCTCGCGGTCGTGCCGTCGGCCGGCGGGCGGGGGACGATCTCCCGCTTCCGCGCTTCCGTCGGCTCGGTCTGTTTCACCCGCGCCGTCTGCTCCCGCGCCGGCTCGATGAAGGCGCGCACCGCGGGGCCGGGGGCCTCCGAGGCTCGGGTGGCGAGGCCGAGACGGCGGCGGGCCGTCGCCCGGGGCGCGTCCACCGGGCGGGTGACCAGGGCCGCGGGCAGGGGCGGCACGGCCAGTTCGGGCATCAGGGCCAGTCCGGGACCGGCCTCCACCATGGCCAGGGCGGTGACTCCCTCCTTGACCGCGCCGGCCTCGCTCGGACCGAGTCCGGCGCGGCGGAACACGTCGCGGACCAGTGCCGCGCAGCCTCCGGTGGAGAGGATCATCGGCTCCGCGGCGAGCGCGGCGAGCGGAACCGTCCCGTACCGGGCCGGCGGGTGCGTCCCGGGCAGCACCAGCGTCAGTTCGTCCTCGGCCACGGGGACGGCGTCCAGTTCGCCGGCCGGGAGGACGACGAAGCCCACATCGACCTCGCCGCTGATCAGCCGCTCCCCCGTCTCCACGTCATTCCCCTCGTGCAGGGACACGTCGATCCCGGGGTGGCGCAGCCGGTAGGCGGCGAGGAGGCGGGGCAGGAGCCGGGTGGAGGCGCTGGTGAAACTGCCGACCCGCAGCCGGCCCGCGCGCAGTCCCCGCAGCGCGAGAATCTCCTCCTCGGCGGCGCGGACGCGCGCCAGTACGGCCCGGGCGTGGACGGCCGTGCGCGCTCCGGCGCCGGTGGCGGTCGCCGGGCCGCGTCCGCGCCGCACGAGCGCGACGCCCAGCTCTCGTTCCAGCCCGATCACGGCATGGCTGACCGCTCCCTGGGTGACGTGCAGGGTCTCGGCGCCCCTGGTGAAGGAGCCGGTGTCCAGGACCGCCATGAGGCAGCGCAGCTGCTGGAGTTCCATCATGAGCCCGCTTCATGGAGGACATGAAAGACATTCCTTTGACGCATGCCCCCATGGTCTCCATGCTCGGAGCACCGGGGCGACCTCCGGTGGGGCAGTCCCCTCGCGCGTCCCCGGGCAAGGAGGCGGCAGACGTGGATCTCGCGCGCTTCCGTGACCAGTTCCCCGTACACGACCACGTCGCGTGGCTGTTCACGCCCAGCTGCGCCCCCGCGGCCCGGCCGGTGACGCGCGCGCTGCGCGAGGAGTTGGACGGCTGGGAGTCGGAGGCCGTCTCCCGGTCGCGGCGCGACGAGCCGGCGCGGCGCGGCCGTGGGCTGATGGCCCGGCTGCTCGGGGTGGACTCCGCGGACGTCGCGCTGGCGCAGTCGGTGGCGGAGGCCGCCGCGACGGTGGCCGCGTCGCTGCCCGCGGGGAGCCGGGTGGTGGTGGGCGCGCTGGAGTACCGCAGCAATCTCTTCCCCCGGCTCGCGGCCGAGGAGCGCGGTGTCGAGGTGCGTACGGCGCCGATGCCGCGGGGGCGGCTGAGGAGTGAGGACCTGGCGGCGGCGATCACCGAGGGGACGACGCTGGTGGCGATCGCCGACGTGCAGTCCGCCACGGGGTGGCGGACCGATCTGTCCGTCGTCGCGGCGCGCTGCCGGGAGGTCGGGGCGCGGCTGTTCGTCGACGCGACGCAGAGCGCGGGCGTGCTGTCGCTGCCGGATTCGGTGCGGCCCGACTACATCGCCGTGCACGGCTACAAGTGGCTGCTCTGCCCCGGGGCGCGGCCTGGCTGTACGTGCGTCCCGACCGGCTCGCCGGGCTGACGCAGCTGGCCCCCAACCCGAGGAGCGCCTCGCACCCCTGGCGGGACTACTTCGGAGGTCCGCTGTCGTACGCTCCCGGCGCCCGCAGGCTCGACATGTCGCTGTGCTGGCCGTCCTGGGCGGGGGCGGCCGCCGCGCTCGATCTGATCGGCTCGCTCGACCGCGAAAACCTCGAACGGCACTGTCTCGGGCCGGCCCGGCTGCTCCGCGACGGCGCGGGCGAGCGCGGCTTCGTCCGCTCGCCGAGCGAGCGGCCGAGCCATGTCGTCACCCTCCGGGTCCCGGACGCCGAGCGCGCGATGCGCGGCCTGCACGCCCACGGGGTGCGTGCGACGGCGCGCGCCGGAGCCGTCCGGTTCGGGTTCCACGGCTTCAACACCGCGGGCGATGTCGCGCGGGTCCTGACCGCCCTCGAATCCCTCCCCCGAACCGCCGGGTGAGCGCACCGGCTTCGACAGGAGGCCGCCGGATCGGTCACCGCGTCGGCGACGGCGTGATCCCGAGCACGTGAGGAGACCGACCATGACACCCGACCGGTCCGAACGGGACGGCGTCCGCGCGCGGTTCCTGGCGTTCGGCGCCTCTGCCGCCGCCGACGCCCTGGACGAGTTCGGCCTCACCGACCAGGGAGTCCACCCCGGTCTTTCCGCGCTCTCCGGGGAACGACCGGCGGGTTGGGCCTTCACCGTCGCGGGGGCCATGACCCCGTACGAGGGCACGGGCGATCCGGCGAAGATGCGGGCCTGTGCCGAGATCGGCGCGGGCGAGGTCTCCGTATGGGCGGGGAACGGCGAAGGCGTCTGCCACTTCGGCGAACTCATCGCGCTCGGCATGGCCGGGCGCGGATCCGTCGGCGCGCTGGTCGACGGGGGCGTACGGGATCTCCGGCAGCTCCGGGCCCATGGCTTTCCCGTCTTCGGCCGCTACCGCAGCCCCGTCCAGTCCATCGGCCGGTGGCGGGTCACCGAAGCCCAGCGGCCGGTCCGGGTGCGCGGGGCCACGACGCGCTGGGTCACCGTGCGGCCCGGCGACTTCGTTCTGGCCGACGAGGACGGAGCGCTCATCGTGCCCGGCCCCCGGATCGACCGGGTCCTCGCCCGGGCCGAGGAACTGACCCGGGCGGAGGACGGCGTGCGGGAGGCGATCCTCGGGGGAATGTCCCTTCAGGAGTGCCTGGACGCGTTCGGCCATGTCTGACCGCTTCCCCGACGGCCGCCGGGCAGGGCGTCGGGCTCGGGCGCGGGCGCGGGCGCGGGCGCGGGCGCGGCATCGGCATCGGCATCGGCGAAGAAGGCGACCGCGTCGACCCCGCCCAGGTCGACGGAGTCCAGGGCCAGATAGCCCTGGTGGGCCAGTGGTCCGGTACGGGGGACGAGGACGGGAGCGCGGTCCGCGGCCGCCGCCAGGGGGCCGGCGGGGAAGAGGGCCCGTTCTTCGGTGACCTCGTGGAGAAGCCCCTGAAGGGTGTCCGGCGCGGGCTCCCCGATCCCCCGGGCGGGGGCGGCTCCGAGGTCGCAGGCGATCACGGCGTACCGCTCCGCGAGGTCCGACGCGGCGTGCGTACCGGCGCTCCACCAGGTCACATCCATGCCCGCGAACCTCAAGGCGCTGCTGTCCCTCCGCAGACGGTGATTGTGGGCGAACACCAGCGACGGGCCCCGGTCCCGCTCGGCCTCCACGACGGCCAGGAGATTCTCCGCCAGCATGGCGTCCCTGGCCCCCATCATCCGGGCGATCCGGGCTCCCGGCGCGGCCGCCGTGTCCGCCATGATCGCGTGGTAGCGCAGCAGACCCCGCGCCGTGCGTCCGAACAGCCGCGCCCTGGCGAGGCGTTCCGGCGAGGCGGCCGCGGCCAGGCCCGGCGACTCGGCCGCGAGGACTCCCAGCAGATCGTCGGTGATCGCGCGGAGTCGCCGCGCCCGGTCGGAGCCGCCGACGGACCGGGCCGGGTCCATCAGGGTCGCCGGGTCGTTCCACGCCGCGTCGTCGCCGAGCAGTGAGTCGATCGTCTGTCGCGGCCAGGGCAGCGCGGACGCGTCGAGATGGTCGGCGAGAAAGCGGTGGAGCGCGGTCAGCGCGGTACGCGGGCTCTCCGTGCCGGACATCTCGATCGGGGCGTCGACGCCGTGGAATCTGACCTGGTCGCGGGGTGCGCGGCCCTCGTTGTGGCCGCGGAGCCAGCCGACCAGCTCGCGGTTGGCCGCCAGCGCGCCGAAGTCGTGGCTGAAACCGGTCGCCAGGACGTCTTCGAGGCGGCCGCCGCCCCCGGTGATGTGCTCGTCCACGGCGAGGGCGGCCAGACAGTCGCTCTCGACGGCGATCGAACGGCAGCCCCGGTGCTCGACCAGATGTCTCAGCACCTGGTTGCGGAAGCGGGGGAACGCCTCGATGCCATGGGTCGGTTCGCCCAGGCCGAGCAGCAGGGGCGGTACGTCACGGGAGTCGAGGAACTCGTCCAGCGCGCGGCCGAGGCCGGAGCCGGTGTGGGTGAAGGGCAGGCCCGATGAGTGAAGGGCGGTTCGAAGGGGCATCTCTTCCGCTCCTGGAGGGGTTGGATTACCTTCAACTTTATCTTTGAACGCCCGGTTGAGACTTTTGACCGATCAGCCGCCGCGATACGCCGACAACTCTCAAACACGGGGTGATGGGGATGAGTCAGGGGCGGCTGCGGCCGGCCGATCTGGCCCGCGAACACGGTCTGTCGACGCAGGCCGTGCGCAACTACGAGGAGGACGGGATCCTGCCGCCCGCGCCGCGCAGTCCGCACGGGTACCGGCAGTACACCCGGGTGCACGCCCAGGCGCTCCGGACCTTTCTCGCGCTGAGGCCGGGGCACGGGCACACGACGGCCGGCGCGATCATGCGGAGCGCCAACGCGGCGGACCGGGAGGCGGTCTTCCGGCTCGTGGACGAGAGCCATGCCCGGTCGCTGCGGGACCGGGTGACCCTCGACGAGGTGGGCCGCGCGCTGGGCGAGATCACGGCGGCCCCGGCGCCGCTCCCGGCGGGCGAACGGCCGATGTCCATCGGCGCGCTCGCCCGCCGGCTCGATGTGCATCCGGCCACGCTCCGTACGTGGGAGAGGGCCGGGATCCTCAGCCCGGAGCGCGACCCGGTGTCCGGCTACCGGCGGTACGGCGCGGAGTCCGTGCGCGACGCGCACCTGGCCCAGCAGCTGCGGCGCGGCGGCCACCCGCTGAGCCGGATCGCGCCCGTGGTCGACCAGCTGAGGTCCGCGGGCGGGGCGGCCCCGCTGGAGGAGACGCTCCGCGGGTGGCGGGCCGGCCTGTCGCGGCGGAGCCGGTCCATGCTGACCGGCGCGGTCCAGCTCGCGCGCTACCTCGACCTCGTGGACCCCGAGGAGCCGGACGGGGCGTGAGGCTCGGCCCCCGGCCCGGCGGGCCGGTCGAGGCGGGCGCGCCGGGCCGGGGTCAGCCGCAGCTCGCGCGCGGCGGTGTACTCCTCCGGATGGTCGGTCCCGGCACGCCCGACGGCGCGGTTGAGGCGGGGGCGGGGCTACCGGCCGTCGGTCAGCGGGTCCGCCGGGGCCGGGGGCCCGGTCTCCAGCAGCCGGCCGTCCGCGAACCGCAGCCAGCGGTCGATCCCGATCTCCGCGAGGAACCGTTCGTCGTGGCTGACCACCACGAACGCGCCCTCGAAGGCGTTGAGCGCGCTCTCCAGCTGACCGACGCTGGCCAGATCGAGATTGTTGGTCGGCTCGTCCAGCAGCAGCAGCTGGGGGGCCGGTTCGGCGTACAGCACACAGGCCAGGGTGGCGCGCAGCCGCTCGCCCCCGGACAGCACCCCGGCCGGCAGATGGATGCGGGAGCCCCGGAACAGGAAGCGGGCGAGCAGATTCATCCGCTCCGACTCCGGCATCCCGGGGGCGGCGTCGGCGAGGTTCTCGGCCACGGTGCGGTCGAGATCCAACAGGTCCAGCCGTTGCGAGAGATGGGCGACCCGGCCGACGGCCGGCTTCGACACCCCGCCGCCGATTTCCAGCTCACCGTTGATCACTCGCAGCAGGGTGGACTTCCCGACGCCGTTGGGGCCGGTCAGCGCGATCCGCTCGGGGCCGCGGATCGCCAGGTCGAGACCGTCTCCGGTGAAGAGTTCCCGCTCGCCGCGCCGGATCCGCATCCGCTCCCCGAGAAAGACGGTGCGGCCCGCCGGGACCCGGGTTTTGGGCAGTTCCAGGGCGATCAGCTGCTCGTCGCGCAGGGCACGGCCCGCCTCGTCCAGCCGGGCCTTGGCCTCGCCGAACCGGGCGGAGTGGGTCTGGTGCGACTTCCCCGCCGCTTCCTGCGCGCCGCGCTTCATGTTCCCGGCGAAGATCCTCGGCAGACCGGCGTTGCTCAGATTGCGGGCGGCGTTGCCGGCCCGGCGCTCGGCCCGCTCCCGGGCCTGCTGCATCTCCCGCTTCTGCCGCTTGACCTCCGCCTCCGCGCTGCGGATGTTCTTCTCGGCGACCTCCTGCGCGGCGCGCACGGCCGCCTCGTAGGCGGTGAAGTTGCCGCCGTGGAAATGGATCTCGCCCCGGTCGAGTTCGGCGATGCGGTCCATCCGGTCGAGCAGGATCCGGTCGTGGCTGACCACCAGCAGAGTGCCGCCGAAGTCGTCGAGCGCTCCGTACAGCCGGTGCCGTGCCTCGAGGTCGAGATTGTTGGTCGGCTCGTCGAGCAGCAGGACGTCCGGCCGCTTCAGCAGCTGCGCCGCGAGGCCCAGGGAGACGATCTGTCCGCCGCTCAGGGTGTGCAGCGGCCGGGAGAGCGCGATGTCGCCGAGTCCGAGCCGCTCCAGCTGGGCCCGGCTGCGCTCCTCGATGTCCCAGTCGTCGCCGATCGTGGCGAAGTGCTTCTCGTCGGCGTCCCCGGACTCGATGGCGTCGAGCGCGCGGATGACCGGGGCCACGCCCAGGACCTCGGCCACGGTCACATCGCCGATCAGGGGCAGGTTCTGCGGGAGATGGCCCAGTACGCCCTGGACGGTGACGGCTCCGCCGGTGGGCCGGTACTCCCCCGCGATCAGCTTGAGCAGGGTGGACTTGCCGGCCCCGTTCGGCGCGACCAGCCCGGTGCGGCCGCCGCCGACGGCGAAGGACAGCTCCTGGAAGACGGGCTGGTCGTCGGGCCAGGAGAAGGAGAGGTTCGAACAGATGATGGATGCGTCTGACATGTACTCGGGACACCTCATGCGGTGACGGGGGCGCGCCGAGGGCGCCCGCCGGGGGGAATTGACGAAACGACTGGTAGGGCCACGGCGGCGGTGGTGGTGCGTGCCTGCCGGTGGCCGATCACTTCCGGTATCACCCGGAGATGTCGTCGTCGCCCAACATGTCGATCTCCCTACGTTCCCGTTCACTCGCGCCGACATCGTACTCAAGTCCGTCCGTGGTGTGCACGCGATTTTTCGGACAGGGCGGTGGAGCGGTCCGCCGGGGCAGGCGGGACGGTTCTGCGGGCGGGCGCGGAGAGGCGGACGGGCGCGGACGGGCGGACGGGCGGACGGGCGGACGGGCGGACGGGCGCGGACGGGCGGACGGGCAGCCGATCGGGTGGCTCGTGGCGGCAGCCGGGTAGGGGCGGGCGGCGAGGGGATACCGGTGGCTGTATGAGCCCTCAGTCGAGTCAGCCGCAAGCATCCGCCCCGCGCCCCCGCCGGGCCCGTACCGTCGCGGCGATCTGTGCCGTCGCCGGCTCTCTGCTGTCCCTCGCCGCCTGCGGGAACGACAAGGACTCGGTGACGTCGGCGGCCGACGCCGCCCGGGAGGCCGGAGCCCAGCCGACCCATTCGACGCCCTCGGCCGTGCCGTCCCTCTCGCAGGAGCGGCAGCGGAGACAGGCGCTGGTCGGGGCCACCAAGATCACCTGGGACAAGGCCGCGGACACGGCCGTCGGCGAGGAGCCCCAGAGCAAGCTGGTCGAACTCGATCTGGAGCGCGCCCCCAGCCCTCCGAGCCCCTCGGAGGCCACGGGGTCGCCCCGGCCCTCCTCGAGCCCCGGCTCCCCGCAGTGGGCGGCGACCGTGGCCCAGAAGGACGGCACGGCCCGGATCGTGATCATCGACGCGGTCACCGGGAAGGTCACCGAGTCCCGGCTCGAACAGGGCCAGGACGCGGAGGAGAAGCAGCACCTCGCGGGGCTGCTCGGCCGGGCGACCCAGACCCCGGAGCAGGCGGTCAGGACCGCCACCGACAAGCAGCCGGGGACCGTCACCGGAATCCAGCTCGACGACGACGACAACGACGTCGCCGTCTGGGAGGTCGAGGTCGCGAACACGGACGACTGGACCGAGGCGGACTTCACGATCGACGCCGCGAAGGGGACCGTCGTACGGGAGCAGGTCGACCGGGACTGATCCGGGGGATCCGGGGGCGTGTGCGGGGGCCCGCGTCACCGCGGGCCCCCGGTTCCTCGACGCGGCTCGGGCAGCGGACGGGTGCGAGGCCCGACTCCTTCCGTACCGCGTCCGCCGTACGCCGTGCCCGTGCCGCGCCCTTCATGGAGTCGGGCCCGCGCCGCCGGATCCGTGGAGTCGGGCCCGTGCCGCCTTGCCCGCGCCGCCGGGTCCGTGGAGTCGGGCCCGCTCAATCGGCGCGGGAAGCGCTTCCTCCGTCAGTCGCGGTCAGTCACGGTCGCCGGTCTCACCGGCCCTGTCGGCCCTGCCCTCCGTCCCGGCGCGACGGGCGCTCGACCGGACGCCCGGCCGCTGCGTCCGGCGCCGCCAGGCACATCCGATTCCGGTCGCCAGGATTCCGCCGACGAGCTGGGACGGCAGATTGGTCAGCAGCCCCTCGTACACGAGAGCGAACAGTTCAGCCACGGCAACTCCCCTTCTCCGGAGCCCTTTCGGGCCTCCACCGCGACCACCGTGCACCCGGCTCCCGCCCCGTCGGACGGCGTGCCGCCGCTTCCCCACATGTACGGACGGCACCACACGCGTCCGTACGCGGTGGCATCCTGACCGGACGGTTCTGGACGGTTCTGGACACGGGGGTGTGCGGGTTGGGGAAGCCTGGAGTCTTCACGAAACCGCGGTTGGACGACGGACCGCTCAAAGCGCTCAACGACGCCCTCCACACCTTCCACCTGTGGGCCGGCCGTCCCTCACTGACCGAGATGTACGCGGCCCTCAGCGACGAGGCGAAGAAGAAGATCTCGCGCAGCACCCTGCACGCCGCTCTCACGGGGACGGCGCTGCCCCGGCGGGACACGGTCGACGCCCTGGTCGAGATCCTGGGCGCCCGGGCGCGCAACACCACTCCCGAGGAACAGCTCCTGCGCTTCGACAAGCTGTGGCAGCGGGCCGCGGCGGGCGAGATCTCCGCGAACGCCCTCGGGGGCGCGGCCCTGCCCGTCGACGTGCCGGGCGCGGGTCCGGATCTTCCCGCGCTGGTCGCGCGGTACATGGGGAGCCGTCCCGGGGAGGACCGTCTGACCTTCGTTCTGCTGCTGATGGAGGCCCTGAAGGGCGGCCCGGAGAGCGAGCGGCAGGACCGGGCGTCGGACCTCTTCAGGTTTCTGGTGACCAGGGACCGCGACCGGCGCCGGCAGCTGCCGCCCGGGGCCGCCCCCGACGCCTTCGACCTGCCCGCGGCCTCGGACGACGTGGACGCCTCGATCCCCTCCGCCGAATCCGGCGAATCCGATGAATCCGACGGCCACTACTACGACGACGACGTCATCGACGCCGAGATCGTCGACTGAGGCGGCCATCGCGGCGGTTCGCGCGGAGCCCCGGCCGGGGACGGCCGGGGCTCCGCGACCGCGTCCGCCCCGGTCAGTCCAGGCAGAACTCGTTGCCCTCGGGATCGGTCATCACGATGAAGCCGGTGCTCATCGGGGGTTCGGGCTCGAAGCGGCGCACCCGTTCCGCCCCCAGCGCGAGCAGCCGGTCGCACTCGGCCTCCAGCGCCGCCATCCGTTCGTCCCCGCTCAGTTCGGGGGCGACGCGGACATCGAGATGAACGCGGTTCTTGGCGGTCTTGTCCTCCGGCACCTGCTGGAAGAACACCCGTGGGCCCTGTCCGTCCGGGTCCTCGATGGCCGACCTCGTGTTGCGCTCCTCCTCCGGCACCCCGAGCCGGGCGAGGAAGTCGTCCCACGCGGCCAGCGGGTCGGCGCCCTCGGGCAGCTCGACCCCGGGCGGCCCGGGATGGACATAGCCCAGCGCCTCGCGCCAGAAGGACGACAGCGCCCTCGGATCGCGGGCGTCGAAGGTGACCTGGATGTGACGGCTCATCAAGTTGCTCCGTTCGTTGCCTGGTTCATGTGCGGGCGGGAGTCGCTCGGAGTCCGACCCAGCCCCCGGCTCCACCCTGACATGCCTTGCGGACAGGATCTGTCCGCGGACGTCGGCGAAGGGGGCGACACGGCCGCGGCAAGCGGGGGACGAGACCGGCGAAACCCCGGAACCGCCGTGGGCGCCGCCCCGGTCGGGGCCGGGACATCCCCCGAACGTGGTGGGAACACTCCAAGGCCGGCTCGTGATCGTTGTCCCCCGCGCGGCCGCTGTCCGGGCCCGCCCTGTCGCAGACTGGCGGGACGTGGCGGCCGCGCCGGTCGCCGCGCCCGTGTCCCGGCCGACCCAAGGACGACCATCGTGAGCGAGCGTGTTCTCACCCCCCGCAACCGGGGCTTCCTCTTCCTCGACTCCCATCCGGCGGGCTGCGAGCGGCTGGTGGCCGACATGTGGCAGGAGTGCCCGGCTCCGGACAGCGAGCCGGCGGGCGCCGGACCGGTGGCGCTGATCATCGGTTCCTCCGCCGGATACGGCCTGGCGGCCACGCTCGCCGGACTCAAGCGCGCCGGCATCCGCGGCGTCATGGTCTCCTTCGAGAAGGCCCCCACCGAACGGCGCACGGCCACGGCCGGCTGGTACCGCACCGCCGCCACGGCCGGCATCGCCCGTGACGCCGAGCGGGATCTGGTGTTCCTCAACGGCGACGCGTTCTCCGACGCGATGAAGGACCAGGTCGCCGACATCGTCGAGCGGCGCTTCGGCGGCCGGCTGGACCATCTGATCTACTCGGTGGCCGCGCCCCGGCGCACCGACCCCGACACCGGGGCCGTGTACGCCTCCGTCCTCAAGCCGATCGGCCGGACGAACCGCACCAAGACCCTCGTCTTCGACGGCCAGGGCGTTCCCGAGGTCCGCGAGGTCGAGACCGGGCCGGCCGAGGGCGACGACGTCGAGCAGACGGTGGCCGTGATGGGCGGCGCGGACTGGGAGCGCTGGATCGACCGCCTCGCCGGCCGGGGTCTGCTCGCCGAGGGCTTCACCACCGCCGCGCTGTCGTACATCGGATCGCCGCTGACCGAGGCGATCTACCGGCAGGGCACCATCGGCACCGCCAAGGCCCATCTGGAGGCGACCGCCCGCACCCTGAACCGGAGGCTCGGCGAGACGGTGGGAGGACGGGCGGTGACCTCCGTCAACGGGGCCGCCGTCACCCAGTCCTCCACCGCCATCCCCGGCATCGCCCTGTACACCGGTCTGCTGCGCGGAGTCCTCGGCGAGGGTCTGGTCCCGCCGGTGCGCCAGCTCGCCGCCCTGTGGGACCAGCTCACCGGCGCGGCCGCGCTCGCCCTGGACGACGAGGGCCGGATCCGCCTCGACGGCTGGGAGCTGACCGACGACGTCCAGTCGGCCGTCGCCGAACGCTGGGAGGCCGCGGCCACCGACACCATCGCCGGCCTGGCCGACCTCGACTGGTTCCGCGGCGAGGTCCGGCGCCTGTACGGATTCTCCGTGCCGGGCGTCGACTACACGGCCCCGGTCGCCACCGATGTGCCCTGGCCCGGTCAGGACTCGTCCCCGGTCATGGGATGAGCGAAGGCCCGCGCCGGGACCGGGCCCGCGACGGCTCCGTACGGCCGGGCGACGGCTCCGTACAGCCGGGCGACGGCTCCGTACGGCTGGGCGACCATCTCCGTACGGCCGGCTCGCGGCGCGGGGAGAAGCCATGACGGGCCATCGGCACGCCGAACGCCGGACCGCGTCCTCAGCGCGGGGGAAACGGCGCGAGAAGCCGATCCCACTCCTCCGCCGCCCGCGTCAGCCCGGCCCGGTCGGTCTCGATCTCGACCTCGATCACCTCGATCTCGATCACGTCGTCGGGACTCTCGTCGCGCCCCTGTACGGGCTCGTCCCCGGGTGAGAGACGCACCCGCAGCACTCCCGCGCCGTCGTGCCACCGGACCTGGCTGAAGGCGAGGAGCGGTTCGAGGAAGGCGAGGTCCGGGACGAGGTCCCCCTCCGGGTCCGGCTTCGCGTCCGGCCTCCTTCCGTCCGCGACGGCGCGCAGCCACGCGGACAGCCGACGGGCCTCGTCGGTCAGCAGACACGCGTCGGTGAAGGACCGGCGGACCGTGGGAGTGGTGACTTCGGCCCTGATGACGAGCCAGTTGTCGTCCCAGTGGTCACCACTGGCCCTCGTGAACTGGTAGCGGAGCGGCGTCAGGTCGACGGCGGCCGCTCGGTCGGAGAGTCGCACCGCCGAAGGATGCCACGTTTCGCGGGGCCCGTCGTCCGGCGAAAGGGCCTGTCGTACGGCGGAGTGGTCTTTGTACGGCGTACGGCGGGGCGACCGGCCCGCCGCGCCGGTCCTCCGGGGGCGGAGAGCGCGGGCGGCCCCGGCGTCAGCGCAGGATCGACTCCAGGAAGTCGCTGCCCAGTCGCGCCACCACGGTGAGGTCCAGCTGGTGCTGTACGTACCTCCCGTGCCGCCGGGTGGTGAGCATCTCGGCCTGGCGCAGGACCCTGAGATGGCGGGACACCTCGGGGGCGGTCATGCCGAAGACCTTCGCCAGCTCGCTCGTGGTGTGCGGGGCGCGGGCCAGTGCCCAGCACAGGCGGATTCTGGCGGGGTGGGCGAGCGCCATCAGGCGCTTCTCCGCCAGCTCGGAGGCGCCCGGGCCGGGTCGCGTCTCGGAGGACGGGACCGGGTACTCGACGACAGGCCGCCATCCCGGCGCGTGCTGCACGAGCACATGGGGCCGGCCGAACGTGCTCGGCACGAAGGTGACACCGGGGTCGACGCCCGGCTGGGCGGCGCTCGTCCGGCCCTGGGACAGTTTGTCGACATGGATGCGCCGGCCCCGCTCGTCCTCCCGGAGGGTCACGGTCGGCGACACCGCGCTGAGCGCGTCGGCGAGGCCCCGGCGGCGCAGCAGCTCGGACTTCTCCCGCGCGTCCGCGACGAGTCGCGGGCGGACGCGCTGCCAGACCTCGGCGAAGAACGCGTCGTCGCAGTCCTCCAGCAGACGCCGGATCCAGTCGCGGACCGCCGCCGGATCCTCCAGCAGACGCTGGGCGAAGCCGAACTGCCGGGGCCCGCGCGCGGACGCCCGCTCCAGGGCGGCGTCCCGGGCGGCGGCGTCCACCAGGGGGGAGCGCCCGCCGCGCAGCGCGCAGCCGGAGGCGTTGATCTCCAGCGCGGCTTCGACGTAGGTCTCGTCGTCGAGCCGGTCCACCGCGTCCAGTTCCTCCGCCAGGGTGGCCGACGGCGTCGCACGGCCGGGCAGCAGGATGTCGGACCGCGTCGACCGCCACAGGAACTCCGCCTCCGACATCCGGCTCAGCAGATCCGGTTTCAGTCCGGCGGCCGTCGCCGTCGCCCAGCCGTGCAGGCCCGGGTGGTGGCCGGGCTCGGAGAGCACATGGAGAGCCGCGCCCAATTCGGCCAGCGGGGACGGCCCGAAGACGATGCGCTCCCGTGGAAGCCCGGTGATGTCGATGTCGACGCCCATGGCCCCATGGTGCACGGGGCACCACAGGACGGCGCCCCGATTGGCCGTGATGGTCAATCGATACGCCGGCTCCTCGAACCGGGAGGATCGTCGAGGCATGATCCCTCCCATCGGCACACGGTTCTCGGCGATCTCCGGCGGACGCCCCCGCGTTCTGATCGTCGGCGGCGCGCTCCAGCACGTGCGCAAGGCCCGGCAGCTCGGCCTGGACGTGGTGCACGCCCAGTTCCCCGACGAGTACGACCGGGGTCACTGGCCCTGTGTCGATCAGGCGCTGCTGCTCGACTACGGCGATGTGGACCGGCTCCTTCCGCTGGTCCGGGCGCTGCACGAGGACCGTCCGTTCCGGGCGGCCGTATCGCTGTTCGAGCTGGGACTGCTGCCGGCGGCGCGGGTCAACGAGGCGCTCGGGCTCGGGGGCGAGTCGGTGGCCACCGTGGAACTGCTGCTGGACAAGTGGCGGATGCGGCGTCGGCTGGCGGCGCGGGGCATCGGCCCGGTGGCCGCCGGGGTCGGCCGTTCCGCCCGCGAGCTGCGGGAGTTCGGATCGGCGCACGGCTTCCCGGTCGTCGTCAAACCGATCAGCGAATCGGGCAGCCTGGGGGTGTTCCTCGTCCGCGACCCGGCCGACGCGGAGACGGTCGCCGAGCGGTTCCGGTCCCTCGGCGCCGGGCGCTGGTCCGCCAAGGATCTGTCCCGCGCCGACTCCTTCGACGCGTTCCTCATGGAGGAGTTCCTCGACGGTCCGGAGATCAGCGTGGAGACGCTGACCTTCGAGGGCCGTCATGTGGTCGTCGCGGTGACCGACAAGGAGTGCGGAGGGCCCGGCTTCGTCGAGATCGGGCACTCCCAGCCCAGCGGCTGCCCGGCGGAGACGCTGCGCGAGGTCGGCCGATCGGTGGCGGAGTTCCTCGACGCGGTGGGGCTGCGCGGCGGTCCGGCGCACACCGAGGTCAAGCTGACCTCGCGCGGGCCCCGGATCGTCGAGTCGCACAACCGGGTGGGCGGTGACCGGATCAACGAACTGACCGAGACCGTGTACGGCGTCGACATGGAGCGCTACGCGCTGGGCGCGGGCTTCGGCCTGGTGGAGCCGCTGACCGGGTCGCCCGAGCCCCGGGGCGGAGCGGCCGTCCGGTTCCTCACCCCGGAGCCCGGCCGGGTCGTGGAGGTGACCGGCGTCGACGCGGTGCGCGCGGACCCGGCGTTCGTCGACCTCCGGCTGGGGGTGCGGCCGGGGGGCGAGGTGCCGCCGCTGGCGTGGAACGAGGACAAGGTCGGTCATGTCGTCGCCCGCGGCGACACCGCCGCCGAGGCGATCGCCCACAGCAGGCGGCTGGCCGCGGCGATCCGGGTGCGCACCGAGCCCGTCGCGTGAGCACCGCGCCGCCGGAGCGGCCGGGCGCCGGCGAGCCGTCGTTCCGCGAGGCTCTGCGCGGTCTGCCCGGCCGGGTGTGGATCGTCAGTCTCGGGATCCTGGTCAACCAGATCGGCAACTTCCTGCCCGTGTTCATCGTGCTCTATCTGACCGGGCGCGGTCATTCCGCCGGCGCGGCGGGGCTGGTGCTGGGCGTGTCCGGGGTGGGCAGGGTGCTCGGCAACGCCGTCGGCGGCCATCTCGCCGACCGGATCGGCCGGCGGCGGACCATCGTGCTGTCCGCGGTCACGACCTCCGGGCCGACGGCGGTCGTGCCGTTCCTCGACCCGCTGCCCCTCATCGTCGCGGTGGTCGCTCTCATCGGTGTGACGTCGCAGATCTACCGGCCGGCCGCGGCGGCGGCGCTGGTCGACTCGGTGGCGACCGAGCGGCGTCGGCTGGCCGCCTTCGGGGTGTTCCGGTTCGCGCTGAATGTGGGCTCGGCGGTGGGCGGCGTCATCGGCGGGGTGCTGGCCGGCTCCTCGTACACGGGGCTCTTCCTGGTCAACGCCGTCGCGTGTCTGCTGTTCGGCGTGGTCGTGGCGGCGCTGCCGCGGGACGCGCCCGGGGCGCGGTCCGACCGGGGCGACGGGACGCGCGCGGGGGCGAAGGGGGCGGCGTACCCGGGGACGAACCGGTCGGCGGCGTGGCCGGGGGCCGCTCGGGCGGCGGGGTACCGGCGGGTGCTCGCGGACCGGGCCCTGACGCGTTTTCTGCTGATGACCGCGGTCGCCGAGTTCGTCTACGTCCAGTCCACCGCGGGCCTGCCCCTGCACATCGACGCCGTGGGTCTGAGCGAGCGCGACTTCGGTCTTCTCCTGGGGCTCAACGGACTGCTGGTGCTGCTCTTCGAGCTGCCCGTCACCGGCGCGGTCGCCCGGTGCCGGCCGGAGCGCGTTCTGGCCGTGGGCAATCTGATCACCGGCGCGGGCCTGGCGCTGACCGGTTTCGGGACCGATCTGGTGCTGCTGTCGGCGACGGTGGTGATCTGGACGGTCGGCGAGATGACGAACAGCGCCGTCTCCCAGGCCCATGTGGGCAATCTGGCTCCGCCGGGGATGGTCGGGCGCTATCAGGGGCTGCACGGGGTCGCGTACACGGTCGGCACGGGCACCGGGCCGCTCGTCGGCGGCGCGGTGTACGCGATCGACCCGTGGGCGCTGTGGGGCCTGGTCGGCGCGGCCGGGCTGTGGTCCGCCCGGCTGAGTCTGCCGAGCCGCCGGGCGAAGGCCCCGGTGGGCGGGGCGCGTTCCTGACCCGGACGCGCTCCCCGCGCCTGCGGCTCCGCCCGGGCCCGCCGCAGGGTCGCCGCAGGGTCGCCGCCGTTCCGGCCGGGCGCCCCCGACGACGGCGCGCCGCCCGGAACGGTGTCCGGACGGCGCGTCGTATCATCGCGGGGCGACGGGGGCTGATGCGGGGTCAGTCCTCGCAGGTGACCTTGTCGCGGGGGGTGTAGCGGGTGTGGAAGGGCTCGCGCTTCACTTCCTCGCCGCCGGAGCCGAGGACGCGCTCGACCGTGACGTCGAACCCTTCCAGCGGGGTCTGCGGCTGGCACTCCTTGGCGTTGCCCGGGCGGGTGCCGGGCTCCTGGACGTTGGTGCGCGGCCCCTTGACGGCTTCCACGGAGTCGTACTTCTTGGTGCCGAGGAAGGTGATCGTCACCGAGGAGTTCGTGGACTCGGCCAGGATGTAGATGGCGTTGCCGGAGTCGTTCTTGAACTTGAGGTCGAGGCTGCCCCAGGCCACGGTGGCCTCGCGGCCCTCCGGGTAGCGCTCGATGTAGAACGAGTGCGCGCCGTACTCCACGGGCTTCACGCCGGCGAAGAAGACGGCGTTGAAGACGGTGGTGGCGACGGCCGAGACGCCGCCGCCGGCGGCCTTGGCGTACTGGTCGTTCAGGATGATCGTGCCGTCGACGAACCCGTTGGCCTTGGTGCGCTCGCCGACGGTGCTGTTGAAGCTCCAGGTCTCGTCGGGCAGCACGACCGAGCCGTTGATCAGCTCCACGGCGCGGCCGATGTTCTTGGTGCGGTACTCGGCGGGCTCGAAGTCCACGGTGAAGGAGGACATCTCCTCCTTGATCCCGAGTTCGTCCAGATTCTCGCGGGTCACCTTGGGCTGCGTCAGCTCGGTCGCCACCTCGCCGGTGCGGGCGGCCGTGCCGGTCTTGGTGAGGAGGGGCACAACGGCCTCGGTGACCGCCTTGGCGGTGACCTCCCGGCCGGGGGCGCCGGCCGTCACCGCTTCCACGCGGTCGCCGTCGAGCCGCAGCTCGGCGTCGGTGACCTCGTTCGTCGCGTCGGCGAACGAGCGGGCCAGCTCCGGATCGCCGGTCAGGGCCTTGCCGTCGAGCTTCGGCACCAGCTTGCCCTCGTCGTCGGGCCGCACCGTGAGGTGCTCGCCGAGGACGGCGGGGCTGATGGTGATCCGTTCGCCGCCCGTGGTGAGCGTGACCGGCCCGGACATCGCGGGCCGCGCGAACTCGTTCATCACGCGCTCGGTCTCCGCCGTGCCGATCTTCGGCTCGGTCTCACGGGTCGGGAGCTTCGCCGGCCCGGTCCTGCCGTCGAGGTACGCGGAGCGCAGCGGATCGATCGAGCCCTCGACGTCGAGGGTCTGCCCGCTGCGCGGCCGCACCTGCCGGGGCTCGCCGTCGGCGAAGGAGATCGCGCCGTCGCGGACCTTCAGCTCGTGCTTGTCGGCGAGCTTCTCCAGGGCGGTACGGGCCTTGGCCTCGTCCATCCGGATCACCGGCTCGCGGTCGCCCCCGTCGGAGCTGAAGAGCGCGCCGATGACGGTGAACGGGTCGCTGCCCTCGCGGACGGCGCGGGCGGCGGTCTCCTCGGTGTCGACGTCGAGTCCGGCCGCGGCCGGGTCGACGGTGTCGGAGCGGTCGCCGATCTTCACGGCCAGCGGAGCCGAGCCTGCCGCGGCGAGCTTCTCGTCGAGCCGCTTCTCCGCCTGGGACTGGCTGAGGCCGCCGATGTCCACTCCGCGGACACTGGTCCCTTCGGGTATCTCGTCGCCGGTCAGCAGCAGCCCGGCGAGATACAGGGCGCCCGCGCCGATCACCACCGCGCCGCCCGTCGCTGCGGCAGGATGTATTCGGCGACGCATGAGACTCCCTGGAAACGACCCTCGTGGATCCGCCCGGGAGTGACCCGGACGGGACGGCAAGCCCGTCATACTACCAGCGGCCGCATATATTGACCATAAGGCATCATTTTCCCCCAGAATGGCACCGTTGGACCTGCGCCGATGGCTCTCGGGTCACCGCCCATGACGCTGCGCCGACCGATCCGGACACGGGCGGATCGGCCGGGCGCGGGGCGGGCGCGGGGCGGGCGCGGGGCGGGCGCGGGCCGGGCGCGGGGCGGGCGCGGGCCGGGACGGGAGCCGGACGGGCGCGGCCGGGGGCGAGGGCGCAGACCGGCGCGGGCCCGCGTCGGGGGCCGTCGGGCCGCCGTCAGGGGCTGAGCGTGCGGACGAAGGCGTACCGCCCCTTGTCGCCGCCCCGGACGCCCGGCGGTATCAGTTCCACCAGGGCCATGGGCCGGTCGGCGGGCTCCCCGGTGTCCGGGGCGAAGGCGATCCGGCCGCTGACGCCGCGTACCCGGTAGGTGCCGTTGGTCTGCCCGAGGAGATCGAGCACGGTCGCGGCGGTGACCCGGTCCGGACCGTAGCTGTCGACGGCGCGCCGGGCGGCGATCCCTGCGGTGTAGACGGCGTCGTGGCCGACCATGGCCTGCCCGTTGTCGAGATCGCGCGGACTGCCGCCGCGTATCTGGAGATACCGGCGCTCGAAGTCCGGGAACGGCCCGCGCTCGCGACCGCCGTACAGCCGCGCCGCCGCGGAGGGATGGGTGTAGGCGGTGTAGAAGGCCCGCAGACCGCTGGCCGTCCAGCGGTTGTCGAGTTCGGCGAGTTCCCGCGCGCCCTTCTCGTGGGCGGTGTCGAAGTAGACCCCGACGGCGCTGGAGCCGGAGAGCACGGTCACCGGGCAGCGGCGGCGGTTCTCGCCCGCGGCCTCGATGAAGCCGCGCAGCTCGCGGCCCCGGGCCGCGAAGTACACCCCGTCCGGCGGGGACTCGTCGCCGCAGATCTTCTCGGCGACCACCCGCAGGGCGTTGCCCTCGCCCTCGGCCGCGCCCGAGGTGAACGGGACGGTCGCCTCCACCCGGAGCCCCAGCCGGTCGGCGGCGGCGCGGAACCCCTCGTACAGCGAGGCGGCGTACGAATCGCCCGACTTGCTGTCCTTGACCACCTGGACCCGGTATCCGGGCCGCCGGTCCTGTTCCCGCTTGAAGTGGCGCGCGGCGGCCGCGGCCTGTTCGCCCGCGGGGAAGGAGACGCGGAAGAATCCGGGCTCCTTGGAGCGCATCTCGTCCGCGGCGACCGTCGCCCCGACCGTGGGCACCCCGGCGGCGCGCAGGGCGCGCACCGCCGCGACGGTGCGGGCGTCGCTCTGGCCGATCCCGGCGACCGCGACCAGCCGCTCCTTCTTCCGCAGGCTCAGCAGCCGGTCCACGACCCGGTCGGCGTACGCGTCGTCCCGGCCGGTGTTGGCGAGCAGCAGCCGCACCCGGGGCAGGGTGGCGCGCTCGGCGTTGAGCGCGAGCTGGGCGAGATGCGCGCCGGTGACGGCCTGGACGGTGCCCTCGGGGCCCCGGTCCTGGATCCCGCCGGACATGGACTCCAGATAGGCGATGGTCACGGATCGCTCGCCGGACGCCTCGACCCGCCGGTTCTCGGCCAGTATCCGGTCGCTGATGCCGCGCAGCGCGGGGAAGGCGTGGCTTCCGTCGGTGACTCCGACGCACTCGCCGCCGGCCATTCTGGCGACGCCCTCCGCGCACCCCGGGTCGTCCCGGGTGAGGTGGAAGGCTCCGTATCCGGCGATCAGGACGAGCGCCAGGGCCCCGGCCGACCACAGCGTCCGCCGCCGGGGCTGCCGGGGCACGATCAGGACCGGCGGGCCGGGGACGGCCGGGGAGCGGGTCATCGCCAGGGCTCCTTGTCGTACTGCCCCGCCTTGTCGTGCAGCACGGCCGTCCAGGCGACGCGCTGGGTGTGGGCGGTGGCCAGGGTGTGGAAGCGCGCGTTGATCTCCGCGTAGAGGGAGGCGCACGGGTCGCCGAGCGGTTCGCGGTAGGGGTCGCCGACATGGTCGGTGGCGGGGACGTCGGCGGGCTCGGGGCCGAGCCAGCTGGCGGCGAGCAGCCGGGTCACGGTCCGCAGCCGGGGTCCGACCGCGTCGTCCGCGAGATGGCGCACCAGATGTTCGTAGCGGCTCCACGGGGAGTCGCCCGCCTCGCCGATGGACCGGGGGAGCGGGGCGCGGCGGAGCCGGCAGAGTTCGGCGCACCACTCCTCCGGTTCGAGCCGGTCGAAGGCGGCGTCCAGATGGGCGGCCGCGGCGGGCAGATCGCCGGTGGCGAGCGCGTGATAGGCGGCGAGTCCGGGCTCGCCGCGGGCCTCGGCCTCGGTGCGGAGCCCGGCGTGCAGCAGGTCCGGGTCGTCGAGCGAGTCCAGCAGAAGGCGGCGGAGCAGCGGGTGGGGCGTCCCGGGCGGGCCGTCGGCGCAGGGGTCGCCGGTGTCGATGTGCAGGGTGCGCAGCCGGTCCCGGACGAAGGAGTGGAACTCGCCGCGCAGATGGTCGGTCGCCTCGTCCTGCATCCAGCGGGTGACCAGGGCCTGGGTGAGGGCGGGGGCGGCGGAGGCGCGGACCAGCGCCTGGCGGAGTCCCCGGGGCAGATCGATCGGCAGCAGCCGTTCCAGCAGGCCGGGGGCGAGACCGGTGGCGGGCAGGAGGACGCGGCACAGCCGCTCCTCCCACTCCACGGCGGGCTCGAAGGCGTGCAGAGCGGCGAGGACGCGGGCGGTGCCCTCGGGCTGGCCCCGGGTGAGTTCGTACACCGCCCAGCCGAGCCAGCGGGATCCGGCGCCGCCCCGGGGGGCGGGCGCGGAGGCCGAGCGCAGCACCTCCTTGGTCTGCTGTTCGACCTCATTGCGGGTCAGATCGCGCAGCCGGCCGACCCGCAGTCCGTCGGTGACCGGGCCCGGGGCGAAGGCGGTGCCGGGCGGCCAGTGCCCGGGGTGGCCGTCGCCCGCGTACTGCCAGCCGAACTCGACGTCGCGCAGGGTCTCGGGATAGCTGCCCGCCATGGCCAGCACCACCAGCGGGTCGTGGCCGCAGGCCGGGCCGTTCTCCGCCCGGCGCTCCTGGAGGAGGAGCCGGAGCAGGTCGCCGCCGAGCCGGTTGTCGACGTTGTCGAGCAGCACCAGGCAGCGGACGGCCCAGTCCTTGCGGGCGTAGGCCCGGCGCATCTCTTGGAGGAAGACCTCGCAGACGACGCGTTCGGTACGGGAGCGGTCCTCGTCGGCGCCGCTGTTGTAGGCGAGGTTCAGCTCGATGAGGAAGTCGAGGGCCGAGGTGACGGCGGTGGCCCGGCGGATCCTGGAGAGCGTCCAGCGGGTGCTGCCCTGCTGCCAGCGCCGTTCGCCCAGCGGCAGCAGCTGCAGGGCGGCGGTGAGCGCGGCCGGCAGTCCGACGACGGAGGCGGCGACCTGCGCCACCTCGGGCACATGGGTGAGCCAGCGGGACGGCGGACCGGCGAGCTCCTGATCGAGTCCCCGGCGGGCGGCGGCGCGGTTCCCCGGATCCAGATCGGCCCCGAGCGCGGCGCACACCAGCCGGAAGGCGGGGAGCGAGATGTGCGGCACATGCCGTTTGCGGGGCTCCAGGCCGAAGGCGACCGCCTTGAGCACATCGACGGAGCGCTGTTCCTGGCGGGCCATCTCGGCGATGTCGAGCCGGACCACCGGCGCGGATCCGGCCCACTCGGCGAGGGATCTCAGCAGGGTGGTCTTGCCGCTGCCGCGCGGGCCGAGGACCAGCGTCATCGGCCGCTGCGCGGCGCTGTGGGAGCCCTCCGCCGGAAGCAGCAGCGACTCCACATAGTTCTGCACCGAGCGGTCGCGCTCGGACTCCCCCGCCCAGTCCCGCGGCATCGGCCCACCTCCCCCGCCTGCCTGACGGAGGATCAATATCCCGTTGGGCCAGGGGTTCCGCAACCGGTTGTGGAAAACGTGCCCGGCGCGAACCGGCGCGGGGTGCGGAGGGGGTGGGTCCGGGTAGCCCGCCGAGGGGTGCGGCCCGGGGCGCCGTACCGCCGCGCGCCTGGTCAGCGGTGGTGGGCCGGGCCGCCGAGGTACGGGACGCGCGGCGGGGAGCGCGTACGGCCCGGCGCGCGGTGAGGGGAAGGTCACTTCGGGAGCGCCCGTCCGGCGGCGCGGACCGGGGCGGGCGGCCCGTGGGCGGCGGGGACGGGAGCGGCTCCCGGGGCCGGGGAGCGTGGACCGCGACCGCCTGCCCGGCGTTCTCACCCCATCGGCGCACACCCTCCGCGTTGCGCGCCTCCGACGGGACGGACCGCGCACCAGAATGCCCGGGGACACCGGGAACGGGCGCGTCACCCCGGAGCACGGACGCGGACGCGGCACGGACGCGGACGCGGCACGGACACGGACGCAGGCACAGACTCAGAACACCGGCACGGAGCGGGAGTACACGATGGGCGGCATCCGGCGAGAGCCCTGCGCGCCGTGACGACGGGCCGGGTCTCCGTCGTCGTACCGTGCCGCGATGTGTCGGAGATCCTCCGGACCTTCCACTCCGCCCTGGTCGGTGCGCTGGTGCCCACCCGTCAGTCCTTCGAGATCTGTTACGTGGACGACGGCAGCCGCGACGGCACCAGGGCGCAGCTGATCGCGCTCAGCGCCTCGGACCACCGGGTGCGCTTCACCTCGCTGAGCCGGAGATTCGGCGCGGAGGCAGCCACGCTCGCCGGGCTGCGCATGGCGCGCGGCGACGCCGTGATCCTCATGGAGGCGGGCTCCCGGCATCCGCCGGAGCTCGTGCCCCGGATGCTGGAGCTGCGCCGGCTGGGGTACGACCAGGTCGTCGCGCGGCGGGACCGTACGGGCGAGGGTCTTCGGGCGTTCCTGGGCCGGGCCTGCCACCGGGCGATGGAGCGCTTCATGGAGATCGGCCCCGTCGACGGGGCGGGCGATTTCCGGCTGCTGTCCCGGCGGGCGGTGGACGGGGTGCTCTCGCTCCCGGAGCACGACCGGTACTCCCGGGGGATCTTCTCCTGGATCGGCTTCGACACGGTGAGCCTCAGCTACCGGCAGCCCGGCCGTACGGCGGCGGGCGGGAGAGCGGGGCGAAGCGTCGGGGAGCTGGTAGGCCGGGGGATCGACGGGGTCGTCTCCTTCAACAGCCGGCCGCTGCGGCTGGCCGTCCACGCCGGTCTCGGGCTCGTTCTCGCGGCACTGGCGTACACCGTCTGGGTCGTGGTCCACGCGGTGCGGCACGGTGTCGGCGTTCCCGGATACACCACCTTGCTGACGGCCGTGGTGGCGCTCGGCGGAATGCAGTGGGTGACCCTCGGGATCATCGGCGAGTACGTGGGGCGGATCCATCACGAGGCGAAGCACCGTCCGCACTATGTGGTGCGCGAGACGGACACGGCGCGGGCCGTGCGGCCGCCCGCCGGACCTCCGCGTCCGGCGGCTCCGCGGGACCCGGCCGGTGAGGCCGAGCCCTCCGGCACGGCGGGAGCCGGGCGGGCCGGGCGGCGCACCGTCCGCCAGTTCGCGGTCTTCGCGGCGATCGGCTGTGTGAACACGGCGGTCTATCTGGCGGTGTACGCCGTGATGAACCGCTGGATGCCGTATCTGACCGCCCATCTGGTGGGGTACTCGATCAGCGTCGTGGTGTCGTTCCTGCTCAACTCCCTCGTCACGCTCCGGACGAGGCCGACGTGGCGGGCCTTCGCCCGCTACCCGGTCTCCAGCGTGGCCGGTCTGCTGGGCGCGGGCGTCCTGCTCTATCTCGCGGTCGGCGTGCTGGGGATGGACAAGAACATCGCCGCCCTCGCGGCGGGGGTGCTCGTCACCCCGCTCTCCTTCCTGCTCGCCCGGTGGGCCATCACCTCCGGCGCGGTCGCGCCGGCGGGCCGACAATGAAAGGCGGAAACGCACATGGCCGTCGACACGCCGGGGGCAGCCCGTCCCCAGCCGCCGGACGAAGCGGCGCGGACCGGCCGCGCCGACGGCGGCGGAGAGGAGAGCGGCGGACCGGGCGCGCGGCCGGCGCTCTGGGCGGCGGCGCTCGCCCTGCTGCCGCTCGGCCTCCTGCTCGCGGGCGCCTGGCTCGGCCAGCATGTCCGGCCCGGCGCCGACGACTGGTGTTTTCTGCCCGCCGCCCGTGACGGCGGGATCGGCGGGATGGTCGAGAAGTTCTACTTCTGGGACAACGGCCGGATCGGCAACGCCCTGCTGGTCGGGCTGTACGCCAGGCCGGGGGTGCCGGGGCACCAGTGGTTCGCCCCGGTCGGCGCGGTGTTCATGGGGTCGGTCCTGTGGGCGGTGACCGCCCTGGGGCTGCGCCGGGCGGCGCTCTCGGTCCCGCGCGGCGTCCCGCTGCTCGTGGCGTCCATGGTGACGGCGGTCTTCCTGTTCGCCAGCCCCAACACGTACAAGACGTTCTTCTGGCCGGCGTCGGCGGTGTCGCACACCGTGGCGCCCGTGCTGGCGTGCACGGCGGCGATTCCGCTGCTGCTGGCGCGGACCGCGCGGGGGCGGCGGGCCGCACTGGCCGCCGCGTTCCTCGTCGGGGCCTTTCTCGCCACCCTCTCCGAGGCGGCGTCCGTCGTGGGCCTCGTGGTGCTCTCCTGTGTGCTGCTGCTCAGCCGCCGGATCTTCGCCGAACGGGCGCGCGGCCTCGCGCGGCGGTGGTGTCTCGCGGGGATGGCGGGGATCGGCGCGGGCGCCCTGGTGCTGCTCACCTCGCCCGGCTCGCAGAGCCGCCGTGAACGGTACGGCGCGAACGCCTCCATGTTCGCGCCCGAGTCGCTGACCGGCGCGCTGGAGGCCTTCTGGCGGATCCTCGGCACGCTGACGACGACCTGGGAGTATCTGGGGGCGGTGGCGGCCGGGGTGCTGCTGGGGCTGGTGTGCCGGAGCGAACCGGGCCGGCGCGCGCCCGTCGTCCTCACGCACCGGCCGCTGCTCGCCGCCGTCGGCACGGGGGCCTTCCTGGTCTCCGGCTATCTCTGCACGCTGGTGGCGTACCCCGTCTTCGGCGCGGGCACGGCGACGGTGTCACGCGCCTGGAACGACTACCTCCTGCTGTACGCGGTGCTGCTCGCCGGCCTCGGCGCGCTGCTGGGGCGCGCGCTGCGGACGCGGTCCCGGGGGGCGCGCGCGGTCGGCGGGTACCGGGCGGCGGCGGCCGCCGTGTGCGCCGTCTGCTGTCTGGCGCTCGCTGTGCCGCTCGCGCGGCTCGGGGAGGACATGGAGGCGCGGGCCCGGTCCTGGGACCGGCAGGACCGGTGGCTGCGCGCCCAGGCGGCGGACGGGGCCAGGGTCCTCCCGTACAAGCCGCTGTCGGTGAGCGCCATGGGCGAGCCCTTCGGGAAGCACGGGTCCTGGCCCGCCGGGTGCGTCGCCGATTACTACCATGTCGACAAGATGACCCACTCGACCCGGCTGCCCTGAGGCGCGGGCCCGGAGCGGGCCGACCGGGCCCGGGCCCGGTCAGATCGTGTCGTCCTCCAGGACGGAGAGGACGTTCCCCGCCGGATCCCTGAACCAGGCGATGGGCGGCCCGCCCTGGTCCCTGGCGATGCCCTTCTCGTCGTGGCTGAAGCCCGGGTACCGCTCGAAGGTCACGCCCCGCGCGGCCAGCGCGTCCACGGCCCGCTCGATGTCGTCGACCGGGAAGTTGAGGATGGTGAAGCCCGCGGGCGTATGGTCCGGCTTGGGATAGACGAGGACGGACGCGCCGCCGCCGAGCGTCAGATTCAGCATCCCGTACTCCTCCGCGACCTCCAGTCCGAGGATCTCGTCGTAGAAGCGTCTGGCCGCCGGAATGTCGTCGACGGCGAATCCGCTGAATGCCCTGGTGTCCCGGAACATGCCGTACCTCCGCTCCCCCCGTGTCGGTCTCGGTCTCTCCGTCCCCCCGTCGTCCCTCCGGCGCTCACTCCGTGCGACCGAGCGCCCTGCGCCGTCCCCGGCCTCCCGCGACCGTCCGGGGCGCGGAAGGCCAGGGACGAGGAGGCGTCCCTGGAATCAGTCCACTGTTTCGCGATTGGACTGGGCCACACGACGATCGGCCTGCCTACATTCCTGTCATGAGAATCCACGTCGTCGACGCCTTCACCGACCGGCCCTTCACCGGAAATCCTGCGGGGGTGTGTCTGCTGCCCGCCGGTCCCTGGCCGGAGGACGCCTGGATGCGCCAGGTCGCGGCGGAGATGAACCACTCGGAGACCGCCTTCGCGCTGCCGCTGCCCGCCGGGGCCGACGCCGATTTCTCCATCCGCTGGTTCACCCCGCTGATGGAGACCAATCTCTGCGGGCATGCCACATTGGCCACCCGTCACATCCTCCGCACGGAACACGGAATCCTCGGTCCCGTCCGGTTCGACAGCCGGTGGAGCGGTGTCCTCGTCGCCGACGCCGACCCGGACGGCACGATCACCCTGGACTTCCCGGCCGCCCCCCTGACCGAGACGCCCGTCCCCCCGGGGCTGGCCGAGTGCCTCGGGCTCGTGCCGGAGGCCGCGTTCCGCACCGGCGCCCTCGGCGATCTGCTGACCGTGCTGCCCGACGAGGCCGCCGTCCGCGCCCTGCGGCCCGACCTGGCGGCGATGGCCGGGCTGACCCGCGCCGAGGAGCTGCGCGGGGTCATGGTCACCGCCCCGGCCGCCGCCGACGGCGAGGGGTACGACTTCGTCTCCCGCTTCTTCTCACCCGCCGAGGGCATCCCGGAGGACCCGGTCACCGGCAGCGCCCACACCGCCCTCGCCCCCTACTGGTCGGCCCGCCTCGGCCGCGACGGGCTCACCGGCCTCCAGGCGTCCCCGCGCGCCGGACTGGTCCGTACCGCCGTACGCGGCGACCGCGTCCGCCTCGGCGGCACGGCCGTGACCGTCCTGGAGGGGACCCTGCTCGGCTGACGCGCGCCCGTCCCGTGGGCCCTGTCCGGCCGGGGCGCCTGTTCGTTCGAGACGGTCTCCTCGGCGACGGCCTCCACCGAGGTGACGGTGAGCACCCCCGCCGAGGTGCGCGGATCGGCGCCCGGCCGGACGGCGGGGCGACGCCGATCCGCCGTCGCCCGGCTCATGTCACCGGCTCATGGTCACCGGGTCAGGGGACGCCGCCGGGTCGGGGGAGGTCGTCGGTCTGCTCCAGGGTGGAGGCGGCGCGCTCGCGGAGGAGGTTCTTGCGCAGTTTGCCCGTGGAGGTGGTGGGCAGCGGGCCGAAGACGACGCGCCGGGGCGCTTTGAAGCGGGCCAGCCGGGAGCGGACGAAGTCGATCAGCTCGGCCTCGCCGACCGTGGCTCCGGGGCGGCGGGCCACGAAGGCGACCGGCACCTCGCCCCACACCGGGTGCGGCCCCGCGACCACCGCCGCCTCGGCGACGCCGGGGTGCGCGGTGAGGGTGTTCTCCACCTCCACGGAGGCGATGTTCTCTCCGCCGGAGATGATGACGTCCTTGGCGCGGTCCCGGATCTCGACATAGCCGTCCGGATGACGCACCGCCAGATCGCCGGTGCGGAACCACTCCCCCAGGGACGCCCGGGCACTCGCCTCGGGGTCCCGGTAGTACCCCAGCGTCACATTGTTGCCCCGGAGCAGGATCTCGCCGACCGACCGGCCGTCGGCGGGCGTCTCCCGGCCGTCGGGGGCGACCACCCGGGCGGGCTCCCCGACGATGTTGGCGACGCCCTGGCGGAGCGCCGCCCGGGTCCGGGCGTCCGGGTCGAGAGCGGCCCACTCCGGCTGGCCGACGCAGAGCAGGGCGTTGCCGAAGGTCTCCGTCAGCCCGTAGAAGTGGGTGACGTCGAAGCCGAGGCCGTCCAGCCGGGCGAGGAGCGCGGGGCGCGGCGGCGCGCCGCCCGAGTAGACCCGTACGCGGGTGGGGAGCGGGGCTGCGTCCGGGTGGTCGGCGAGCAGGGCGAGCACGGTGGGCGCGGCGCAGAAGTGGGTGATCCCGTCCGTCCTCAGGACGCGCCAGATCGCCTCCGGGGCAGCCTTGCGCAGCGTGTGGTGGACCGCGCCCGCCGCGGTGACCGCCCAGGGGAAGCACCAGCCGTTGGTGTGGAACATCGGCAGCGTCCACAGATAGCGCGACGAGGTGTCCATGGCCGTGTGGTACGCCATGGCGAGCGCGTTCAGATAGGCCCCCCGGTGGTGGTACATCACCCCTTTGGGGCGTCCGGTGGTGCCGCTGGTGTAGTTGATCGACAGGAGTCCGCGCTCGTCGGCCGCCTCGACCCGGTGGGGCGCGGCGGCGGCGAGCAGCTTCTCGTAGTCGTCGGAGGCGATGACCTCCGGGGGTACGGGGAGATCCCGCGCGGCGGCGGTGAGCAGCGGCCGCAGTTCGCTGTCGACGAGTACGGCCCGGACGCCGCTGTGTTCGAGGATGTGGCCGGTCTCGGCGGCGGACAGCCGGGTGTTGAGGGCGACCAGCACCGCGCCGGCCAGGGGCACGCCGTAGTGCGCCTCCAGGGCCTGCCGTGAGTTGGGCGCGAGGAGTCCCACCCGGTCGCCGGGGCGGACGCCGCGGTCCGCGAGCAGCCCGGCGAGCCGCTGCGACCGCTCCCAGAGCTGTGCGTGGGTGAAGCGCTCCTCCGCGTCGGCCACGGCGGTCCGGCCGGCGAAGACGGCGGCGGCCCGGCGGAGGAAGGAGACCGGTGTCAGCTCGGTGAAGGCGAAGGGGTGGGCGGTGGGCCGGGCGGTGGGCGAGGGGGGCCCGCAGGCGCTCACGCGCGGCTCGCGGTGATCGCGTACATGTCCAGGGAGAGCGGATGCACCGGGCCGAGGGCGAGTCCGGCCCGGTCGAACAGCTCCGCGTACTGGCTCTCGGAGCGTTCGCTGCCGCCGACCAGGACCATCATCTGGAGGTCGAACCAGAGTCCGAGGGAGGTCTCGCCGGTGGGCGGGATGGTCCGTTCCAGGACGATGACGGTGCCGTCCGGGGTCATCGCGTCCCGGCAGCGCTTGAGCAGATCGACGCAGGAGTCGTCGGAGCGGCTGTGCAGGATGCGCGACCAGAGGTAGACGTCGCCGCCGACGGGGATCGACTCCGTGTAGTCGCCCGTGGCGTAGGAGATCCGGTCCGCGGGGGCCGCGTCCCCGATGACGTCGCGGGCCGCCGCGATGACATGGGCCTGGTCGAAGAGCACGCCGCGGGCGCCGGGGGAGGCGCGCAGCACCTCGCGGAGCAGCGCGCCGGTGCCGCCCGCGATGTCCACGACCGTCCGGGCGCCGGAGAAGTCGTGGACCCGGGGCAGGTCGGCGAAGAACGCGCCCCCGGCCATCGTGCCGTCGAATCGGCGGGCGGCCTCGGGATGGGCGGCGAGGTACGGGTACATGGGCTCGCCGAAGGTGTGCTCGAAGGCGGGGCGGCCGGTGCGGACATGGTCCAGGAGGCGGCCCCAGGTGCGGTAGAACTCGTCGCCGTACATGAGCACGAGGTCGTGCAGGGAGTCCGGGGCGTCCTTCCTGAGCAGCGCGCCCGCGGGGGTGAGGGTGAAGCCCGACTCGTCGTCGCCGCGGAGCAGGCCGAGGCCGGCGAGGAAGCGCATCAGCTGGAAGAGCGAGCGCTGGTGGGCGCCGGTGGCGGCGGCCACCTCCCGGCTGGTGGTGCGGCCGGCCTCCAGATGTTCGGGAAGGTTCAGCGCGGCGGCCGTGTAGACGCTCTGCGAGGCCCAGTATCCGGTCATCAGGTCCAGCACCGTGCGCGTCGGGGACTCGTCCATGGGTCATTCCCTTCGGAGGTGATGCGGTCGGGGCGGGCGGCCGGGACGGCGGGGTGTGCCGTCGGCCGGCCGGGTTCGGGCGGGCGGGGGCGGCGCGGGTCTCAGGCGGGGCAGCGCGGCGCGGGTCTCAGGCGGGGGCGTCGCGGCGCGGGATGTTCTGGAGGCGGAGCCGGCCGTGCGCGAGGAGCGTGCCGTCCCCGGCCGCCGTGACGGAGACGGACCAGACCTGCTGGTCCTCGCTCTGGAAGACGGGTTCGGCGATGACCTCGGCGGGGCCCTCGGCGGAGTGGACGAAGACGTCGGTCGCGTTGTGGACGCCGACGGCGAACAGACCCCGGTCGGCGACGGCACGGGACGCGCCGACGCTGGCGGCCCGTTCGACGGCCGTGCTGTAGACGCCTCCGTGCACATCGCCCCAGGCGTTGCGGTGACGGTGGTCGATGCGGAGGCGGCCGGTGACGCGGTCCGCGCGGGTCTCGTCGAACTCCAGGCCCAGGACGGCGGCGAATCGGCCGGCGGTGTCGAGGCCGAGATCGGGGAAGGCGGCCATGGGTTCTCCGCTCCTCTCTGTGGGGCGGGCGGTGTCGGCGGCTCAGCGATCGGCCGGCGCGGCGACGACATGGGCGAGCCGGACCTGGCCCCGGGCGACCGGTCCGCCGTCGGAGACGGTCACGGTCCAGATCTGCTGGGTACGTCCCTGGTGCACGGGGCGGGCGCGGACGGTGACCCGGCCGCCGGTCCTCGCCCGCAGCAGATCGGTGGCGACATGGACCGCGACGGCCCGCTGTCCGCGATGGGCGACCGCCGCCGACGCGCCCGCGCAGGCGGCGCTCTCCACGGCGGTGGTGTAGACACCGCCGTTCACGATCCCCCAGGGGGTGTGGTGTTCCGGGCCGAGGTCGACATGGCCCTCGACGCCGGCGCCGTCGACGCTCTCCAGGACCAGTCCGGCGACGGCGACGAAGGCGGCGGAGGCGGTGAGCCGCAGATCGGGCGCGGGCGCGCGGAGCGGGGGCGGGCCGGCGGGCGGGCCGAGGTCGGGCGGGGGCGGGACGGCGAGGGGGGTACGGGCGGAGGGGGCCGGGTCGGCGGGGGGACGGCGGTCGGGGCGCGTGCGGTCAGCGGAAGGCGGAGACACCGGTCACCGCCCTTCCGATGGAGAGCAGATGCATTTCCTCGGTGCCTTCGTAGGTCACCACCGTCTCCAGATTCACCAGATGGCGGAAGACCGGGTAGTCCAGGGTGATGCCGTTGCCGCCGAGGATGCTCCGGGCGCTGCGGGCGACGTCGAGCGCGGCCCGGGCGTTGGCGAGTTTGCCGACGCTGATCTGCGCCGGGCCGAGCCGGCCGGCGTCCTTGAGCGCCCCGAGCCGGGCGGCGAGGAGCGAGGCGTGGGTGACGCTGATCGCCATCTCGGCCAGCTTGCGCTGGGTGAGCTGGAATCCGGCGATGGGGCGGCCGAACTGCTCCCGGCCCACCGCGTAGGAGAGCGCCGTCTCGTAGCAGGCGCGGGCCGCGCCGACGACGCCCCAGGCGATGCCGAACCGGGCCTCGCTCAGACAGGACAGCGGTCCGCCGAGCCCTTCGGCGGCGGGCAGCACGGCCTCCCGGGGCAGCCGTACGGAGTCGAGGACGAGTTCGCCGGTCTCCGAGGCGCGCAGCGACATCTTGCGGGGGATCGCGTTGACGGTGAGGCCCGGGGTCCCGGTGGGGACGACGAATCCGCGGATCCCCTTCGTACCGTGCTCGGGTTCGGTCCGCGCCCAGACCACGGCGACGTCCGCGAGGGGCCCGTTGGTGATCCACATCTTCGATCCGTCGAGCACCCAGTCGCCGCCGTCGCGCCGGGCCCGGGTGCGCATCGCGCCGGGGTCGGAGCCGGCGTCGGGTTCGGTCAGCGCGAAGCAGCCGACGGCGTCCCCGGCCGCCATCGGGGGCAGCCAGCGCTCCTTCTGTTCCGGGGAGCCCCAGCGGTGCAGCGCGTACATGGCCAGGGATCCCTGGGTGGAGACCAGGGAGCGCAGTCCGGAGTCGACGGCCTCCAGCTCACGGCAGGCCACTCCGTAGGCGGTCGCGCCGGCGCCCGCGCAGCCGTACCCCGTCAGATGCATGCCCAGCAGGCCGAGCGCGCCGAGCTGTTTGACCACGCTCCGGGGCACCGTCCCGGATTCGTACCAGTCGGCGATGAAGGGGGCCAGTTCGGCGCGGGCGAAGGCGCGTACGGTGTCGCGGATCCCGCGCTCGGTGTCGTCGAGGCCGTCGTCGACGGCCAGCGGGTCCGCCGGGTCCAGCGGCGGGGAGGCGGTGCCCATGCGTCAGTTCCTCTCGTGGTCGGGGGCCCCGGCGGGGTGCGGAGCCGGCGGATCGGTGAGCCGGAGGACGGCGCGGGCGATGGAGTCGCTGTCGCCCACGGTGATGGAGTTGACGAAGGGGCGGATCCCGGTCTCCGTGATCCAGTTGGCGCCCTCGGTGGGCACGCCGAAGACATAGCGCCGGGGGTGGACGCTGCCGTCCTCCCGTACCGCCCGGTACGGACGCCGGGTCACCGCCACGCCGCCGGTGCGGTGCTCCCCCAGCGGCGCGGTGAGCAGGCTGAAGTTCTTGACCTGCCGCTGTTCGCGGAGGTGGGCGAGGACCGTGTTGCGGGTCCTGGTCAGATCGACCTCGGGGAGTCTGGCCTCCATCAGCGCGGTGGCCTTGCTGAGGTCGCCGGGGACGCGGGAGCTGCCGGTGAAGACGGACTCGGCGGGGTCGAAGGCGACGGTGAATCCGGGGCCGGCCACCGTGACGACGCCCGCGTCCATCAGGGCGATCAGCTCCTCCACCCGGCTCCAGGGCGGACCGAGGGAGAGGAAGGCGTGCAGGGAGTTGAACCAGCCCTCCACATCGGTGCGGTAGGAGTGCCCTTCGATTCCGCCGTTGTTCATCAGGAAGCGCATCTCGTTGCGGATGTCGCGGACGACGTCGACGGCGGACTTGAGCGGGCTGGTCACATTGCCGCGGCGGGCCTCGCGGACGTCGGCGAGCAGATGGGAGCGGAGGAAGGTCCGCCAGGCGTCCGCGGTGGCGATGTCCTCGGCGGTCCAGGGCCGGGCCACCCGGGTCCAGTTCCAGCGCCGTTCCTCCGGGACCTTGAACTTGCGCAGCACCACGCGTTCCGCGTCGCCGCCCCAGGGCGCGGCGGCGTAGAGACCGCTGAACTCCTGGGCCGTCTCCTCGGAGGCGCGAAGGGCCAGCAGCCGGGTGTAGTAGACGGTCTCGACCTCCTTGGCGATCAGCGGCCAGCAGTCGCGGCGGAAGTCGAGCGGGCCGCCGGCCCGCTCCCTCAGCTCCTCGATCCGCGCCTCGGTGAGGAAGACCGGTTCATGGCGTCCGGCGCCCTTCTCGTTGTCGGCCCTGCCGTGCAGGGGGACCCCGCGCCGTGAGCCGCAGACGATCCTCGGCTCGTTCCCGGAGGGGTGGTAGCGCAGGCCCTGGGCGGTTCTGGTGTAGCGGCCGCCCCGGCCCTGGGTGAGAAGGGCCATGTAGTCGAAGAAGGAGAGGCCGAGGCCCCGCATCAGCAGCGGCCGGCCCGGCTCTATGCCGCCGAGATCGACGTCGGCCGGGTTGGCCGGCGGGTAGTACCGGCCGCCCGTACGGTCCGCGAAGGCCCGGAAGGCCGTCTCGGCGGCGGAGGGGACCACCGGGCCGTGGCCCGTCGCCAGGACCAGTTCGTCGACCTCGGTGGTGTGCCCGAGGTCCGTGGTCACCGCCTGGCGTCCGGAGGGGGTGTCGGCGACCAGCAGCACGGTGCGGCGGTGTTCGCGGATCTCGACGCCGGGCGGTGCGCCGCGGACGATCTGGGCGTAGGCCCATCTCAGATAGTGCCCGTAGTAGGACCGGCGGCAGTAGCTGTTCGCGTCGACCCCGGCGGCTTCGGCGAGGACCTCGGGCGGGCCGGCGTCCTCGATGGCTCCGGCCGCGACGCCGAGCGACCACTCGTGGAGGCTCGGCCCCTCGCGGATCGGGCCCGCCATCCGGACGGTGCGGTCCGGGTAGGCGGTGATCTGGGAGGCGACGATGTTCATGATGAGGTCGGGGGACTGGTCCGTGCGCCACACCTCGCCCGGTCCGAACTCCCGCGACTCGAAGAGATGGACGACGATCGGTTCATGGAAATGCTCGCGCGCGTTCTCCACCATCCGTTCCAGGACGGACAGTCCGCGGGGGCCGACGCCGATGATTCCCACCGTGTGCGCTGCGTTCTGATTCACAGGGGCTCCAGAAGGGGTTTTCCCGGTTTCCGACGCTGTCCCGTGTACAGGACATCGAGGCGGCTCGCCGGGCGTCGAACGCCCGGCGCCGCCCGATTCACTTCAGCTGTTCGCTGACGCTTTTGACGGTGCGTACGGTGTCGATGGCGGCGGGAATCCCGCAGTAGACGGAGCAGTGGAGCGCGACTTCGACGAGTTCGTCGACCGAGCATCCGTTGCGCAGGGCTCCGCCGATGTGGAGTTCGAGTTCGTGCCGGCGGTTCGTCGCGGTCAGGACGGCCACGGTGAGCAGACTTCTGGTTCTCCGGTCGAATGCCGGGCGCTGCCAGACGGTGCCCCAGGCGAATCGCACGACCAGATCCTGCAATTCGGCCGCGCCCGCCCAGGCGTCGGATACGCCGTCGACATAGGCGTCTCCGAGGACTTCGCGCCGCAGTGCGTCTCCGGACTCCCATTCTGATCCGGGCATGGGAAATGAGCCCCCTCGAAGCGATGGTGAAGGTGCGTCTTCGACGCGTCTGTGACGCGTCTCCGTGCGTCCGTGGTGCTGCGTTTCTCTTCGAAAAGGAGTCTGGCAGCGGAATGCGGTGGGACGACAGGTCCGGACGTCCTCACGATCACGACTGTCGTAAAGAGGAGCGACCCGGCGGGCGCGGGGCCCGGACGAAAGGGCGCGGGCGCGGGCGCGGGGGGGCGCGGTCAGCGGCGGTGCGCGGGCTCCGGGAAGAGGTCGGTGAGCAGCCGGTGCGGGCCGCCGCGCAGGGCGACGCTGACCCGGTCGTCGCGGAGCGAGGAGTCGGCGCCGGGCCCCTGGCGTACGAGGAGGTCGCCGGGCGGGGGGACGAGATCGCAGACCGGGCACCGGCCGTCGGCGTCGAGATCGGCGTCGCACACCGTATGGCTGAAGAGCCGCCGGACGCCCTGGGGCGCGAACCAGCGCTCGCCCCACTGGGCGAGGGCGAACACGACCGGCCAGAGATCCAGGCCGCGTTCGGTCAGCGCGTAGTCCACCTCGACGCCGGTGGTGTGCGGGCGGCGCTCGACGATGCCCATGGCGGCCAGGGACTTGAGCCGGTCGGTGAGCACGGCGCGCGGAATGTCCAGATGGGCGCGGAAGTCACCGAAGTGGCGGACCCCGTAGAAGCAGTCGCGGAGCACCAGGAGCGTCCAGCGCTCCCCCACCACTTCCAGCGCGCGGGCCAGTGAACAGTCCTGACTCGCGTAGCCGCGTCCCAATCCCATCGAAACATCCTAGCAGTTCGGTCAATGAACTGGATGGTTCGGTGAATGAACTGCTAGAGTCCCGCCCGTCCGGCCCGCCGACCCCTGGGGGTTGCTGTGACGACCGAACCGGTCGTACGTCCGTCATCCGCCCGAGCGACGCTGTGGATCGCCTGCGCCGCGCCCCTGCTGGTGCTCGTCGCGTTCACCGCTCCCGTGTCCACGATCCGGGTCCTCACCGAGGAGCTGGGCTCCGGGGAGTCGGGGCGGACCTGGATCCTGGGCAGCATCAGCGTGGGGCTGGCGGCCTCCCTGATGGCGGCGGGCACGCTCGCCGACCACTTCGGCCGCAGACGGCTGCTGGTGCTCGGCGGGGCGGGCCTCGCGCTGGCCTCCGCCGTCTGCGCGACGGCGAGCGACACCCCGGTCTTCGTCCTCGGCCGGCTCGCCCAGGGCGCGGCCGGGGCCGCGCTGCTGGCCTCCAGTCTCGGTCTGCTGGGGCACGCCTTCCCGCCCGGCCCCCGGCGGGCGCGCGCCACCGGACTGTGGGGGGCGATGGTCGGCGGCGGCATCGCGATCGGTCCGGTGTACGCGGCCGTGCTGACCGAGGCCGCCGGCCGGCCCTCGGTGTACTGGGTGCTCGCCGTCCTCGCCGCGGTCGTCGCGCTCTGGGGCGCGCTGTCGCTCCAGGAGTCCCGGAGCACGGTACGACGGCGCTTCGATCCGGCGGGGGTGCTCACCCTGGCGGCCGGGATCTCGCTGCTGGTGGCCGCCCTCACCGAGGGCAGGAGCGGTTGGACGCGCGCCCCGGTGGTGCTGTCGCTGGCCGCCGGGGTGCTGCTGCTCGGCTGTTTCGCCCTGGTGGAGCGGCGGGCCGCGGATCCGGTGCTGGAGCCGGCGTTTCTGCGGCGGCCCGCCTTCGTCGCCTCGACGACCGGGGCCCTGGTGACCGGGGTCGCGGTGATCGGGCTGATGACCTATGTCCCGGTGGCGGCCCAGCTCGTGCTGGGGCTGAGCCCGCTGGAGAGCGCCGGGCTGCTGGCCTTCTGGTCCGGGCTGTCGTTCCTCGTCGCTCCCCAGGCCCGGCGGTTCGTCCAGCGGGTCGGCGACCGGCAGCAGGTCGCGGCCGGGCTGCTGGTGTGCGGGGTCGGCATGCTCGCGCTGACCGGCGTCACCGGGGAGTCGTCGTGGTGGCGGCTGGTGCCCGGTCTGGTGCTCGCGGGGGTGGGCAGCGGTGTGGTCAACGCGGCGCTCGCCTCCCTGGCGGTACGGAGCGTGCCGCCGGACCGGGTCTCGGTGGGGTCGGCGGCGAACAACACCGCGCGCTACCTCGGTTCCTCGCTGGGGGTGGCGATGGTCGCGGCCGTGGTCGCCGCGCCGTCGGCCGGAGGCGGCCGGGCCGGGGCGTTCAGCACCGGGATGAGCTGGGCCGCCGTCGTCTGCGGGGCGCTGGCGATCGCGGGCGCCGTCGTCGTCGCACTCTGCCGGGAGCGGACGGCGCCCACGCCGGAGGGGACCACGCCGGAGGGGCCGGGCGGCGACCGGGCCGGCGGGGCCCGGCCGCCCGCCGCGCGCCGGCCCTGAGTCCGGGCGGCGGCCCTGAGTCCGGGCGGCGGCGCGCGGCGTCCGGTTCAGGGAGAGAGCGGCCCGTCCCCCGGCAGCCCGCGCTCGCGGCAGAGGTAGCCCAGCTGGAACCGGCTGGTCGCGCCGAGTTGGCGCATCATCTCGGAGACGTGGCGCTGGCACGTCCGTACCGAGATGCCCAGCGCGCGGGCGGTCGCCCGGTCGTCGGCGCCGTCGAGGAGATGCTGGAGAATGGAGCGCTTGGTCCGGTGGGCGAGGTCCTGGACGAAGGTCTCCTCCCGGTGGCCGCCGAGCCGGTCGCCGGTCAGCCAGAAGGCGTTGAACATCTCGGTGGCGGAGGCGATCAGATCCTCGTTGCGGACGACGAGCACCCCGTCCGAGCCGTCGCGCAGCGGGACGACGAGCGCCTTGCGGTCGAAGACGACGAACCGCGCGAGATCCCCGGTGACGGTTCTGGCCTCGGCGCCCGCCGCGGTGGCCTCGTCGACGAACCGGGCCGCCTCCGGGACGAATCGCACCGCGTACTGGTAGAGCGTGCGCAGCCGTACGCCTCGGTCGCGCAGTCTCAGGCTGGGGTGCCAGGCCACGGCCGGCTCGGCGGCCGGGCCCGGCTGGGCGGTGAGGACCTCCTCGTCGCTGGTGTCGGCGTATCGGTTCAGGGTCCGGACGACCTCGTCCGGTGAGGTGATCCGCTCCAGCTGAGGGCCTTCGGCTGGGTGCCGCTGGGTGGCGTAGATCAGGCCCAGTTCCGCGATCTGACTGCGCATCCAGAGCAGATCCAGCTGTGCGCTGTGGGCCCGCTGCTGCCATTTCTCCAGCAGCCGGTCCGACACCCGCGCGGGGTCGACGGCGGCCACGACCCCGGTGCCCAGCCGTCGCACCAGACCGACGGAGACGAGTCTGTCCAGCGCGCGGACGGGGTGGTCGGCCTCCGCGCAGTCGAGCAGCTCCTCGACGCGCAGCGGGCCCTGCCGGGCGATGTGCCGGTAGAAGACGATCTCGGTGGATGTGAGGTCCATACGCGGATCGCCGGTCTGTTCGACGTCGTCGAGCAGCGTCTTCATGTCAGTACCTGTCACCTGTCTGTTTCCTTCAGCCCCGGTCACCGGGCCCGATGGCGCTTCCCGGTGCGGCGGCACGTGGGGGGTGTGGTGAGGCCGATGAGGCGGCGGGCCGGTCGCGGACGCGCCGTGCCGCCGGCTCCGGCCCGGGGGCCGCCGGCGGTGGGCGCGCTCCCGCCACGGCGGCGGGACCGGCCGCGCGGTGTCGCGGAGGGGTACGGCGCCGCGGGAGTACGCGGCGGTTATCGCGCCCGGCGGCCGGCGGGGCGCCGGGCGGCCGGTCGGGTCCGGGGTCCGTCGTGCGGAACGAAGGGAGCGCCCCGGCGTCGGCGGGGCGCGGAGGCCGGCGGGGGAAGTCCGGCGGTGACGCGCAAAGGTCGTTCTCCCCTCGGTGGAGAGTCGATGTTCCGTCTGATGCGCTGAGTCCGAATACCTTGATTCTTGAATTTGCCGCTTGGACATGTCAACGCCGGACAGCGGGATGGCCGGTATGGGACTTGGCGCGCGCCCGAGGCCCGGCGGGCCCGCGAGGCCGCCCTCGGCGGCGGTCCCGCGCGGGGTCGCGGCGGCCCCCGCCGCCGGTCCGGACGGCTGCCCGGGGCGGCGCGCCGAGGCCCGTCCGTCCGGCCGCCGCCCGGCCACAGCGCCGGAAGCGGAAGCTCCGGAACACCCGTGGAGGGCTCCCCCATCGACGCGTGATGGCCGAACCCCGCCACCCGTCCGACCGGACCGCCGGATCCCCGGCCACGACCACCCCTGCACCGGCGACAACACCGGCACCACCTGCCACAACGCGGCCCGCCCCGACCCCCGGAGCGCCGCCGCGCCACCCGCCGAACCGGACCACCGGCCCCCGGGCTCCACGGGCCCACGCCCGCCCGAGGGCGACCCCACCACGACGCCCTCCCGACCGCCCCGTCTCCCCCGGCCACCCCGTCACCACCCGACCGGACCAGCCCCTCACAGGCCGGAGGGCCCGCCCGGCCGCCGAAGCACCGGGACACCGAACCGCCGCACCGAAACGCCGCACCGAAACGCCCGCCCGCACCCCCGGACCGCCGGAGGGCCACCCGTACCCCCGTACCCCCGTATCGGTGGACCGGCGGACCGGCGGATGCACGACCCCACGTACGCCGTACCGCCCGGAGCGCCCCCGCCCGCACAGCCGCGGGCGCGGCCGATGGACGCGCCCGGAGCGCCCCCGGCCGGAGGCCCCACCCGGCAGCGGAAGATGCTATGAACTTAATAAGCGTTTTTCATCGATTCATCCCTTTTCAGGGAGGTATCCACGTGAGCGGGACATCGACCGCCGGCGCCCCCGACACCGCCGCGGACACCGGCCCGGTGCACATCCTCTGGATCAACGCGGGGCTGAGCTGCGACGGCGACTCGGTCGCGCTGACCGCGGCCACCCAGCCCAGCATCGAGGAGATCGTCACCGGCGCGCTGCCGGGGCTGCCCGAGGTCGCCGTGCACTGGCCCCTGATCGACTTCGAGTGCGGGCCGGTCCAGGGCGCGGACAACTTCGTCGAGTGGTTCTTCGCGGCGGACCGGGGCGAACTGGAGCCGTTCGTGCTGGTCGTCGAGGGTTCGATCCCCAATGAGCAGATCAAGGCGGAGGGCTACTGGTGCGGGTTCGGCGACGACCCCGAGACCGGTCAGCCCATCACCACCAGTGAGTGGCTGGACCGGCTCGCGCCGAAGGCCACCGCCGTCGTCGCGATCGGCACCTGCGCCACGTACGGCGGCATCCACGCCATGGCGGGCAACCCGACCGGAGCAATGGGCGTCCCCGACTATCTCGGCTGGGACTGGAAGTCGAAGGCGGGCCTCCCGATCGTGTGCGTGCCCGGCTGCCCCGTCCAGCCGGACAACTTCGCGGAGACGCTCACCTATCTGCTCTACCAGCTCGCCGGCTCGGCGCCGATGATCCCGCTGGACGACAAGCTCCGCCCGACCTGGCTGTTCGGGGCGACCGTCCACGAGGGCTGCGACCGGGGCGGCTACTACGAGCAGGGGCAGTTCGCCTCCTCGTACGGCACCCCCGAGTGCCTGGTGCGGCTCGGCTGCTGGGGCCCGGTCGTCAAGTGCAATGTCACCAAGCGCGGCTGGATCAACGGCGTCGGAGGCTGCCCCAACGTCGGCGGCATCTGCATCGGCTGCACCATGCCGGGCTTCCCCGACAAGTTCATGCCGTTCATGGACGCCCCGCCCGGCTCGCACATCTCCAGCAACGCCAGCTCCGCGTACGGCGCGGTCGTCCGCCGGCTGCGCACCATCACGACGAGGACGCTGGACAAGGAACCCCGGTGGCGCCGGACCGGTCGCGCGCTGACGACCGGCTACCGCGCGCCCCGCTGAGCCGTCCCCGCCGCCCGGCCTCCCGGCCTCCCGCCGCACCTCTCCCGTTTCGCAGAAGGGCACACGAGACACGATGGCACCAACGACCAAGGCGGCCGGAGACGGCACGGGCCTGGTGGAGATGTCCTGGGACCCGATCACCCGGATCGTGGGCAGCCTGGGCATCCATACGAAGATCGACTTCAAGCAGAAGAAGGTCGCGGAGTGCTACAGCACCTCGTCCGTCTTCCGCGGCTACAGCGTCTTCATGCGCGGCAAGGACCCGCGCGACGCCCACTTCATCACCAGCAGGATCTGCGGCATCTGCGGCGACAACCACGCCACCTGCTCGGTCTACGCCCAGAACATGGCGTACGGGGTGAAGCCGCCGCACCTGGGCGAGTGGATCATCAACCTCGGCGAGGCGGCCGAGTACATGTTCGACCACAACATCTTCCAGGAGAACCTGGTCGGGGTCGACTACTGCGAGCGGATGGTCCGCGAGACCAACCCCGGGGTGCTGGAGGAGGCCGAGCGCACCGAGGCCCCGCACGCCGGCGAGCACGGGTATCGGACGATCGCCGACATCATGCGCTCGCTCAACCCCATCGAGGGCGAGTTCTACCGCGAGGCGCTCCAGGTCAGCCGGTACACCCGGGAGATGTTCTGTCTGATGGAGGGACGGCATGTCCACCCCTCCACGCTCTACCCGGGCGGGGTGGGCACGGTGGCGACCGTGCAGCTCTTCACCGACTACCTCACCCGGCTCATGCGGTACGTGGAGTTCATGAAGAAGGTCGTCCCGCTCCACGACGACCTGTTCGACTTCTTCTACCAGGCGCTGCCCGGTTACGAGGAGGTCGGCCGCCGCCGGGTGCTGCTCGGGTGCTGGGGCAGTCTCAACGACCCGGACCACTGCGACTTCACCTACCGCAATATGACGGACTGGGGACGGAAGATGTTCGTCACCCCGGGCGTCGTCGTCGACGGCAAGCTGGTCACCAACGACCTCACCGAGATCAATCTCGGCATCCGGATCCTGCTCGGCAGCTCCTACTACGAGGACTGGCAGGGCAAGGACCTCTTCGTCACCCACGACCCGCTGGGCAATCCCGTCGACCCGCGCCACCCGTGGAACCAGCACACCATCCCGGCCCCGCAGAAGCGGAACTTCGACGACAAGTACAGCTGGGTGATGTCGCCGCGCTGGTTCGACGGCAAGGAGCACCTGGCGCTGGACACCGGAGGCGGGCCGATCGCGCGGCTCTGGTCCACGGCGCTCTCCGGGCTGGTCGACATCGGCTACATCAAGGCCACGGGCCACAGCGTGGTCATCAATCTGCCCCGCTCGATGACGAAGCCCGAGACCACCTTCGAGTGGAAGATCCCTCAGTGGAGCAACGCCATCGAGCGCAATCGCGCCCGTACCTACTTCCAGGCGTACGCGGCGGCGGCGGCCCTCCACTTCGCGGAGAAGGCGCTGGCGGAGGTGCGGGCCGGGCGCACCCAGACCTGGGAGAGGTTCGAGGTGCCCGACGAGAGCATCGGCTGCGGATTCACCGAGGCGGTGCGCGGGGTGCTCTCGCACCACATGGTGATCCGCGACGGGAAGATCGCCAACTACCACCCGTATCCGCCCACGCCGTGGAACGCCAGCGTCCGCGACTCGTACGGCACCCCGGGACCGTACGAGGACGCGGTGCAGAACACCCCGATCTTCGAGGAGAACTCCCCGGAGAACTTCAAGGGCATCGACATCATGCGGGCCGTCCGCAGCTTCGATCCCTGTCTGCCCTGCGGAGTGCACATGTACGTGGGCGGCGGCCGCACCCTCAAGCAGCTGCACGTCCCCACCGGGCTGAGCGGGCTCGCCTGATGGCGGCGGAGGAGACGGGCCTGCGGGTCCAGGAGGCGCTGGACCGGCTGACCGGCACGGGGGCCCGCGAGGCGGGCGAGGATCTGGTGCGCGAACTGATGGCGTTCTACGGGGAGGGCCTGGCCGCGCTGGTCGGGGCGGTGGCGCCGGAGGCGCTCGTACCGGCGCTGGACCGTCCGGCGGCGGCCGGGCTGCTGGTCCTGCACGATCTGCACCCCGAGGACGTCGGCGCGCGGATCGTCCGCGCGCTGGACTCGCTGCCGAGGACTCCGGCCGTGCTCGTCGGCCACGACCCGGACAGCGGCACGCTGACGCTGCGTCGCGCCGAGTCCGGCGGCGGGTGCGGCTGCGGCGGCGGCGACGAGCGGGAGGTGGAGAACGCGATCGCCTGCCACGCGCCGGAGGTGACCGCGATCGTCTGGGAACAGGCCCCCGCCCTGCTCCAGATCGGCAGCCGCCCGCCGACGGCGGCGGAGGCCCGGTGACCACCCGCACCGACGGCGGCACAGGCCCGGCGGCCCACCGCCAGACCCACGGCGAGACCGAACCGGACCCGGTGACCCGCCACCCCGGCGGCGGCCCGGGCCCGGCCGGCGTCCGCCGGCCGCTGTCCCGCACCGGCACCGCGCTTCTGCGCGGGCTGCGTGAACCCGCCCCGCCGCTGCCGGAGCGCTGCGCCTTCTGCGGCGCCGGGCTCGCCCCGGGCCACCGGCATCTCGCGGACACCGCCGAACGCGCCCTGGTCTGCGCCTGCGGCGCCTGCGCCCTGCTGTTTCAGCAGCCCGGGGCGGCCGGGGGCCGCTACCGCGCCGTGCCCGACCGCTGTCTCACCGACCCCGGCCGGGAGCCGGGCGAGGGCGTCTGGGCGGCGCTGGGCATCCCGGTGAGCACGGCCTTCCTGCTGGTCAACTCGGCCGCGGGGGGCCCGGTGCTCTGCTACCCCGGCCCGGCCGGAGCCACCGAGAGCGAACTCGCCGAGACCGCGTGGCGCAGCGCCTTCGGCGACAGCCGGCTCGCGGCGGCGCTGGAGCCCGATGTGGAGGCGCTGCTGATGCGCCGTACACGGGAGGGCGTCCGGTGCTTCCTGGTGCCGGTGGACCTCTGTTACGAGCTGGTCGGCCGGATGCGGCTGTACTGGCGGGGCTTCGACGGCGGCGCGGAGGCCCACGCCGAACTCGACTCCTTCTTCACCGCCCTCGAGAGCCGGGCACGGCCGCTGCCCGAGGAGGCTCTGACATGACCGAACTCCACTTCACCTGTACGGAGGTCCGCGCCGACCGGCACGCCGCCGGGCCCACCCTGGTCTTCCGGCTGCGGATCACCGCCGCCGGCGGGCACCGGGTGCACGCGGTGGCGCTCCGCTGCCAGCTGCGCATCGAGCCGGCGCGCCGCACCTACGCCGACGCCGAGGGCGAACGGCTGACGGATCTCTTCGGCGAGCGCGCCCGCTGGGGCAGCACGCTCCATCCGATCCAGTTCGCCCAGGTCTCCCTGATGGTCCCGGGATTCACCGGCGAGACCGAGGTCGACGTCCCGGTCGCGTGCACCTACGACCTCGACATCGCCGCCACCCGGTACTTCCGGGCCCTGGACGAGGGCGAGGTGCCGCTGCTGCTGCTCTTCTCCGGCACCGTCTTCAGCGGCCCGGCGGGCTTCCAGGTCACTCCCGTCTCCTGGGACCGGGAGAGCACCGTGCGTCTGCCGGTGCGGGTGTGGCGGGAGATGATCGAGCAGCACTTCCCCGGCTGCGGCTGGCTGCGGCTGCCCGGCGACGTCATCGACGGTCTGCTCGCGTTCCGCACCCGGCGGGCGCTGCCTTCGTGGGAGGCGACCGTACGGGCGCTCCTCAGCACCGCGGAACCGCCGGAGCCGGCGGAACCCGTGAAGATCGGGGAGATCGGGGAGCCCGTGGAGGCGGAACCCGTGGAGATCGGGGAGGGCGTGCGATGACGGACACGGCCGCCGGACCGGACGTCTCCGCCGACGGACCCGACGACTTCCCCACCGGGGCGGACGGTTCCCCCACCGGTCCCGACGCCTTCCCCGCCGAGCTGGAGGAGCGTCTCGCCTCGGTGCGCCAGATCGCCGACGCGGTGCTGTTCGAGGGGTACGTCCTCTACCCGTACCGGGCCTCGGCCGCGAAGAACCGGCTGCGCTGGCAGTTCGGCGTCCTGGTCCCGCCCGCCTGCGGCGGCGAGGGGAGCGGCGAGCACGTCCGGCAGCGGACCGAGTGTCTGATGGAGCCGCGCGACGGCGCGCGGCTCGCCGTCGAGCTGCGCTTTCTGCGCGCGCGGCGCAGGACCGTCCAGCGGGTCACGGCCGACGGCGGCCATGAGACGGTCCCCGAGCTGGAGCTGAGCGACCGTACGCTCGTCGCCTGGGACGAGGGCGTGGAGGAGCGGGTCCGGCTGCTCGTACCGGTGGCGGAGCCGGCGCGCGACGGCGGAGTGGTCCGCCCCTTCCGGCTGCCCGCCCGGCGGGACGAGGAGCCGGTCGTGGACTCGGGCGTCCGGAAGGGCCGGCTGCTGCGGGTCCGGGAGGCGGTCGAGGGCGTGATCCGGCTGCGCACCCGGGAGATCCCGGGCCCGTATCGCGCGGTGCGGCTCACCGCCGTCGTGGAGAACACCGCCGCGTGGGAGGGGCCCGGCGAGCCGCGCCGGGAGGCGGTGCTGCCGCACTCGCTGGTCTCGGCGCATCTGCTGCTCGCCCTCGACCGGGGCTCCTTCCTGTCGGTGACCGATCCGCCCCGGTGGGCCGCGGCGGCGGTGGCCGAGTGCCGCAATGAGCACACCTGGCCGGTGCTGGCCGGGGAGCCCGGCCGCGATCAGGTGGTGCTCTCCTCGCCGATCATCCTGGAGGACCGGCCGCGGATCGCGCCGGAGAGCCCGGGGGCGCTCTACGACGCGACCGAGATCGACGAGATCCTCGCCCTGCGCACGGCGGCTCTGACCGACCGTGAGAAACGCGAGGCCCGGGGCACGGACGACCGGGCGGGCGCGGTGATCGATCTGGCGGACTCCATGCCTCCGGAGGTGCTGGAACGGCTGCACGGCGCGGTACGGGCGCTGCGCGAGGTGACCGGTCCGCCGGGGCCCGGCCCGGGTGAGGTCTCGGCGGGGCCCGGCCCCGGAGAGGTCCCGGCGGGTTCCTGGGACCCGTCCGCGCCCATGGAGCGGCCGTGGTGGGATCCGGGGGCCGACCGGGACGTGGACCCCGCCCGGGACCGGGTGCTCATCGCGGGCCGTCAGGTCGGCGCGGGCAGCCGGGTGGTGCTCGGTCCCGGCCGCCGCCGCACCGACGCGCAGGACCTCTTTCTGCACGGGCGCACCGCGCTGGTCGAGGCGGTGCTGCACGACGTCGACGGCTCGGTGCATCTGGCGGTGACCGTGGAGGGCGATCCGGGCGCCGATCTCTGGCGCAGCCAGGGCAGGTTCCGCTACTTCCAGCCCGACGAGGTCACCCCGCTGGAGGAGCCGTGACCGGCCGGGTGCTGGTCGCCGGGGTGGGCAATGTCCTGCTGGGCGACGACGGGTTCGGGGTGGAGGCCGTGCGGCGGCTCGGCGCGGCCGGGGTGCCGGACGGGGTCGAGGTGGCCGACGTCGGGGTCCGGGGCGTGCATCTGGCGTATCAGCTGCTGGAGGGCTACCGGACGCTGGTGCTGGTCGACGCGGTCTCCCGCGGCGGCCCGCCCGGGACGGTGTATCTGATCGAGGCGGAGACGGGCCCGGTGGAGATCTCGGACGCGCCGGCGCTGGACGGCCACCGGATGGGCCCGGACGCGGTGCTGGCGCTGCTGGCGACGCTGAGCGCGGGCACCGGCGGCGTACCGCCCGAACGGGTGCTGGTGGTCGGCTGCGAGCCCGCGACGCTGGAGGAGGGGATCGGGCTGAGCGAGCCGGTCGCGGCCGCGGTGGCCGGGGCCGTACGGCTGATCCTCGAAGTGCTCGCGGACGAGACCGGTCCGGCGAAGGAGACCGCTGGGGTCCAGCGGTCCGGGAGAAGGGCGTGACCATGGTGAGGACAGTGCTCGTCGCGGCGCTGGGGGCCGCCGTCGGAGCGGTGCTCTGGCAGACCCTGCCGGACATCAAGAGGTATCTGCGCATCTCCCGGATGTGACGGTCCGGGCGCGCGCACGGGCGATCTCAGGGCGCGCGGGCCGCCCTTCGCGGTCGCGGACTCCGGTCGGACGAGGCCCGGACGAGGCCCGGACGCGGGCCGGGGCCAGTGGGGTGGCCCGTGTGCGCGCGGGCGGCGTGGCGTCCGGCTCCGGCCGGCGGCGCGCCGTGCAATGGGACCGCTGTCACGCCGCGCCGCCGAGCCGCCGCGGGCGACCGGAGCGAAGCCGTGGAGCGAGGCGTACCCATGCACGAGATGTCGATCGCGGCGGCCGTCGTCGACCAGGTGGACCGGGCCGCCTCCGCACGCGGCGCGACGTCGGTGGCCGTGGTGCGGCTGGACGTCGGCGAACTCGCGGGAGTGGTGCCGAAGGCGCTGGACTTCTGCTTCGAACTGGCCTGCCGGGGCACCGCCCTGGAGGGCGCGCGGCTGAGCACGCGGAGCGTTCCGGCCCGGGCGCGGTGCGGTCCGTGCGAGGTCGAGTGGGCTCCTGGCATGCCGCCCGACCTGGCCTGTCCTCGGTGCGGCGGCGCCCGCGCCGAGCTGCTGACGGGACGTGAACTGGAGATCCGTGAGGTCGAGTGGGCCGACGGCCCGCTGCCCGCCCACGGCTGACGAGGAAGGCGGAATGCCATGTGCGGTACGGCCGATCTCCGGCAGGCGGTCCTCGCCCGCAACGACGACAGCGCGCGGGCGCTGCGGGCCGAGCTGGCGTCCCGGGGCACGGTGGCGGTGAATCTGCTGTCCAGTCCGGGGAGCGGGAAGACCGCGCTGCTGGAGGCCGAACTCGCCCTGGCCCGCGAGCGCGGGGTGCCGGTCGCGGCGCTCACCGCCGATCTCGCGACCGAGAACGACGCCCGCAGGCTGGCGCGTACGGGGGCCCCGGTCCAGCAGGTGTTCACCGACGGGCTGTGCCATCTGGAGGCGGTGATGCTGCGCGGCTATCTGGCGGGCTGGCTGCCCTCGGGCACCCGGGTCCTCTTCGTGGAGAACGTCGGCAATCTGGTCTGCCCGGCCTCCTACGACCTCGGGGAGTCGCTGCGGGTGACGCTGGCCTCGGTGACGGAGGGCGAGGACAAGCCGCTGAAGTATCCGGGCGCGTTCGGGCTGGCCCAGCTGGTGATGGTCACCAAGACGGACATCGCGGAGGCCGTCGGCTTCGACCAGGACACGTTCGTCCGCAATGTGGCGCGGGTCAATCCGGGCGTGGAGGTGGTCTTCACCTCGGCCCGCGCCGGGCGGGGCGTCGGCGCGCTGCTGGAGCGGGCGCTCGCGGTGCGGGAGGGGGCGGCCGCGCACCGGCCGGTGATGTCCCGTACGGCGGACCGGCACTCCCCCGCACACCCGCACCCGGACACGCACCCATACGCGCATCCGCACCCGGACACGCACCCACAGGCGCACGCGCACCCGCACCCGGACGCGCACGGCCCGGACACGCACGTCCACGACCCGGCCCTCCACGAACACGACCACGCCCCGGACGTCCACGTCCACGGCGCACACTCCCACGACCACCCCGCCGTGCCCCACGCCCACGAACCCGACGCGGTCCCGCGCGCGCACCGGCACGGCGGCCCGGTCGCGGACCACCGGTGACCCGGTCGCCGGAGGCGGTCGCCCCGCTGCGCCGGAGGGTCGCCGTGCAGGGGGTGGTCCAGGGCGTCGGCTTCCGGCCGTACGTCTTCGCGCTCGCCGCCGAACTCGGGCTCTCCGGCCATGTCACCAACACCGGCGACGGGGTCCTCGCGGAGATCGAGGGGACGCCGGACGCGGTCGACGCCTTCTGCCGCCGGGTGGGGACGGACGCCCCGGAGCCGGCCCGGGTGGCCTCCGTACGCCACGAGGGCATCGACGCCACCGGGGCGAAGGGCTTCGCGATCGCCCCCTCCCGGGCGGGCGGCGGCGCGGGCCGCGCCCTCATCCCGCCCGACACCGCGACCTGCGCGCCCTGTCTGGCCGAACTCGCCGACCCCGGAAACCGCCGCCACCGCCATCCGTTCATCACCTGCACCGGCTGCGGGCCGCGCTTCACCATCGTCACGGGTCTGCCGTACGACCGGGCGGCCACGACGATGGCGGACTTCCCGATGTGCCCGGAGTGCGAGCGGGAGTACCGCGACCCGGCCGACCGGCGCTTCCACGCCCAGCCGGTCTCCTGTCACGACTGCGGCCCCCGGCTCGCCCTGCTGGCCCCGGGCCGGTCGGCGCTCGGCGGCGGGGAGGCGCTCGGCCGGGCCCGGGAACTGCTGGCGGACGGCGCGATCCTGGCGGTCAAGGGGATCGGCGGCTACCACCTGGCGTGCGACGCCGGGAACGCGGACGCCGTCGCGGAGCTGCGCCGCCGCAAGAACCGGGGCGACAAGCCGTTCGCCGTGATGGCGCGCGGGCTCGCGGACATCGAGCGGCTCGCGGACGTCGGCGCGGCCGAACGGGCGCTGCTGACCGGTCCCGTCCGGCCCGTCGTCCTGCTGCGGCGGCGGCCCGGCTCCCGGGACACGGCCGGGGGCGCGGCGCTGGACGCGGTCGCGCCGCGCGGCCCCGACCTCGGCGTACTGCTCCCGTACACCCCCCTGCACCATCTGCTGCTCGGTCTGCCGGGGGATCCGCCCGGGCCCCGGCTGCTGGTCATGACCAGCGCCAACCTCGCCGGGGAGCCCATCGTGACCGACGACCGGGAGGCGCTGGAGCGGCTCGCGCCGCTGGTGGACGCCTGGCTGGCGCACGACCGGCCGATCCATGTGCCGTGCGACGACTCGGTGGTGCGGGTCGTCGACGGGCGGACGCTGCCGCTGCGCCGCTCGCGCGGATACGTCCCCACACCCGTCCCGCTGCCGCTGCCGGTCCACCCGGTGCTCGCGGCGGGCGGCGATCTGAAGAACGCGCTCGCGCTCGCGGAGGGCCGGCACGCCTGGCTGTCGGCGCACATCGGCGACATGGACGATCTGGCGACGCTGGACGCCTTCGACCGCGCGGCCGGTCATCTCGGCGCGCTGACCGGCGTCGCGCCGGCCGTGCTGGCCGCCGACCGGCACCCCGGCTACCGCTCGGCGGCCCGTGCGGCGCGCCGGGCGGACGGCCGGCCGGTGCGGCGGGTGCAGCACCACCACGCGCATGTCGCGGCGGCGATGGCGGAGCACGGTCTCGACGGCGGCCGGCCGGTCATCGGCGTCGCCTTCGACGGCACCGGGTACGGCGACGACGGCGCGGTGTGGGGCGGCGAGGTGCTGCTCGCGGACTACGACGGCTTCACCCGCTTCGGTCAGCTGTCCTACGCGCCCCTGGCGGGCGGCGACGCGGCGGTGACGCGCCCGTACCGGATGGCGCTGGCCCATCTGCGGTCCGCGGGCATCGGCTGGGCGGACGATCTGCCGCCCGTCGCCCGCTGTCCCGACGACGAACGCCGGGTGCTGGCGCGCCGGCTGGACTCCGGACTCGGCTGCGTCCCCACCTCCAGCATGGGCCGGCTCTTCGACGCGGTCTCCTCGCTGGCGGGGATCTGCCACCTCAGCGGGTACGAGGCGCAGGCGGCGATCGAGCTGGAGGGCGCGGCGCACGCGCACGGCCCGGCGGAGGGTTACCGCTTCGCGCTGCGCGAGCGGGAGGGCCGGTGGCTGGCCGATCCCGCCCCCGTCCTCGCGGCGGCGGCGGCCGAGGTGCGGGCCGGGGCGCCGGCCGGCCGGATCGCCGCCCGCTTCCACGCCGCCGTGGTGGAGCTGGTGCGGCGGCTGTGCGCGCGGGCCCGGGAGGCGCACGGGCTCACGACGGTGGCGCTGACCGGCGGGGTGTTCGGCAACGCGCTGCTGCTGTCGGGGTGTGCGCGCGATCTGACGGCGGACGGGTTCACGGTGCTGCGGCACCGCCGTGTGCCGCCCAACGACGGAGGGCTCGCGCTCGGCCAGCTGATGGTGACCGGGCGGGTCCTGACCTGAGAGGAGACGGCTCCATGTGTCTGGCGGTGCCCGGCAGGGTGATGGAGATCGCGGAGCGGGACGGCGCCCGGATGGCCGTCGTCGACTTCGGCGGAGTGGTCAAGGACGTGTGTCTGGAGTATCTGCCGGACCTGAAGGTGGGCGAGTACGCGATCGTGCACGTCGGGTTCGCCCTGCAGCGGCTGGACGAGGAGTCGGCGCGCAGAACGCTCGACCTCTTCGCCGAGCTGGGTCTGCTGCAGGAGGAGTTCGGGGATCCGTGGGAGGTGGAGCGGTGAAGTATCTGGAGGAGTTCCAGAATCCGGAGCTGGCCAGGGGCCTGCTCGACGACATCAGGGCGACGGTGACCCGGCCGTGGGCGCTGATGGAGGTGTGCGGCGGGCAGACGCACACCATCATCCGGCACGGCATCGACCAGCTGCTGCCCGACGGGGTGGAGCTGATCCACGGCCCGGGGTGTCCGGTGTGCGTAACACCCCTGGAGATGATCGACAAGGCCCTGGAGATCGCCTCCGCGCCGGGGGTGATCTTCTGTTCCTTCGGGGACATGCTGCGGGTGCCGGGCACCGGGCGGGATCTGTTCCAGGTCCGCGGCGCGGGCGGCGATGTGCGGGTGGTGTACTCGCCGCTGGACGCGCTGCGCATCGCGGTCGAGAACCCCGACCGCGAGGTGGTGTTCTTCGGCATCGGCTTCGAGACCACCGCGCCGCCCAACGCCATGGCCGTGCACCAGGCCCGCAAGCGCGGCATCCGCAACTTCAGCGTGCTCATCTCGCACGTCCGGGTGCCGCCGGCCGTCGAGGCGGTCATGAGTTCGCCCTCCTGCCGGGTGCAGGGCTTTCTGGCGGCCGGTCATGTGTGCAGTGTGATGGGCACCGACGAGTACCCGGCGCTCTCCGAGCGCTGGCGGGTGCCGATCGTCGTCACCGGCTTCGAGCCGCTCGACATCCTGGAGGGCGTACGGCGCACCGTGCGGCAGCTGGAGCGCGGCGAGCACCGGGTCGAGAACGCCTATCCGCGGGCGGTGCGGCCGGAGGGGAATCCGGCGGCGCGGGCCATGCTGGACGATGTCTTCGAGGTGACCGACCGCGCGTGGCGCGGGATCGGCGTGATCCCGCTCAGCGGCTGGCGGCTGAGCGCCCGCTACCGCGAATTCGACGCCGAGCACCGCTTCGACGTCGCGGACATCACCACCCTGGAGCCGGCCGAGTGCCGCAGCGGCGAGGTGCTCCAGGGGCTGATCAAGCCGAACGAGTGCGCCGTCTTCGGCACCGTCTGCACCCCGCGCACCCCGCTCGGCGCGACCATGGTGTCCAGCGAGGGCGCCTGCGCCGCGTACTACCTCTACCGCCGTCTGGACACCCCGGCGGCCGCCTTGGAGGCGAACCCCGTTGGCTGACGCCCCGTCCGCACTCGAAGCCCCCGCCGCGCCGGACGTCTGCGGCTGGACCTGTCCCCTGCCGCTGCGCGACCAGCCGCGGGTGGTGATGGGCCACGGCGGGGGCGGCGCGCTCTCCGCCGAACTGGTGGAGCACATCTTCCTGCCGGCGTTCGGCGGGCGTACGGCGGCCGATCTCGGCGACAGCGCGGCACTGCTGATCGGCGGCGCGCGGCTCGCGTTCTCCACGGACTCGTTCGTGGTCCGGCCGCTGTTCTTCCCCGGCGGCAGCATCGGCGATCTCGCGGTGAACGGCACCGTCAACGACCTCGCCATGAGCGGTGCGCGGGCGGCCTATCTGTCCTGCGGCTTCATCCTGGAGGAGGGGGTGGAGACCGAGCTGCTCGGCCGGGTCGCGCGGGCGCTGGGGGACGCCGCCCGCGCGGCCGGTGCGGAGGTCGTCACCGGCGACACCAAGGTGGTGGAGGCGGGCCACGGGGACGGGGTGTACATCAACACCTCGGGCATCGGGCTGATCCCGCCCGGGGTGGACATCAGACCGCAGCGCGCCGAGCCGGGCGATGTGGTGATCGTGAGCGGGGAGATCGGGCTCCACGGGGTGGCGATCATGAGCGTGCGCGAGGGCCTGGAGTTCGGGGCGGAGGTGAGCAGCGACTGTGCGGCCCTGACCGGGCTGGTGGAGACGATGCTCGCCGTCACCCCGGATCTGCACGTCCTGCGCGATCCCACCCGGGGCGGGCTGGCGGCGGCGCTCAATGAGATCGCGAGGGCCGCCGGGGTGGGGGTGCTCGTCCGGGAGCGCGCCGTGCCGGTGCCGCCCCAGGTCGCCAACGCCTGCGCGATCCTCGGTCTGGACCCGATGTACGTGGCGAACGAGGGCAAGCTGGTCGCCTTCGTCCCGCGTGAGCACGCGGACGCCGTACTGGCCGCGATGCGGGCCCATCCGCTGGGCGCGGCGGCCGCGGTGATCGGGGAGTGCGTGCCGGAGCACCCGGGGATGGTGGTCGCCCGGACCGCGTTCGGCGGCACCCGGGTGGTCGATCTGCCGCTGGGCGAGCAGTTGCCGCGTATCTGCTGAGCGGGCGCGGCGGCCGGGGGCCTGCCGGGGCGTGCGGGGCGGCCGGGGACCTGCCGGGGCGTGCGGGGCCCCGGGACCCGGCCGGGGCGTGCGCGGCCCCGGGACCCGGCCGGGGCGTGCGCGGGTGCCGGGTGCCGGGTGCCTGCCGGGGCACGCGCGGGCGCCGGGTGCCGGTCCGAAGCGGGCGCGGGTGCCGGGTGCCGGTCCGAAGCGGGCGCGGGTGCCGGGTGTCCGCCGGGTGCGGACGGCGGCCGGGCGGCTCACGAGGCGGACGCGGCCGGGGCGGTCCGGCGGGCGGGAGATCGCCCGCCGGACCGCCCCGGAGTCGCTGTCGCGTTCCGCGCGACGGCTCCGTCCGGGGCAGGCGTACGGAGGAACGCGCCGCCCCGGGCGGCGCGTTCTCAGCGCGCCGGCGAGGCGGGCTGGTCGGCCGCCCGCGCGGCGGATCCGGCGGCCCCGGCCCGGGCCCGCCTTCCCATCAGCGGCGCGGCGGCGCTCAGCAGGGCGGGGGCCGCCGCCAGCGCGAAGCAGAGCGGCAGGGGCAGCCGGCCGACCATCAGGCCCGCGACGGCCGTGCCGCCCGACATCCCCGCGTTGATGGCGGTGTTGACCCACGCGCCGGCCCGGGTACGGCCGTCGGGGGCGGCGGACCGGTCCGCGATCAGATACGCGGTGGTGATGGCGGGGGCGACGAACAGCCCGGCCAGCGCGGCCGCCGCGGCCAGCAGCCAGAGATTCGGCGAGAGACCGGCGGCGGCCAGCGCCAGGGCGAGCGCGCCGACGAACAGCCCGAGGCGGGTCCGGTCCGCTCCCCGCCAGTGCACCGCGCCGTGCGTCAGACCGCCGACGGCACTGCCCGCGGAGAGCGCGGCCAGCACCCAGGCGACCGCGCCGGGCCGGTGGCTCTGCTCGGCGAAGGCCACCACCAGGAGGTCGAGCGACCCGACGCACAGGCCGACGCCCGCCGACATCGCGATCACACCGCCCAGTCCCGCGCCGCCCCGCCGGCCCCGCGCGGTCCGGGCGGTCCGGCTCTCGCCGGCCGGCCGGGCCTTCACGGCGCGCGCCGCCGCGCGGGCGGGCGGGGAGGAGACGAGGGCGAGGGTGCCGGAGAGCACCAGCGCGGCGCTGAGCGCGATGCCGGCCGCCGGTTCGGCGACGCTCGTCACCAGACCCACCAGCAGCGGGCCGGTGACGTAGAGGAGTTCCTCCGCGACGCCGTCCAGGCTGTAGGCGCGCTGGAGCAGCCGCCGGTCGGGGAGGAGGTCGCTCCAGAGCGTCCGCATCACCGGGCCGAGCGGCGGGGTGCACGCGCCGGCCGCGGCGGCCGACACGCCGACCAGGAGCCCGGACGCGCCGGGTTCCCAGGTGGCATGGGCCAGCACCGCCAGCAGCAGCGCGTAGGCGGCGGCCATCGGCGGCAGCGCCCGGCGCGGACCGTGCCGGTCGATCAGGGCGGCGCGGACCGGCGAGAGAAGGACGCTCGTCGCGCCGAAGAGGGCCATCACGGTGCCCGCGACGGCGTAGGAGTCGGTGCTGCCCGCGACCGCGAGCAGCAGGGAGAGGGGGACGGTTCCGTAGCTGAGGCGGCCCAGCAGGGCCGCGCCGAAGGTCCGGCGGGCGTGCCGGGTCCGCAGAACAGCGGCGTACGAGGGAACGCGCGAAGGCGCAGTCATGGTGATGTTCCTCGGGAGGACGGCGCGCGAAGAGGGCGCCGCGTGTGTACGGGGACGCTGAAGCGGCGCACCCGGTGGGTGCGCGCGGAGTCAGACGGCCCTAGACACGGTGAGGAAGCATGTCCGTGACGCTAGCAGGGGCGCGGCCGGACCGGAACCCGTTGTCGGCGCCGCGGCCGGGCGGTCACGTGCGTACCGCCTCGCGCGGCCGTGCCCCCGGGTGCGGTCGACTCTCGTGTATTCGCAGGTGAGGGCGGTGGTTCGGGGATTGCAGTGCGGGCCGTGCCCCAGCCGCCGCGGCCTCCGCCCCTCCCCGGTCCCGTTCCCCGTGGACGGCGTCCCTTCCGTCTGATTCCCCCGGACCGGGCCGTCGGCGCCGCCGACGCGACCGGTCGGGAGCGGCTGGAGGACCGGGTCCACGGACGCACGCGGTAGGCGGCAGCCCCGGGCCGCCGGCGGTACGGGCCCGGCTGCGCCGCCTGGCTGGGCGGGACGCGGGGCGTCGAGCGGCGATACGACGACGGCACGCTCGACGCGGCACGGCTGGACGCCACCGACGCCGTGGTGACCGGGTGCGCCCTGGCCGTCGCCGAGACCGGGACGATCGTGCTGGACGCGGGCGAGGGCCAGGGCCGCCGGATCCTCACCCTCGTACCCGATCTGCACATCTGCGTGGTGCGGGCGCCGGACCAGGTGGTCGCCTCCGTACCGCTGGCCATGCCGCTCCTCGATCCGACCCGGCCGCTGACCTGGATCTCGGGGCCGTCCGCGACCAGCGACATCGAACTCGACCGGGTGGAGGGCGTCCACGGCCCGCGCACCCTCCACGTGGTGCTGGCCGACTCGGCGCGGCACCGGGCGAAGGGCCGTCCTCCGGTCACAGGGCGACGGCCTTCAACGTCCCCTTCGTCGTGATGAGCGCTTCCCCCTCGCCCAGCCGGCGCAGGGCGCCGATCCGCCCGGCCGCGCGGGCCCGGTCCATGACCGTGCCGTCCGCGCGCACCCGCAGGAGCAGGCCGTTCTCCCCGGCGACGACGAACTCGCCGCCGGAATCGACCACTCCGTCCGCCGCCGGCCGTCCCGTGTCCACCCGCCCCAGCTCCGTCCCGTCGGCGGGGTCCAGGACGACATGGCCCCCGCGCGCGACCCGCGGCCACACGGCGCCGCCGACGAACCGGGCGGCCTCCGGGAGCAGATCGGCGTCGTGGCGTACGAACTCCTCCACCCCGCCGGAGGACCGGTGGAGGACCGACAGCGCGCGGGGGCCGCTCCGCACCAGACATCGATCGGGGCCGATCGGGGTGAAGGCCGGGGCGAGTCCTGGTGGGCCAGGGGTTCGGGGAGCCGTCGGCGGGCCGTTTCCGCTCCGTCGCGCGGGTCGATCAGCCGGATGTCCCGGCCGTGTCCCGTCAGCACCTCCGGCGACGAGGCGTCCCACACCTCCGGCAGCGCCGTGTGCACCGGCGCCGGCGTCCGCCACAGCGGCCGTCCGCCGTCGAGCCCGAACGCGGCCTGCGGGGTGAGGCCGCGCCGGCCGCCGACGAGGACGGTGTCCCCGGCGACCGTGAGATGACCGGTGTACGGGGCGACCGGGGCGCGCCACACCTCGGCTCCCGTGCCGAGATCGAGGCAGAGCAGCGCGGTCTCGCGGCCGTGCGCCAGCAGCGGACAGCGATCGCCCGTCACGACCAGACCTCTCGGCCACGCGCGCAGTGCGACGTCCCAGCGAAGGAAGCCGTCGCTCCGGTCGAGGCAGACGAGACGGGACCGGCGCTCGTGCACCACGACGCGGTCCTCGGCCACCGCGAAGCCCGAGGCCGAACCGCGCTGGTGGAGCGGGCGCTCCCAGAGTCTTCGGACCGTCATCGGCCCATTCGACCACCCGGCGGCGACGCCTCCGGGACCGGGTCGGCGGGCCCCGTCGGCCCTCCGTCGGACGCCCGACGGACTCGGTCGCTCCCCCGCGAGCGGCCCGCCGGTACGAGGCGGCGCGCCCGGGCCTCGGGGCGGTTCGGCCGACGGCTCCGGGCGGGCCGGGGCGGGGTCAACGGCACTCGCCCCAGGGCGTGATGGCCCCGGCGTCTAGGGTGGACCGCATGACGCGACAGCATCCCTCCGCCGAGGTTCTCCGCTGGGCGGGGTCCGTCGCCGGCTCCCCCGTCGTCGCGGTCACGGGGCTGCGCGAGGGGGCGGGACCGTGGCTGCTCCGGCTGGGCGGCCCGCGCGGTCCGGCGGCCGCCGTGCTCAGGACCGGGTCGGGGCCGGGCGGGCGGCGGGCGCTGGAGACCGAGGCGGCGGCGCTGGAGTCGGCCGCCGGGCGCGGGATCGCGGCCCCCCGGCTTCTCGGCCGCGCGCTCGACGGGGAGCCGGGCGACGGGTCGGCGGCGGTCCTGACGACGGTGGTCCCCGGGAACAGCCGGATGCCGGAGCGGGTGCGTCCGGAGCGGATGCGGGCGCTCGGCGCGGCCGTGGCCGCGCTGCACGCCGTGCCGTCGCCCCCTCGGCCGGGGCTCCCCCGCCGGTCGCGACCGCTGGCGGACGTGGACTTCGCCGCCCTGCGGCGGGCCCGCGGACGGTCGTCGCTGTTCGAGGAGGCCGAGCGGGCGGTCGCGGAGTTCGCCCTGCCCGGCGAGGAGCCCGTACTGGTCCACGGCGATCTGTGGCAGGGCAACACGATGTGGTCCGGGGACACGCTGACGGGCATCGTCGACTGGGACTCGGCGGGATCCGGGCACTACGGGGTCGATCTGGGCTCCCTGCGCTGCGACGCGGCGGTCATCCACGGCGCGTGGACGGCTGGCTCCGGGCGTCGGGACGCCGCCCGGACGGACGGGTCGTCGCCTTCTGGGACGTGACCGCCGCGCTCAGCACCCCGCCCGATCTGGCCGCCTGGGTCCCGACCCTTCGCGAGCAGGGGGCCGTCCTCCCCGACCCGGCGGAGGTCACCGCCCGCCGGGACGCCTTCCTCCGTACGGCCCTGGACCGGCTGGCCGCCGACGGGGCGGGGTGACCGCGCGGCGGGGAGCCCCGGCACGTGCGCGGGTCAGCCCACGGGGAGGCCCCGGGGCTCGACGCGGAAGTCGAAGGGGACGGAGCCGGGGTCCAGGGCGGTCACACCGCTGTCGACCGTGAGGACCGCGCCGTTGACGAAGGACGCGGCCGGGGACAGCAGCCAGACGATGGCCTCGGCGACCTCGCCCGGCTCGGCGGGGCGGCCGGCGGGGAGCAGCCGGGCGGCCTCGGCGTATCCGGCGTCGGCGCCCCCGCCGCCGAGGTCGTGCTCCTCGGCGAAGCTCTCCATCCGGCGGTCGGCCATCTCGCTCCGCACCCAGCTGGGGCAGACGCTGTTCGCCCGCAGGCCGTGCGGCCCGTAGTCGACGGCGAGGGAGCCGCAGAGCCGGACCAGGGCGGCTTTGGAGGCGGCGTACGCGGCGTTGCCCCGGCCGTTGCGGAGCGCGGCGACGGAGGCGACCGCGACGACCGAGCCCCGGGTCTCCAGCAGACGCGGGAGCGCGGCGCGCAGCAGCCGGAAGGGGCCGGTGACGTTGACTCGCATCACGGTCTCCCAGTCCTCGCCGGTCAGATCGCCGACAGCGCCGCCGCGCACGACGCCCGCGTTGAGGACGAGACCGTCGAGCCGGCCGTACGCGCTCACGGTCGCGTCGACGAGTTCGCCGACGGCGTCGGGGTCGCCGATGTCCGAGGGGCGGGCCAGCGCGCCGGTCTCCCGGGCGACGGCCTCCAGCGGTCCGGGCCGCCGCCCGGAGGCGACCACATGGTGTCCGGCCCCGGCCAGCTGTCGCACCGTGGCGGCGCCGATGCCGGTCCCTCCCCCGGTGACGAGGTAAACCTTCTGGTCAGCCATGGCGGTTCAGCCTCCGAAGCGGTCGTGTCCTCGTGCCCTCGCACTCTTGGGATATGTCCGTGTGATCCTATTCGTCCTGGTCCCGGGTTCGGCCGACCCCGGCGAGGTGTGTCCCGGGGCGGCCGGGGCCCGTGCGGAGGCCGCCGGCCGTGACGGCGGTCAGCTCACCCGGCGCCGGATCCGCCACCCGGCGAACGCGGTGAGGAGCCCGGCGAGCGCCAGGTAGATCGCGGTCTCCAGCCATTGGAACGTCCAGTAGCGGTCCACGGGGTGATAGCGGACGTCGACATGGAGGTCGTGTCCGGCGAGGCAGACCGCGGTGTCGCCGAAGGTGCCGCCCGCGCCGGTCCTGGGCGGGCTGTCGAGGCAGGCGCTGAACTCGGCCCCGCCGAGGGTCTCGCCGTCGGCGGTGCGCAGCGGACTGGTCTCGGCGATCCACGCGTCGGGCGCGCCGGGGATCCTCACTCCGCCGATGACGGAGCCGCCGCCGATGCCGCCCAGGTTCCGCGCCCCGTTGACGGCTTCGGCCGTCATCGCCAGCGTGGCCCGCTCCGGCGGCACGAGGCCGGGCCGGACCACATTGGGGAAGAGGAACTGGAAGGCGAGGAACACCACGAGCGTGAGCGCCATCGCGGGCAGGGTCCTGCGCAGCAGGAGCCCGAGGACGGCGCCGAGGGTGAGGGCGAGCGCCGCGTGGCCGATCGGGACGATGTGGCGCGCGCCGAAGACGAAGGCGCCGAACTGCTCCTTGACGACGTCGTCGAAGGGGCGGGCCGCCCAGGTGAGCAGGGCGGCGGCCGTGCCGGTCACGATCACGGCGGCCAGGCCGACGAGCAGCATCTTGCCGAGGAGCCAGCGGGTGCGGGTGACGCTCTGGTTCCACACGAGCCGGTGGGTGCCGTTCTCCAGTTCCCGGGCGATCAGGGGCGCGCCCCAGAAGGCGCCGAGGAGGGCCGGGATCAGGAAGAGTCCGGCGGCGAGGAAGAGCAGGGTGTTCTGGTACTCGCCGCGGAACCTGCTCGTCGCCGGGGCGCAGTCGGCCGGGTCGCCGCAGACGGCCCGGAGTGCGTCGCGGGCGTCGCGGACGTCCCCGCCGAGATACACCGTGTACGCGGCGATCACGGCCAGCGCGCCGAGGGCGATCAGCGCCTGGACGCGGAACTGACGCCAATTCAGCCACATCATCGCTGGGTCCTCCGGGCGGTGGGGGCGGCGGCGGCCCGGGTCATGTAGCCGAGGACGAGTTCCTCCAGGGTGACGGGCTCGGTCCGATGGGGCAGGGCTTCGGTCGCGGTTCGGGAACGGGTGAGGGTGCCGGTGCCGGTTTCGGCTTCGGCTTCGGTGCGGACGAGGGCGCTGCCGTGTCCGCCGTCGTGGTCCACCGAGATCACCTCGATGCCGAGGGCGGGCAGTCGGTCCAACTCGGCGCGCGGCGCGGTGATCCGGGCGTGTCCGGCCAGCAGTTCCCGGGTGTCTCCGGCGATCTGGACCCGTGCGTCGCACAGCACGATGAGGTAGTCGCAGACCTGCTCGATGTCGCCGAGCAGATGGGAGGAGAGCACGGCGCCCGCGCCGAGTTCGCGTACGAACTCCGTGAGGTTCCGCAGAAAGCCCTGGCGGGCCAGCGGATCGAGCGCCGCGGCGGGCTCGTCGAAGATGAGCAGTTCGGGCCGCTTGGCCGCCGCGACGGTCAGCGCCAGCTGTGCTCGCTGTCCGCCGGAGAGCCGCCCCGCCTTCTGCGCGGGGTCGAGGCCCAGCAGGCCGATGCGCCGTTCGGCCAGGCCGGGGTCCCACGCCGGGTTCATTCTCGCGCCGAGCGTCAGATGTTCGGCGACGGTGAACGAGTCGTACACGGGGGTGTTCTGGGCGACGAATCCCACCCGGGCCAGATGCGCGGCGTTCGCCGCCGGACGGGACCCCAGCACGGTCAGCGAACCGGCCGTCGGCTCGATCAGCCCGCAGGTCAGATGCAGCAGGGTCGATTTTCCGGCCCCGTTCGGGCCGACGAGGCCGATGACGCGGCCGGCGGGGACGGTGAGGTCGACGCGGTCGAGGGCGAGCCTGCCGCGACGGCCGTATCTCTTGGTCAATCCCGCCGCGTGGAACGTCGGCGGGGAGTCTGTGCGGTGCATGCGGCCCATCCTGGGATTCCGCGTCCGTCGCGGCACCGGCCGAAAGCACGGTTCCGGCCGGTGTCGGCCGTACTTCCGGCCGGTGGGGCCGCGCCCTCGTACTCCGGTCAGCCCGTGCTCCCGTGTGCGGCGTGCCCCTTGTACGCCCGTACTCCTGCGGGCCCGTGTGCGTGTACACCCGGCCCCCGTGTGCGCCGCAACCGGGCGCGCCGTGTGCGTCGTACACGCGATGAGTCGTACGCCGTACGCCCGGCACCGTGCGCCAGGGCACGCCGTACCTCCAGCGCCGTCGCCGTACCTCCCTACACCGGGGCCGGAGTCGGGCCGTGCGGCGCGGCCCTGCCCGTACCGGGACCGTTCGAAAGCACGGTTCCGGCACGGCTGTTCCGTACTTTCGGCCGGTTCGCTAAGCGCGCCGCCTTTCTAGCCTGGGCGGCATGGATAGAGGGGATCGGCCGGCGGGACCGGCCGACAGGATGTTCACCGTGGGGCTCGGCGGAGTGTTCGCCCTGGGGATCGCCTTCACGGCGTTCATGTTCATGACCAGTTGGGGCGGCGTCTCCTGGGTGTTCGGCTCCGCCGTCTCGACCGTCGTGGGCTGCCTCGCGCTGACGCGCGGGCGGCGCGGGATACCGATCGTGTGCGCGGGACTGGCCGTGACGTCGCTCGCCGTCGCGGTGTCGCTGATCGCGGGGGACGAGCTGCCCCGGGAGCCCGCGCCCGTCACGGCGCTGGCGCTGTCGGTGCTGGTCGGCTCCGCGATCAGGGCGCTGCCGGCCGGACCGGCCGCCGGAATCGCCGCGGGCGGCGTCGCGGTGGCCGGGGCCGGCTGGCTGGAGGGGCCGAGCGGTGTCGCGATCCTGGCCACGGCGGGGATGACCGCCGCCCTGGTGACGGGGGCGGCGCTGCGCGCCTTCGACCGGGGCGGGCGCGCCGACGCCCCGGCGGCGCACGGCTCCCGGTCCGATCGGCCGTGATCGTAGTGCGACCGGATCTACGGCGGCATCGGTGAGCGCGGCCGGCCCCGCCGCCGCGAACGCGTCCGGGGAACCGTCCGTGGAGGCGTCCGAATCCCGGCACTCGGACCCTTCGAACGGGGCAGCGCACGGGCGGGTGTTCGGTAGCCTGATCCCTGTGATCGTTCCGGACCGATGGGCCAGGGTCGTCCCCGCCGTCGGGCTCGGCGTCGTCTTTCTGACGGCGATCGCCGTCCAGGCCCTCGCTCTCGCGCAGACCTGGGGCTCCTCGTCCTGGGCGCCCGGAGCCGTCGCCTCGGCGGCGGTGTGCGGCCTCGCGCTGATACGCGGCCGGGCGCGGACCTGGACGGCGGTCGCGGGGCTCGCCGTCGCGGCGGCGGCGGTCCTCGTACCGCTGGCGCCCGGCGTCCGGCTGCCCGCCGGGCTCGGCCCCTCCATGGCCCTGGGTCTGGCGGTGCTCATCGCGTCCGCGGTCAGGGCGCTGCCGCCGGTGCGGGCCGGGGCCGTCGCGGGCGGCGGGATGCTGGTGATCGCCGCACAGTCGGCCGTCCGGCCCGGGTCGGCCGTGGCGGCCATCGCCGCCGCGGCCTGGCTGGCCGCCGTCGCGTCGGGGCTGTCGCTGCGTCTGCTCGACGGCCGGGCGAAGGCCGCCGCCGAACGGGTGCGCCGGGCCGAACGGCTGGAGCTGGCCCGGGAGCTGCACGACATCGTGGCGCACCACATCACGGGCATGCTGATCCAGTCGCAGGCCGCCCGGATCGTCGCGCGACGCGACCCCGGGAGCGTGCCGGACTCGCTGGCCGAGATCGAGGCCGCCGGGACCGAGGCCATGGCGGCGATGCGCCGCGTCGTCGGGCTGTTGCGCGACGGCGACGACACCGACGGCACCGCCCCCGCCCCGCCCGGGCCCGAGGGGCTGGGCGCGCTGGTCGAACGCTTCGGCCGCCGGGGCCCCTCGGTGCGCCTGAACGTCTCCGACGACGGCGCGCAGTGGCCGCCGGAGGTGGCCGGCACCGTGTACCGCGTCGTCCAGGAGGCGCTGACGAATGTGCTGCGGCACGCGCGGCACGCCCGTTCCGTCGAGATCACCGTCGGCCGCGACCCGGACGGCGTCACCGTCGAGATCGCCGACGACGCCCCGCCGAACGCGGCCCGGCCCCAGCACCGGGGCGGATACGGTCTGATCGGTATGCGCGAACGCGTCCAGACGCTCGGCGGCTCACTGCGCGCCGGGCCCCGGCCCGACGGCGGCTGGTCCGTGCGGGCGACCCTCCCCGTCCCCGCCGGAGAACCCCTGTGACCATCGAGGTTCTGCTCGCCGACGACCAGGCGATGATCCGCCGCGGACTGCGGCTGATCCTGGAGGACCAGCCCGACATCGCCGTCGTCGGGGAGGCGGCGGACGGCGTGGAGGCGATCGCGCTGGCCCGACGGCTCCGGCCGGACGTGTGCCTGGTGGACATCAGGATGCCCCGGCTCGACGGCCTCGACGTCACCCGCGCGCTGGCCGGACCGGGGGCGGTCGACCCGCTGCGGGTCGTCGTGGTCACCACCTTCGACCTCGACGAGTACGTGTACGGGGCGCTGCGCGGCGGCGCCGCGGGCTTCGTCCTCAAGGACGCCGGGCCCGCCCTGCTCGTCGAGGCCGTCCGCGCCGCCCACAACGGCGAGGCGCTGGTCTCGCCGTCGGTCACCCTGCGGCTGCTGAAGCATCTCAACGAGAGCGGTACGAGGCCCCGGCCCCGCGCCGGGCGGTCGCCGCAGCTGTCCGGACGGGCGCTGGAGGTGGTGCGGGCCATCGCGCGCGGCCGCACCAATCAGGAGATCGCCGCCGAGCTGTTCATCTCCCTCAGCACGGTCAAGAGCCATCTGTCGGGGATCCAGACCAGGCTCGGGGTGCGCAATCGGACCGAGATCGCCGTCTGGGCCTGGGAGAACGGCGTCGTGGCGAGCACCTCCGAGTAGTGCGGCCCGCTCGCGCCGGAGCGTGCCGCCGCGGACGGCCGCACGGTCGGGGGCCGGACGGCCGTGGCGGCCGTGGCGGCCATGGCGGCCATGGCGGCCATGGCGGCGGTCAGCCGGCGGCGGCCGGTACGGAGGTGTCGACGGCGAGCGACACGGCCAGCGCCCCGAGCACCGTGCCCATCAGATAGCGCTGCGCCTTCAGCCAGACGGGACGGCGGGCGAGGAAGACGGCGATCGAGCCGGCCGCGAGCACGATGGAGAGATTGACGGAGACGGCCACCACGATCTGGCAGGCGCCGAGCAGAAAGCCCTGGAGGAGGACGTGACCGGCGTCGAGATCGACGAACTGCGGGATGAGGGAGAGATACATGATGGCGATCTTCGGGTTGAGCAGATTCGTCATCAGCCCCATCGTGAACAGCTTGCGCGGGGAGTCGTGCGGGATGTCCTGGGGGGCGAAGACGGAGGCCCCGCCGGGCCTGAGCGCGTTCCAGGCCAGATATCCGAGGTAGAGCGCACCGGCCAGTTTGATGACGGTGTACAGCTCGGGCACGGCGACGAAGAGCACCGACAGACCGAGGTTGGTGGTGAGCAGATAGACCATGAAGCCGACGGCGACGCCGCCGAGGGAGACGACTCCGGCCCGCCGTCCCTGGGTGATGCTGCGGGAGACCAGATAGATCATGTTCGGGCCCGGGGTGAGGACCATCCCCAGGGCGATCGTCACCACACCGAGCACCGCGCTCGTCTCAACCATGGAAGCCTCGCTTTCGCCCCAGCGCGCCGCGCCGCGCCCGCGCGGGGTGCGCGACGACGGGGCGGTCGTCCCGCAGCACCTCGCGGAGGTCGTGCGCGATGTCGTGGAGAAGGTGACGGGTGAAGAAGCCGACGGAGAGCCGGTCGTCGGCGAACCGGTGGTCGGCGCGGGCCCAGTCGTCGGCGGTGAGCGTGTCGAGGCGGTCGGCGAGGGAGCCGGCGGCGCGGCCCAGTTCGGCGGCGACCCGCCGGGCGTCCTCCTCGCCGACGGACTGCCGCGCGCATCCCTCGCCGGTGACCCGCGGCGCGGGCCCCTCGCCGACGGACTGCCTCATGCCCTCCTCGCCGACGGACTGCCGTACGCCCTCCTCGCGCGCCGCGCCCGGCGGCCCCTGGCCGCCGTCAGGCAGTCCCTGGCCGCCGTCAGGCCGCCCGGGAGGGAGCGCGCCGGCGCCCAGCGTGGCGTCCAGGCCCTGCTGGAAGACCAGACACATGTCCCGTATGTGGCGGCCGTGTTCCAGGGGCGACCAGGAGAGCGCCCCGACGCCCCGGTCCGGGGTGCCCGGATCCGTCAGCGCCCGCTGCCACTGGGCGGCGTACTCCCGGAGCAGCTCCGCCGCGGTCTCCCGGCGGAATCCCCGCCAGAGGGCATTGCACCGATTGCACGGAGGGAGGGTGAGCAGAGCGTCGGTCCAGCGAGTCGTCGCGGTCGTACCCATCGACCGGTTCCTTTCCGCGCGTTCACGCGTCTCACTCAGGCCGCGCAGAGCCGGGGCCGGAGCATTGCCGAGTGTAAATCAGGCTATCGGCTCGGGGCAATCTCCAGTATTGCCCTCGGTGCAATCTCGTGCTTGGATGCCCTACGGGGACGAGGACGTCCAGCCGCGGTCGGGCGGCCGCCCGCTCCGCCGCGAGGAGGAACGCCATGAGTGACTACCGACGCGTCGCCGACACGGTGGCCGAGGAGATCCGCTCCGGACGGCTGCGGGCGGGCGACCGGCTGCCCCCGCAGCGGGAGTTCGCCCGCCGGCACGCCATCGCCAACTCCACCGCCACCCGCGTGTACCAGGAGCTGGCCCGCCGCGGGCTCACCGTCGGCGAGGTCGGCCGCGGCACCTTCGTACGCGCCGCCGACCGGCCGGCCGCCTCCCCGCTCACCGAACCCTCCGGCACCCGGGTCGACCTGGAGCTGAACTACCCCGAGGCGCCGGGGCAGTCCGCGCTGCTGGCCGCCGGGCTCGGTGAGCTGCTGCGCCCCGGCGCCCTGGAGTCCGCGCTGCGGCCGGTGGGCGCGGCCGGCACCCCCGCCGCGCGGGACACCGCGGCCGATCTGCTCGCCCGCGGCGGCTGGCGGCCGGATCCGGCGCGGGTGCTGCTCGCCGGAAACGGCCGGCAGACGATCGCGGCGGTGATCGGCGCGCTGGTGCCGCCCGGAGCCCGGCTGGGCGTCGAGGAGTTGACGTACCCCGTCGTCAAGGCGATCGCCGCACGGCTCGGAGTGGTCCTCGTGCCGCTTGCGCTGGACGAGGCGGGAGTGGTACCCGAGGCCGTCGAGGAAGCCCATCGGGCCGGCCCGCTGCACGCCGTCTACCTCCAGCCGACCCTGCAGAACCCGCTCTCGCTCACCATGCCGGAGGAGCGGACGCGCCGACTCGCCGATGTGCTCACGCGCTTGGGGATCTACGCGATCGAGGACTCCATCTGGGCCTTCCTCAGAGACGATCTGCCGCCGCTCGCCGCGCTGGCGCCGGAACGGACGGTCCTCGTCGACAGCCTGTCCAAGCGCGTCTCCCCCGGCCTGACGCTCGGATTCGCGGTGGCCCCCGCCGCGGTCGTCGGCGGTGTCGCCGCCGCACTGCGCTCCGGCGGCTGCACCCCGATGCGGTTCGCGCTGGAGGCCGCGGCGCGCTGGCAACGGGACGGCACCGTACGGGCACTGGTGCGGGCCAAGCAGCGGGAGGCCGCCGTACGCCAGTCCATGGCGGGGGAGTTGCTCGGCGAGTTCACCACACGGAGCGATCCGCGCTCGTACTACCGCTGGTGGGAACTGCCGCGCCCCTGGCGGGCGGACACCTTCGTGGCGGCGGCCGCGCGCCACGGCGTCGCGGTGACCCCGGCGGCGGCGTTCGCCGTGGGCCGCCACCGCGCCCCGAACGCGATCCGGATCGGTCTCGCCTCGCCCCCGGCCGAGGTGCTGTCCCAGGCGCTCACCACGCTCGCGGAGCTGGCGCGGTCCGCACCGGACGACCTCGTCACCGACTAGCCACCACCCGCACCGCACGGACGGCACAGACCGTCCCGACCGCCCGGACCGCCCGCCGGAGCCCGCGATTTCGCCGGTCCGGGCCGCCGTCCGCCGCTGTCGCCGGGCGGGCGCGCAGCCGTCCCGCCGGCCGCCGCGCCGGCCCGGAGAGCCACCCCCGTTCCCTCTGTACGCCCAGGTCAGGGCGGTGGCGAAGCCACTCCCCCACCGCCCGCTCGCCCTGCGGAAGGGCCCTGGAAGGCGGTCGGCAATACCGCGATTCCCCCGGCCGCGCGCCCGGCCGAAGTCAGGCACTCCGACCCCGTGACGGGCCTCTCGCGTCCATCACCCCAGGTGGGAACGGATCCGGCGGGGTCGGGGCGCATCATCCTCATTCACTACATCAGGTGAAAATGGGTGACTTCCCCTCGCGGAGCGCGACCTCAAAGGGTCACCATGCAGTGACGGCACGTTATGCGTGTCGGTCATTCCGTTGTCGGCACTCGCCGTGCAACGTCGGTTGACCCGACCGCTCGCTGAGCGGCGGCCTCCTTGGAGGAAACATGTCCATGCAGACCACCACCCGCACCGTGCTCGCCGACCTCGACGAGCGCACCGCCGTGCACACCCTGATGGCCGAGCCCGAGGCCACGGTCAGCGGCGCTCCGGTGTACGCGCCGGAGGCGGCGTTTCTCCTGCTCGCGGCGCTTCTGCTCTCCCCGAAGCAGCCCAAGAAGTAATCCCCTGCCTAACCCTCGGCACCTCTGATCACTTCAAAAGAAGGCGAGTCACCAATGTCGCACACGGGCTCCGCACCGTCGTCTGAGTACGGAGCGGCGGTGGAGAGTCTGGCCGGACGCGTCCTGCGAGCCCTGCGGGGCGCGGAGGATTCTCCGGGCCTGGCGGTCCACGTGCAGGACACGCTGGACACCAAGGCGGCATTGGCCGCGGTGCGGGTGCTGGGACCTGATGTCTTCGCACCCGCGCTGCTGGCCTCCGTGCCCTTCTCGCCGACCGACCGTGAAGTGGTCGCGGAGGCGCTGCGCGTTTTCCCGCCCGCCCCGGACGACCCGCCCGAAGCGGCTCGTCTGGGCCGGGCGACCCTCTCCCTGCTCTCCCAGTGCGGCGACGGCACCGTCATCACCCTGGAGACGCCGCGCCGCACCCCGCCCGCACAGGGCGCCGCTCCCTCCGAGGAGCCGCACTGGCGCGCATGGACGCAGGAGATGGCGCGGCTGTCCCCGCTCGCGCTCCCCGGAGTCCGCGGGGACGTCACCGAGCAGGCCGAGCGCCGCCTGCTCGATCTGTACCGGGGAATGACCCGCTCCATGCTGCGCCGCGACTATCCGACCGCGGCCCGGCTGGCCCGCTGGGTCGCCCTCGCCGACCGCGGCGACGGCGCACGGCCCGGCATGGACATCGAGACCGTGGTGACACATCTCGAACTGTGCGGAGCCGTCGGCGCCAGAACCATTGTGGACACCACCATCGCCGGCCGGATCATCGCCGGGCGGCAGAACCGGAAGGGACGCTCCGCGTGAGCACATCGACGGCCGGAGCACCGGCGAGCAGTCGCCGGATCGCCCACCAGATGGTGACGCGTGCACTCAGCTGGCTGCACACCAACTTCGACCGGGGCGCGCTCCCCCCGGAGTCCGAGGCCGCCCTCAAGGACCCGGACGGCTTCTACAAGCCGCTGGGCGAGCTGGCGCTGGCCGCGTCCCTGGTGCTCCGCGAGGGGATGGCCTCCGCCGGAGAGCGGCAGGAGGCCCGGGATCTGCTCGACTTCGGCTGGACCCAGCTCGGCTCCGGCGATCTGCTCTACGAGCGGCAGATGCGGTTCCCGATGATGACCGACCCGCTGGAGATGTACACCCACTTCGCGCGCGCCGGCTATCGCCATGAGCGGCTCCACCGGCTCGTGGCGCATCTGGGCGGGCTCGACTCGCACCGCGGCGCGGAGATGATGCCCAACCGCCGGATGGCCGTGGCGAACGCGGCCCGGGTGGCGGAGGTGGAGCGCCGGACGGACTGGCCGAAGCTGATCGAGGCCACCTGGCTGGGGCACACCCCGGAGCCGTGGATGATCGACTGGATGACGGCGTACTGCCTGACCCACACCGTCTTCCACGCCACCGACTGGGGGGCGGACCCGGAGGGGCTGCCCACCCATATCCAGGACTATCTCGCCGACTGGCTCCCGGTCTGGATGGACATCTGGGCCGAGATCCACGAGTGGGACCTCCTCGCCGAGCTGGTCATCGTCGACGCCTGCCTGCCCCAGCCGCAGTGCCCGCCGGAGATCTGGGAGAAGCTCGCGGCCGCCCAGCACGCCAACGGGCTGGTCCCGCGCGACGGACAGCCGGTGGACGAGGACCCGGACGAGGCCTTCCTCGACAATCGCCACACGACCATCGTGGCGGCCATCGCGGGCACCCTCTCCCTCTCCCGCCACGGCGAAGCCGTTGCCCGCTGACCACGCCCTGTCGCCGGCCCAGCTGCTGGAGCCGGTCGCGAAGGCCGCCGACAGCCGGGCGTCCACCGTGATCTCGGTGTACGCGGACGGTGAGACGACGACCCTGTGCCGCGGGTTCACCGACCGTACGGCGGGCGTCCCGGTCACCGACCGGACCCGCTTCGAGCTGGGTTCGGTGACCAAGACCTTCACCGCGCTGCTCTTCGCCGACATGGTGGCGCGCGGCGAGGCGGGGCTCGACGAGCCGTTGAGCGGCCGGGTGCCGCGCTGGGCGCTGCCCCGGGGCCGGGCGGGTTCGGGCATCACCCTGGAGCATCTGGCCACGCACACCTCGGGGCTGCCCCGGCTGCCGCCCGGGCTGCTGCGCACCGCCGTGCCGGCCTGGACGACGAATCCGTACGGCGCGTATCCGGCGCACCGGCTGCTGGACTCCCTGGCCCGTACCCGGGTCCGGCGCGCGCCGGGCGTGCGGGTGCACTACTCCAACTTCGGGGTCGGTCTGCTGGGTCATCTGCTCACCGCCCAGGGCACCACGGGCTATGGCTCGCTGCTGGGCGCGCGGGTGCTGAAGCCGCTGGGGCTCACCGACACCACGGCCGACGCCGACGAGCCCCAGGCCACCGGCCACTGGCACGGCAGACCCCGGCCGCCCTTCACCATTCCCGCGCTGCCGGGGGCCGGGGCCGTGCGGTCGAGCGCGCGGGATCTGCTGCGCTATCTGCGCTGCCACATCGCCCCGGACGCGTCCCCCGAGCCGGGTGGTCCGCTGCGTACCGCACTGCGCGAAGTGGCCCGGCCGCGCTCCCGGGCGCCGGGCGGCCCCGAGCTGTGCCTCGCCTGGACCCGACGGCCGCAGCCCACCGGCGATCTCTTCTTCCACCTCGGCGCGACCCGCGGCTTCACCACCTTCATCGGCTTCAGCCAGAATCCCGCCGTCGCGGTGGTCGCTCTGACGAACATCTCGCCGACCGTGACCAGCCGGTTCACCCAGGCGGGGTACGACCTGCTGCGCCGGGTCGCCGAACGCTCGGGCGGCTGAGGGCGGCTGAGGGCGGCTGAGGCGGTTCAAGGGGACGGGAGCGCGGCCCGGCGTCAGCGGGTCCAGTACGCGAGATCGCGGAAGCGGCACCCCTCGCGCCCCGCGCCATGGTGGTGGACACCGTTCTTGAAGTGGCGGGTCGCCGGGCCCCGGTCGGCGGCGGTGTGCACCAGCACATCGTCGAACCACCAGCCGGCGGTGGGGTCCGCCGACGCGCTCGCGGCGGAGTGCGCCGGGCACGTTCCGATGCCGCCGGACGTCAGACCGAGACCGGTCAGCAGCGTACGTCGTAAGAACGTCAGGGGAGTCCTCGGGTCGGCGCCCTCGTCCCGGGCGGAGTCGGCCCCATCCTCCCCCGGACGTCACCGGGGCGGCCCCGCACACTCCGGTCCCGGCGCGCGGTCGGTCCCCATCGCACGCGCTGCGGGCCGGCGGCCGTGTCCCGGCCGCCGGCCCGCAGCGCGGAACCGGGAAGAGAAGGCGTCAGAGACGGACCTTCCAGCTGATCGTGGAGTTGAGGGTGGCGGCGATCTCGGGGTCGCGCACGGAGGGGGTGCGGTCCTCGGCGGTCACCGACAGCTTGTGCGTCCGCAGATCGAGCAGCCGGAGCGTCAGATCGGAGATCCGGACCTTGCTGCGGCCGGCGAGATGGCGCAGCTCCTTGCCGTCCAGATACCAGCGGACCGTGAGCTGACGCCCATCCGCGCCCGTCAGCCGGGAGACATCGGCCTTGGCGGTGTGCCGCAGCCGCAGAGTGCGATCGGTGGGCGTGATCGCGGTGGCGACCTCGGCATGGCGATAGAAGCCGGCGATCATGGCCTCGACGCCCGGCAGATTGAACGGCTTGTCGACGGAGCGCATCAGGGAGTTGTCGGTGGGCCGGTTGAGGCCCTTCACGAAGTAGCCGCCGCCCTCGAACGCGCCGATCGTGCCGCCGTCCGGCGATGGCTCGCCGAGCCAGCGGTGCCACTTGACCCGCTGGGCGGCGATGTCGCCCGCGGACAGGGTGGAGATGTTGCGGTCGGCGGGCTCGGGGCCGGTGAACTGCTCGTACCCCGGGTAGCCGGGGTAGAAGTACTCGTCGGCGAGCTTGCCCAGCGAGTGGCCGGTCTCGTGGATGGCGACCTGGCCGGACTTCTCATTGCCCGCCGAGGCGGTCGAGATGCCCTCGTACCCGAGGGTGGGGCTCGGCTGGTTGTAGCCGGCGCCGCCGTACTTGGCGCTGTTGGCGAGGACGATGACGAGATCGGCCTCGGGCGCCTTCGCCACATAGCCGTCGACCTTCTTCTGGTCGATGCAGAGCAGCCGCTCGATGCCGTCGCACCAGAAGTAGGAGCCGAGCGCGGTGTCCCGTACGGTGTCCGCGCCGGGGTCGCCGGAGACTCCGGACTCGCGCGAAACGGCGTCGACGGCCCAGACGTTGAAGAGGTTCCGATATGTGGTGTACGGCTCGACGGCCGCCAGCTCGGCCCACTTCTCCCGGGCGTCGGCGTGGAATCGGGGCAGCTCAGCGGCTGTGTAGCCGTCACCGACGACGACGATGTCCAGCCGGTCGGCGGTCGAGCCGTTGTTGAGCAGTTCGACGACCTGTCCGTCGTCGGCGCGCTGCGCCGCCGAGAGCCGGGCGCTGGGGCGGCCCTGGCCGGCCGCCGGTACGGTGGTGTGGCCGGATCCGGCGACGGAGCCGCGCTCGGGGCCGGGTATCTCGACCTCGACCTCGGCCGCGCCGGCGGGCGGCGCCGGATCGGCGGCCGCACTGCCGGGAGCGACGGCGAGAACGGCGGTGACAGCGGTGGCCAGACCGGCCGCCGCCATGGCTCTGCGCAGACCTGCGCGCATGGAATCCCCTCCAGGGCATAAGACTTAAGTGACGCCGTAACTCCGATGAATCGATGACTTAAATTAGGGTGCGCCCAAGACATGCGCAATGGGCCGCTCTCCCTGAATACTGAGGAACTCGGACCACCAGGGGGTTTCCATGGACGAACCGGCCGACATAGGCCGCCGTATGCGGCGGCTGCGGAAGCAACGCGGCCTGACACAGAGACAGCTGGCCAGCCCTTCGTACACGCCCGCGTATGTCTCGACGCTGGAGTCCGGGAAGGTCAGACCGTCCGAGACCGCGCTGCGCTTCTTCGCGGAGCGGCTCGGCAGCTCGGTCGAGGAGCTGACGACGGGACGCCCCGCCCATCTCGCCACCGAGCTGCGGCTCGCGCTCACCGACGCCCAGCGGGAGCTGGCCGCGGGCGCCGCCGACGAGGCCGCCGTCCGCTACCGGCGGCTGCTCACCGACGCGGAGCATCTCGACCTCGCCCCCGAGCAGGCCGAGGCGCTGCTCGGACTCGGCGAATGCGCGCTGGAGACGGGCGAACTGGACGACGCCCGAAGGCACTTCGAGACGGCGGAGGCGCTGCTGACCGAGCTGCCGCTGCCCCGGCGCGCCCGCGCGATCCGCGGCCGGGCCATCGCGCATCTGCTCGCCGGGGAGCTGCGCTACGCCTGCTATCTCCTCGAATCCACCATCGACGAACTCGGCGCCAGCGGTCTGGCCGACCCCGAGGCGCTGGTGCTGCTGTACGCGGCGGTCATCGGCCCGTACATCGACATGGGGGCGCACGCGCGTGCCGCGCACGCCGCGGAACTCGCGCTGGCGCTGGCCCCGCAGGTCGACGATCCGGCGCTGGTGGCGGGCATGCACCGGCAGGTGGCGCGCACCTTTCTCGCCGAGGGCCGGGCGGCCGACGCCGACGCGTCCCTCGCCAAGGCCCAGGCGATCTACCGTCAGCTGCGGCTGCGCACCGATCTCGCGCACTGCCACTGGATGCGCGGCTATGTCCTCGCACAGAACGGCGAACTCGACCGTGCGGAGGGCGAGTTGCGCACCGCGCGGGACATGCTGACCGCGAAACGGGCCGCGCTCTACGCCGCCCAGGTGGAGGTGGAGCTGGCCGATGTGCTGCGCCGCCTCGGACGTTTCGACGAGGCGGCGGGGCTGGTCTCGGAGCTGCTGGAGCTGGGCGACCGGCACGGCGCGGTGCACGCGGGGGGCGCGCACCGGCTGCTCGGGCTGATCGCCGAGGAGCGGGGCGAGTCGGAGGCCGCGGAGGAGCACTACGTCCAGGCGCTGGCGCTGCTGGAGCGCAGCGGGGCCAGCGGCGATCTCGCGGATCTCTGCCGGCTGCTGGGCGATCTGCTGCGCCGGGGCGGGCGGACCGAGGCCGCGCTCGACGCGTACCGCACCGGACTGGGGCACCGGGCCGCGCCCGGTACGACGACCCTCGGTCCTCCCCCGGCGACGCCGCCGTTCCGGCAGCGCTGAGGGTCCGGCGGGGGAGGACGACGGGGACCGGCCCCGCCCGTGACCGTACGGGCGGGGCGGGTGCCGGCCGGCGTCGGATCAGCGGACGTCGACCCGGTCGCTGCCGCTGGTCGTGCCCAGACGCGAGGAGGTGGCGTCGAGCACGGACTTCCAGCTGCCGTCCTTCTTGGCGGTGAAGTACTTCCAGAAGGCGCCCTTGCCGTTGGTGCGCGCGGTGCCCATCTTGCTCCAGCTCTTGGCGCCGTCGGCCTTGAACCAGATCGACATGGTGTGGCCCGAGGTGTTGGACCACTTGCCGTCCAGGGTGCGCAGGGTGCCCTCGACCTTGATCTGACGGCCCTTGCGGACCGGCTCCGGGCTCGCGTTGAAGCCCTTCACCTCGGTGCGCAGCTTGACGTCCACGTAGTCGGAGCCGCTGTTGACCGGGGCGCGGTCGGCGGTGCCGGCGTAACGGGCACGCCAGTCGCCGTCCTTGGACGCGGTGGCTCCGGCGGAGAAGACGCCCTTGGTGTCGGTGGTGGCGCTCGCGGCCTTGGTCCAGGTCTTGGCGCCCTTGGCGCGGAACTCGACCACGACGGGCGTCTTGGGCAGTGCGCGCCAGGTCTCGTCGGTGGCGCCGACGGCCTGGAGGGTGCCCTTGACGGTCAGCCGGCTGCCCTTGGCGACCGGCTCGGGGGTCGCGTTGAGACCGGTGATCCGGCTGGGGACGGCGGTGACGGTGAGGGTGGCGGCCGAGGTGGTCTCGGAGCCGACGGTGTTGGTGAACACGGCGCGATAGCGGGTGTCGTTCAGGGCGGTGGTCGCCTTCACCGACAGCTTGGCCGAGGTGGCGGCGGGGACGGCGGTCCAGGTGGTGCCGCGGTCGGTGCTGCGCTCCCAGCGGACGGAGTCGTCGCCGTCGGCGGCGGCGGTGAAGGTCGCCGTGGCCCCGGAGCGCACCTTGCTGGAGCTGGGCTGACCGGTCACCTTGAGGGCGCCGAAGGACAGCGGGGCGGCGACGTCCTGGGCGCGCGAGGGCATCCAGGTGGCGTCCGCGCTGTTGGAGTTGAAGCTGGCCACGAAGCAGGCGGTGGTGCGGCAGTCGGTGGTGTTGCCGCCCGAGGCGAAGGTCTCGCCGATCTTGAGCTTGGTGGTGAAGGTGCCGTCGGCGGCGACCTGGCGGATGTAGGCGGCGTTGCCGAAGACGCTCGGGAAGGTGTTCCCGGGCAGCTTGACGGTCTGGGCGAGATAGACGCCGCGGCCGGGGTGGTAGCCGGTGCCGGAGACGGTGACCTCGGTCTCCGGGCCGAGGCCGTTGACCTGGCTGACGGTGAGCGCGGGCACGGTCGCCGCGCCGGAGAGCGCGAGGTTGTCCAGTGCCGTGCCCGTCGGGTACATCGGACGGCCTTCGAGGGCGAAGATCTTCGAGCCCTCGGAGGTGAGGGCGGCGGTGATCTTCTTCCAGTCGAACGTGCCGCCGGTGAGCGTGCCCGCGGGGGCCGTCAGGGTGGCGATGGGCACGTCCTTGGCGGAGGCGGTGGCCCCTTCCAGGACGGAGTCGACGTTCATGTAGAGCGTGCCCTTGCCGTCCACCAGCTTCACCCGGAGGGCGGAGAGGGTCAGCTCGTCGATCTTGTGCTTCGGGGCGGCGTAGGTGACCGATCCGCCGAAGCGCACCTCGGCGTCGCGGCCGGCCGGGTCCACCGTGCCGTGGGCGACGGGGTAGGAGATCACGCCGTCGGCGGTCTGAGCGGCTCCGCCGGCCGTGGTGACGGTGCCTTCGGCGATGCCGGTGATGTAGCGGTGCCAGGAAGCCTTGAAGCCCCAGCCGGCCTGGCCGGTGACCATGATCGGAGCGGCGGCGCGGAAGGTGCCGCTCCGGGGGGCCTCGGCCGCGTCGGCCGTGACGGCGACGGCGCTGGGCGCGGCGGTGGCGGGGACGGCCAGGACGCCGGAGCCGATCGAGACGGCGGCCAGCGCCGCGATGGTGGCCAGACGGGTGTTGCGGGACATGGACATGCGCTGCATGTCTCCTTCGGGGAGAGGGGCACACGGGAGTGCGGGGGGCGCGCGTCCAGGGCATGGGCGCACACGGAAGACCGGACTTGTCGGAGTGGGGGACCCGAAGTCAGCACTGATCATATTAGGTGAGCCTTGCCTAAATTGTCACTGGCCGCGTTCTCGGGACGGAAGACCCCGGTCCGGGACGGAACGGACGAGGGGTCGGCGGGGCCGACGGTGGGGTGCGCGCGAGGGCCGGCGGGCTCCGCCACGCGGCCGGAGGGGTGCGCGGCACACCCGGAGCGGGCTCTACCCGGCGGCCGGAGCAGGTGCCACAGAATGGCCGAGCGGTACGCCGGGCACCCGGAACAGGCTCCGCAGAACGGCCCGAGCAGTACGCGGGACGCCCGGAACAGGCTCCGCAGAACGGCCCGAGCGGTACGCGGGACGCCCGGAGCGGGTTCCGCAAGGCGGCCCGAGGCGTACGCGGCACACCTCGAACGGGCGGTTCCACACCACGGCCCGAGCGGTACGCGGGGCAGGCGGAGCCATGCGCGGCACACCCGGAACAGGCTCCGCGGCACAAGCCCGGGCGGCATCCGCGCCGCCCCGGGGCCGGAGCGGCGGGCCCCGGGGCGGGGTGGGTGCGCGGCCGGAGGCGAGCCGGGTCAGGATCCGGCGAGTTCGCGGACGAGGGCGTCGACCTGCTCGGCCTCGATGAGGAATCCGTCGTGGCCGTGGGCGGACTCGACGACGCGCAGCCGGTCGGCGCCGGGGATCTGCGCCGCGAGCCGGCGCTGCTGCTCCAGGGGGTAGAGCCGGTCCGAGTCGACCCCGGCGACCAGGGTGCGGGCGCGGACCCGGCGCAGCGCCGCGGCCGTACCGCCGCGGCCGCGCCCGACGTCGTGGCTGTTCATCGCCTCGGTCAGCACGACATAGCTGCCCGCGTCGAAGCGGCGCACCAGCTTGGCGGCGTGGTGGTCGAGATAGGACTCCACCTGGTAGCGGCCGCCGCGCCAGGGATCCTCCGTACCCTGCGCCGAGCGCCGGAAGCGGGCGTCGAGTTCGGCCTCGCCCCGGTAGGTCACATGGGCGAGCCGCCGGGCCAGGCCCAGTCCCCGGTGCGGGCCATGGCCGGGGGCGGCGTCGTGGTAGTCGCCGCCGTGCCAGTTGCGGTCCGCGCGTATGGCGTGCAGCTGGACGCTGGACCAGGCGATCTGGTCGGCGCCGGTCTCGGCGGGGCAGGCGAGCAGCAGCAGCGCCTCCGTACGCCCGGGATGGGTGACGGCCCATTCCAGGGCCCGCATCCCGCCCATGGATCCGCCGATCACCATGGCCCAGCGGTCGATGCCCAGCCGGTCCGCGAGCAGGGCCTCGGCGGCGGTCTGGTCACGGGTGGTCAGAAAGGGGAAGGAGCCGCCCCAGCGGCGTCCGTCGGGGCGGCGGGCGGCGGGCCCGGTGGTGCCCTGGCAGCCGCCGAGGACATTGGGGGCGACCACGTACCAGCGGTCGGTGTCGAGGGCCCGCCCGGGTCCGATCAGCCCCTCCCACCAGCCGGGTGTGGGGTGACCGGGCTCGGCGGGGCCGACGACATGGCTGTCGCCGGTCAGCGCGTGGAGCACGAGTACGGCGTTGGAGGCGTCGGGGCGCAGCCGCCCCCAGGTCTCGTACGCCAGCCGTACGCCGGGCAGTCGTCCGCCGGCCTCCAGGGCCAGCGGCTCGGTGAGCCGGATCCACTGCCGCCGGCCGGGCGGGTCGCCCTCCTGCCAGGCCCCGGTGGCGGGCGGCAGGGGGGCGGACCGCCCGGCGGCTTCGGTGCGGGTGTTCAGGAGGCGGCCTTGGCAGCGCGGAAGCCGGTCTCCAGATCGGCCTTGAGGTCGGCGATGTTCTCGATGCCGACCGAGAGCCGGACCAGCCCGGGGGCGGTGCCGGTGGCGGCGAGCTGCTCGGGGTCGAGCTGGCTGTGCGTGGTGGAGGCCGGGTGGATGATCAGGCTGCGTACGTCGCCGATGTTGGCCAGGTGGCTGAAGAGTTCCACCGCGTCGACGAACTTCTTGCCCGCCTCGACGCCGTCGCGGAGTTCGAAGGCGAGCACCGCGCCCGCGCCCTGCGGCAGATAGCGGTTCGCCGCCGCGTGCCAGCGGTTGGAGGGCAGTCCGGGATAGTGCACGGCGGCGACCTCGTCGCGCTGCTCCAGCCACTCGGCGAGTTCCTGGGCGTTGGCGGAGTGGCGCTGGATGCGCAGGCTGAGCGTCTCCACGCCCTGGAGGAGGAGGAAGGCCGAGTGGGGCGCGATGGCGGGGCCGATGTCGCGGAGCAGCTGCACCCGCAGTTTGACGGCGAAGGCGCCCGGTCCCAGCGCGGGCCAGTAGCGCAGTCCGTGGTAGCTGGGGTCGGGGGCGCTGAAGTCGGGGAAGCGTTCGGCGTGCGCCCCGAAGTCGAAGGTGCCCGCGTCCACGACGACGCCGCCGAGGGTGGTGCCGTGGCCGCCGAGGAACTTGGTCGCCGAGTGGACGACGATGTCGGCGCCGTGCTCGATCGGCCGGAGCAGATACGGGGTGGGCACGGTGTTGTCGACGATCAGCGGCAGACCGGCCTCGTGCGCGGCGTCGGCGACGCCCCGGACGTCGAGGACGTTGCCGCGCGGGTTGCCGAGGGTCTCGGCGAACAGGGCCTTGGTGGTGGGGCGGATGGCGGCGCGCCAGGCGTCCAGGTCGTCCGGGTCGTCGACGAAGGAGACCTCGATGCCGAACTTCGGCAGGGTGTGGCGGAAGAGGTTGTAGGTGCCCCCGTACAGGGAGGTGCTGGAGACGATGTGGTCCCCGGCCTGGGCCAGGGTCAGGATGGCGAGGGTCTCCGCCGCCTGTCCCGAGGCCAGCGCGACCGCGGCGACGCCGCCCTCCAGTGCGGCGATCCGCTGTTCGAAGGCGTCCTGGGTGGGGTTGTGGATCCGGGTGTAGATGTTGCCGGGTTCGGCGAGGGAGAAGAGGTCGGCGGCGTGCTGGGTGTCGCGGAAGACGAACGACGTGGTCTGGTAGATCGGCACCGCCCGGGCTCCGGTGGCGGGGTCGGGGGCGGTGCCCGCGTGGACCTGCTTGGTCTCGAAGGACCAGCCCGTCCGGGGGGTGGCGGGGGGTTCGTCGGGGGTGTGACCCGCGGCCACCGAATCGATGGGCTGGCTCATGGCGCTCCTTCGGACGAGGGTGAGGGATGCCGGCGGGACGCTCCGGGGTCCCGCTCGCACGCAAGGTAACGACCGGAGGGCGGAGCGTGGAAGATCCCGCCCCGGATCGCCACATTTCCGCAACACGGGTGCAATATTCGGTGTCCGCGTCGTATATGTGTACGAGGCTGGCGGCCTCGGGGCGGCCGGACCGCTCGCGGGTGTCGCGCGACGGGGTGCGTACGAGGAGCGCCCCCGGACATGGGGGAGCGCCGTGGCCCGCCTGTTCGCGGGCCACGGCGCTCGGGGTCTCGCCGCGCCGTCTACTGCGGGAAGGTCGCCCTCAGGGAGATCTCCCGCGCGGAGCGGGTGGTGATGCCGCCGGAGCCGCCGGAGAGCAGCACGCTCTTCTTGCCGCTGTCGGAGATCAGCAGATCGGCGTCGCCGTCGCGGTCGAGGTCGCGCAGACGGATCTCCTGGCCGAAGCGGGCGTTCTTGGCGGCGCTGCCCGGTACGCCCGCGGTCTGGCGGGTGAACCACTGGGAGCCGGCGCCGGTGAGGCCCTTCTTGCCGCCGCGCAGGATGTGGACGCCGCCGGCCGCGGTGGCGGCGCCGACCTTCTCGCCGGGTGCGCTGATGGCGAGGTCGGGGTAGCCGTCGCGGTTGGTGTCCCCGGCCGAGACCTTCAGGCCGAAGTCGTCGCCCGCGGTGACGCCGGTGGCGACGCCGTCGGTGGCCTGGTTGATGTGGCGGGTGGAGACGGGGCCATTGGCTCCGCCGCGGAGCACGGCGAGCGATCCGGCGTTGCCGTCGCGGGGGCGGTCGCCGACGGCGAGGTCGCCGTAGCCGTCCTTGTCGAAGTCGGCGATGACGCCGTCGGCGTCGTAGAAGGTGGACTTCTGGTTGTAGTGGGTCAGGGCGCCGGGGGCGAGGGAGCCGCCGCGCAGGTACCAGGCGGCCTGGGTGTGCTGCCCCACGCCCTCCAGGAAGCTGTCGCCGAGGACGTAGAGGTCGGTGGTCTTGTCCTTGTTGACCTTTCCGGCGACGAGCTTGGTGGGCTCGATGAAGTCGTAGCCGTTCGAGGGCGAGTGCCGGGTGATCTTGCCGGTGCCGCCGGACTTGGAGAATCCGCCCCGGTAGATGTAGGTGGTGATGTTGTCGGAGACGGCCAGGTCGACCTTGCCGTCGCCGGTGAAGTCGCCGGCCGCGAGCGCGGTGCCGAGCCGCTCGGGGGTGTAGCCCTTCATGACGGGGATACGGCTGGCGGAGGATCCCAGGCCGGACTTGGAGCCCCAGACGATGGTGATCGCGCCCTGTTCGTAGGCGTCGCCGACGGCTTCGGTGCGGTCGCCGACGGCGAGGTCCGCGTATCCGTCGCGGTTGAAGTCGGCGGGGGCGAGGGTGGCGCCGAAGGCGTCGCGGTAGCCGCCGGTGTTTCCGGCGGAGCCGGGGATGCCGGGGCTGTTCTGGGTGAACGTCTTGGTCTTGGTGCCGGGTCCCTTGGCCGTGCCGTAGGTCACGGTGAAGGAGCCCCAGGTCCCGGTGGCGAAGTCGCGGTGCCCGTCGCCGTTGAAGTCGTCGGCGTGCTTGGCGGGGGCGGCGGCCGCGGTGCCCGCCGTCAGGCTGAGCAGCCCGCCGGTCATCGCGACGGCCGCGGCCGTCGCGACGACGAGGCGAAGGTTCTTACGCATGGACATGCGAGTCTCCTGCTGCATGCGGGGCCTTGCGGCTGCCCGCGATGGTCTGGGTCGCCCGTCCGGGCGGGGCCGCGTGGGGGTGGCGGGCCTGAGACCGCCGACGCCGGCCGCGTCGGAGGCGCCGGGGCGGTGCCGTGGCTTTCAGGGACGGGTACAGAGAAGACTCGCCGCAGGGGGCAACGGTTGTACGTCTGTCGAGAATTCTTTCGGACAGTCTTCGGGGACGGGGACGGGGACCGGGGCCGGAGACCCGGCCGGGCGCGGTGGTCGCGGCGGCGGCCGGGCGGGCGGGGCGGTGGTCGCGGCCGACGCCGGGCGGGCGCGGTGATTCCGGCGGGCGTCCGGCCCGCTCGCGCGGCCCCGGCGGGCGCGCCCGCGCGAAAGCACCGGCCGGGCGCGGCCGCACACGTCGCCGTCAGGCAACCGGCCCAGATCGCCGCCGGCCAACCCGCTCAGGTCCCCGCCGGCCAACCCGCCCGGATCGCCGCCAGGCAACCGGCTCAGGTCCCCGCCGGCCAACCCGCCCGGATCGCCGTCAGGCAACCGGCCCGGGTCCCCGCCGGCCAACCGGCTCAGGTCCCCGCCAGACGACCCGCTCGGGTCCCCGCCGGACGACCCGCCCGGGTCCCCGCCGGCCAACCCCGCTCAGGTCGCCGTCAGATACCCCGCGAGGGCGTCGCGGCTGCGCTTCAGCCCGTCGATGCGCTCCTCCGTGGCCATCAGTTCCTCGCCCAGGACGGCCCGCAGATCCACGCACATGTCGAACTCGGGGCGCTCGCCCCGGGCGCACGGCAGCACCGCGCGGATCACTTCGGTGGACAGCCCGGCGTCGAGCAGGGCGCGCACCTGCCGCACGGTGAGCACCGCGTCCTCGTCGTAGTCGCGGTAGCCGTTCGTGCCGCGCCGGGCCTCCAGCAGCCCCTGTGCCTCGTAGTACCGCAGCAGCCTGGCGTTGACGCCCGTACGGCGGGACAGCTCCCCGATCAGCATGCGCGCTTCCCTCTCGATCTTGACCTTCGCACCGGTGTCAAGGCTTAACGTCAGCCCGTGAGCAGGCATTCCGGCTCCGGGGGCGCACGGCGCGGCGAGGGTCGCGCCGTGGTCCCGGCGGCCGGGCTCGTCCGTCCGTCCACGCCCTTTCACCGCTTGGAGTCATGACATGAGCGCTTATGTCACCCATCGCAATGGCCGTCCCGCGACCGCCGGGGAGCTGGCCCCGCTCGCCTTCGCGGGTCATGCCCACTTCACCGCCATACAGGTGCGCGGGGGCCGGGCCAGAGGGCTCGATCTCCATCTGGAGCGGCTGCGGAGCGCCTCCGTGGAGCTGTTCGGCCGGGCGCTGCCCGAGGACCGGGTGCGGTCCTGGCTGCGGGAGGCGGTGGCGGCCGGTCCGGCGGACCTCTCCCTGACGGCCACGGTGTACTCCCCCGCGGGCGAGTTCACCGTGGCCGGGGACGGGGTGGAGCCCGAGCTGCTGGTCCGGACCGGACCGGCCGCCTCCGGGCCGGCGGGCCCGCTGACGCTGGCGGCGGCGCCGTACGAGCGGTTCCTGCCCGCCGTGAAGCACGTCGGCGAGGTGGCCAAGACGCATCTGCTGCGGGAGGCGGCCGGCCGGGGCTTCGACGACGCCGCCTTCGTCGACCGGCGGGGCCGGCTCAGTGAGGCCTCGATCTGGAATCTGGCGTTCTGGGACGGGGCCGAGGTGGTGTGGCCGGTGGCGGAGATGCTGGGCGGCACCACGATGGCCGTGCTCCGGCAGCAGCTGGAGCGGCTCGGCGTCCCCCAGCGCGACCGGGAGATCACCCTCGACGATCTGCCCGCCCTGTCCGGGGCCGTGGTGATGAACTCCTGGACGCCCGGGGTGGCGGTCCACCGGATCGGCGCGGTGGAACTGCCCGCCGCGCCGCTCTTCCTGGAGACGCTGCACCGGGCCTTTTCGGCCGAACCGCTCACGTCCGTGTGATGCCGGGTACGAGCGGTTCCCCGGGCGTACAGTGAGGCCCATGCGTTCGACAGTGCTGTCGCCTCCCGTCGCCTAGCGCGGGTCGCCCGGTCGAGCGCGCCGGTCCCGGTCCGGGGCCCGCGCGCCGACGGGCCGTGCCCGCAGACGGGAGACCCCGACTTCTCACTCCGTCTGGAGAACGCACTGTGCCCAGCAATGCCGTGAAGACCTCCGCCCCACCGCTGGAGAGGCACCGGGCCGTCCGGCGCGGCCTCGTGTATCTCGCCGTCGCCGGCACCACCTGGGGCACCACCGGGGCCGCCGTCGATGTCATCTACCGCTCCAGCGACCTCGGTCCGGTCGCCGTCTCGTTCTGGCGGTACGTCAGCGGGCTGGCGCTGCTGGTCGCGGCGCTCGCGCTGCGACCGGCCCGTACCGTCCCCGCCTCCCCCGCCCTCGGGACGCCCGCGCCCGCCCGCCGGCGGGTCCTGCTGCTGCTCGGCACCGGCGTCGGGCTGGCCGTCTTCCAGACCGCGTACTTCGGCGCCGTGCAGGAGACCGGGCTCGCCGTCGGCACGATCGTCACCCTCGGGGCCGGGCCGGTGTTCACCGCCGTCGGCGGACGGCTGTTCCTGGCCGAACGGATCGGACGGACCGGCGTGGTGGCCGTCTGCGGCGCGCTGGGCGGGCTGGCGGTGCTCGTGCTGGGCGACCGGCAGGGCGTCGTCGATCCCCTCGGGGTGGCGTACGCGCTGCTGTCCGCCGCCGGTTACGCGGTGGCCACCCTGCTGGCCCGGTGGACCGGACGGCACGGCGGCGGGGAGAACCCGTACACCCTGACGATGTGGTCCTTCGGGATCGGCGCGGTGCTGCTGCTGCCGTTCGCCTGGGCGGAGGGGCTTCTTCCGCACACCGGCCACCCCGGGCGGGTGCTGCTGCTGATGCTGTACATCGCGGCCGTCACGACCGCGCTCGCCTATCCGCTGTACTTCGCGGGTGTGGCGGCGGTACGGGCGACGACCGCCGCGGTGGTGATGCTGATCGAGCCGGTCAGCGCGGCGGTGCTCGCGGTGACGCTGCTGGACGAGCGGCTCACGGCGTCGACGGTGGCGGGCACCCTGCTGCTGTTGTCGGCGGTGGCCGGGCTCGCCCTCGCGGAGTCCCGGCTCGCGCGGCCCGCACCCGCGTAACACCCCGCCGCGGCGCGGGGCGCGCCCGTACGCGCGCGCCCCGCGCCGCTCGAAGCGGTCAGGTCCACCAGATCAGTTCATCGCGGTCGTCGAGCGCGGTGAAGCAGGTCAGCAGCAGCCGGCGGTCCCCCGGAGCCGCCGGACCGCCGCCCAGCACCGCGTGGGCGAGATTTCCGTTGATCACGCACAGATCGCCGGTCTCGACCGGGACGACGAGCGCGGAGTGGCCGTCCAGCAGCTCCGGGGGGTAGGGGAAGCCGCTGTGGGTCAGTCCGAGTCGGGCGCGGGAGTCGTCGTCCGGCTCGACGTTCCAGAGCTTGATCTGGCCCGTTCCGGCGGGCACCCGGGGGTAGACGTTGACCGCCATCACCCGGCGCAGCCGCTGGATCTCGAATCCCCTCTGGAGCGGGTCCCCGAGCTGGGCGAGATCGTCGTGGGGCATCAGCTGATAGTCGCCGGTCCTGTTCCAGCACACGGCCTTGGAGTCGCCCGCGTCGCGTCCGCCGTGCCGGGCCGGCCGCGCCCCGGCGAGCCCCCCGTCGCGGGCGAGGGCGGTGCGGAACGCGGACACGGGGTCGGCGGCGCCCCGGTAGAGGCCGCGTACGGCGTCGGCGGAGTGCGCCGCCTCGGTGAGATAGGCGTCGGTGGTCTTCTCGATGTGGGAGGCGCCGACGAGATAGCCCTCGACGCCGTCCTCGCCCTCCCCGTACCGGGGGCTGCGGCGGGTGGAGGCCCAGAAGTTCTCCACGATCCGCCGGCAGTCCGCCTCGGGGACGAATCCGCCGACCAGACAGGCGGCCAGCTCGCCCCGCAGCACGCCCAGCACGGCGGGGACGTCGAGCCGGCCGCCGGTGGTGCGGTGGACCCGGAAGCCGCCGGGCGGCAGGGCGCGGCCGGTGATCCGCGGTGCGGCCGTGTCCGCCGCTCCCGCGCCCGGTCCGGGGCGGTCGGGGTGCGGGCTCACGGGGTTCCTCCGGTGTGGGCGCCCGGGCGGTGCAGCAGCGGGCGGCGGCGGTGCAGAAAGCCGAGCATGGCGGGGACGGGGCTGACGATCCGTGAGCGAGCGTCCAGGGCGGCCCGGTGGCGCTCGCGCACGGACGGCAGCCGGGACCAGTGCGAGCCCGGGCTGAGGTGGTGCTCCTGGTGGTAGCCGTCGTTGAAGGCGATCAGGTTGTACAGCCGTCCGTAGTGGCTGACGGAGTCCGCCGTGCGGTCGGTGGGGTCGGCCCCGTAGTGCCGGTAGTAGTTCTGCACGTTCACCATCGTGAGCGCGGCGAAGAAGGCGGGCAGGTAGCACAGGAGCGTCCACTGCCAGGAGATCGTCGCGAAGAGCGCCAGGGAGAGGCAGTGGGCGGCCCGGTCGGCCCGTATCTGGCGCAGTTCCCGGGTGCGGCGCGGCTCTCGGCGGGAGGCGAGGGCGAGGAGTCCGGTCTCGCGTTCGCCGACCCGCCAGAGGCGGAGCGTGCAAAGGGTCTCCCGGCCCCGGTCCGCCAGCGAGTCCAGCGCTCCGCGCAGCGCGTAGGAGAGGAGGGGGGCGTGTTCCCCGTCCGCGCCGTCGCGGTAGGTGGAGGAGGTGTCGCGGGTGGTGCCGTCGGGGCCCTGGGCGTCGTTGTTGAACCGGTGGTGGTTGCGGACGTGGGTGAGGTGGTAGGCCTGCACCGACTGTCCGATGTTGGCCGAATTGAGCACGGAGACGAGGGCGTTGAGCCGGGGCGAGCTGAACCAGGGCACATGGGTGAAGAGATGGGAGACGACGATGATGTTGTACGCCGTCACGACGGTCAGCAGGACGAATCCGCCGGCGCGGGCGGCGGGGTGGGCGTTCTCCCACGCGGTGGCGAGCCAGACGGTGACGGCGAACTGGGCCACGCTGTAGGCGAGGAGCAGGGCGTCCCGGGGGGTGTGTTTCCACAGCGGCGTTCTCGGCATCAGAAGTACGCCTCCAGGGTGCCGCGGCGGCGCACGTCCAGGGTGGCGCAGTGGAAGGAGCCGCCGAAGCTGTTGAAGTTGCGGAAGTCGCAGGGGATCGGGGTGAGGCCGAACTTCCTCATCGCCGTGATCATGGGCTCGTCCTGGCGCTCCACGACGACCCGGTCCTCGTCCAGCATGAGGACGTTCATATTGATCCATTTGCTGGTCATGTACAGCGGATGGCTGTCGGGGATCACCGGCCGGGGGGCGGTCATGACGTCCCAGCCGGTGAAGAGCTTGGGGACCTCGGGCACCCGGTCGGGGTGGATGAGCAGCTTTCCCGGGGCCAGCGGGACGAGGGTCGCGTCGATGTGCATGGGGTGCGGGTCGCGGAACTCGAGGACGTGGACGCGGTAGGCGTCGCCGAGGTGGCGGCGCAGCCACTCGATGCCGAACTCGTTGGTGACATTGCTCTTCTGGGCGATGATGTCGCGTCCGCAGCGGATGAAGTCGGCGGCGTCGAAGGTGGGTTCGAACTCGGTGACGACGAGCCGGGGCGGTCCGGGGGCGTCCTCGCCGGGGTCGGTCCACTCCTGGTCGTACTGGGCGTCCTTCAGCTCCGGTTTGGGGCCCGCGCTCCATGTGGCGCCGCCCCGGAAGTACTCCTTGAGCAGGGGGCGGTAGGCGAGGGACTCGAAGTAGCGGGAGCGCCAGGCCATCGGGCACTCGATGATGTCCTCGCCGACGACGAGCAGGGCGTCGCGGGGCATCGCCGCGTACATTCCGGTGCTGGTCCAGTCCCAGGTGCGGTACGGCTCGCGGTGGGGCAGCGGTTCGGGCCGGCGCACCGTCACCCCCTCGCTCCGCAGGATGTGGACGAATTCCTCCAGCTCCCGGTGGGCGGCGGCGATCCGTTCGGGGGGAAAGGGGCTGCCCGCCCGGCGGCGGAAGGTGTCGTGCTGGTCCTGGGGGAGCACCGGCGGGAGGGCCTCGTGCCAGGGCGGGAAGGTCGCCCCGTCGACGATGCCGACGATCACCTCCTCCAGCGGATCCCATTCGGTGTGGGAGCAGACCGGGCTTCTCGGCAGGTCCGGTGGGAGCGCTTCCCCGTGCGTCTCGGTGTTCACGATCGGTCTCCTCGCGCGGCGGTCGTGGAGTGCGGGGCCGTCGCGGGGAGGTCCTGGCCCGCGGACGGGACGGACCGCCCCGCGGACACCGGGAGTACGTGTCCCGCGCCGGGGCGTGTCAACCGGCGGTTGGGGGGACGCACAGGGAACGTGTCCGAAAGGGGCGGGTGCGGAAGCGGTGGTTCCGAGGCTTGCGGCGCGCACGGCCGGGCGGGCGAGGCAGGGCGGGCACGGCAGGGCGTCGGGGGCGTTTCCCGGGCAAGGGGTGGGCGCGGCCCCGGCCCCGGCGTCGGCGGGCGGCCGTCGGGGGGATCGGGGCGCGGGCGCGCCGGAGCGGGCCCCGGGGTGCCTCCCGGGGCCCGCTCCGATCGCGCGCGGTTCAGCGGGCGGAGTGCTCCCGCTCCGTCGCGGGCCGCTCGAACTGGGTGCGGTACAGCTCCTCGTACCGGCCTCCGGCGGCCAGCAGTTCGGTGTGGGTCCCCCGTTCGACGACCCGGCCCTCCTCGACGACGAGGATGAGGTCGGCGGCGCGTACGGTCGACAGCCGGTGGGCGATGACCACGGCGGTGCGGCCCGCCAGCGCCTCGTTCAGGGCCTCCTGGACCGCCGACTCGGAGGTGGAGTCGAGGTGCGCGGTGGCCTCGTCCAGGATGACGACCCGCTGACGGGCCAGCAGCAGCCGGGCGATGGTCAGCCGCTGCCGTTCGCCGCCGGAGAGCCGGTAGCCGCGTTCGCCGACGACGGTGTCGAGGCCGTCGGGGAGCGAGGCCACCAGACCGTCGAGGCGGGAGCGGCGCAGGGCGTCCCAGATGTCGTCCTCGGTGGCGTCGGGCCGGGCGAGGAGCAGATTGGCGCGGACGGACTCATGGAAGAGGTGGCCGTCCTGGGTGACCATGCCGAGGGTCTCGCGGATCGAGTCGGCGCTGAGATCGCGGACGTCGACGCCGTTCAGCCGTACGGCGCCCGCGTCCGTGTCGTACAGCCGGGGCAGCAGCTGCGCGATGGTGGACTTGCCCGCGCCCGAGGAGCCGACCAGGGCGACCATCCGGCCGGGTTCGGCCCGGAAGGACACATCTCGCAGGACGGGGGCGCCGCCGCGCCGGTCGAGGGAGGCGACGTCCTCCAGGGAGGCGAGGGAGACCTTGTCGGCGGAGGGGTAGGCGAAGGAGACGCCGTCGAACTCGACGGACACGGGCCCGTCCGGGACCCGGCGGGCGTCGGGCTTCTCGTCGATCAGCGGCTTCAGATCGAGGATCTCGAAGACCCGCTCGAAGCTCACCAGGGCGCTCATCACCTCGACCCGGGCCCCGGCCAGCGCGGTCAGCGGGGCGTAGAGGCGGGTGAGGAGCAGGGCGAGGGCGACGACGGCCCCGGGGTCGAGTGCGCCGCGCTGGGCGAAGTGGCCGCCGAGCCCGTACACCAGGGCGAGGGCGAGCGCGGAGACCAGGGTGAGCGCGGTGATGAACGCGGACTGGACCATGGCGGTGCGGACGCCGATGTCGCGGACCCGGCGGGCTCGGGCGGCGAACTCGGCCGACTCGTCGGCGGGCCGTCCGAAGAGCTTGACGAGGGTCGCGCCGGGGGCGGAGAAGCGTTCGGTCATCTGGGTGCCCATGGCGGCGTCGTGGCTGACCGCCTCGCGCTGGAGGCCCGCCATCCGGGAGCCCATGCGGCGGGCGGGGACGACGAACACCGGCAGCAGGGCGAGCGCGAGAAGGGTGATCTCCCAGGAGATGCTGAGCATCACGGCGAGGGTCAGCAGCAGGGTGACGAGGTTGGAGACCACCCCGGAGAGCGTGTTGCTGAAGGCCCGCTGGGCTCCGAGGACGTCGTTGTTGAGCCTGCTGACGAGCGCGCCGGTGCGGGTGCGGGTGAAGAAGGCGACCGGCATGCGCTGGACATGGTCGAAGACCGCCGTGCGCAGATCGAGGATGAGGCCCTCGCCGAGGGTGGCCGACATCCAGCGGGTGAGCAGTCCGAGCCCGGCCTCCACGACGGCGATGACGGCGATCAGCACCGCGAGCCGGGTGACCGTGCCCGACTCGCCGCCCCGGACGATCGCGTCGACGACCCGTCCGGCGAGGACCGGGGTGGCGACCGCGAGCAGCGCGGTGACGACGCTGAGGAGCAGGAAGCGGTTGAGCTGCCGGCGGTGGGGGCGGGCGAAGGAGGCGATACGGCGCAGGGTGGCCCGCGAGAAGGGCCGCCGGTCCTGCTGGGCGTTCATCGCGCTGTGCAGCGATGACCAGGCGGTGACTTCCATGTCCATGAGAGGTGCCTCCGGAAAGGGGTGTGGGCCGGTGCTCGGATCCCGTCGGCCGATGTGGCCCGGGGCGCAGACAGAACGCTAAAACCACAACCAAACTTGAGGTCAAGGATCCGATCACGGCGGCCTCCGGGGCCGGGGGCCGCCGCCGCCCGGGACGGCTGTCCGCCCGAGGCCCCGGGGGCGGTCCGCGGCGGTGCACTAGGCTCCCGCCATCCGAGACGAGACGATCGTGGGGGGCCGCCGTGCCGATGCTGAACTGCGCCGTGCTGGACGACTACCAGGGCGTGGCCCCTTCCCTGGCCGACTGGCCGAGGCTCGCTCCCCGGGTCGACGTCTCCTTCCTCTCCCGGCACATCGGGTCCGAGGACGCGCTCGTGGAGGCGATCGGCCACTGCGAGATCGTGGTGGTCATGCGGGAGCGCACCCCCTTCCCCGCCGAGCTGTTCGCCCGGCTCCCCCGGCTGCGTCTGCTGGTCACCTCCGGCATGCGCAACGCCTCCGTCGACCTCGCGGCGGCGGCACGGCACGGCGTCACCGTGTGCGGCACCTCCAGCGCCTCCGAGCCTCCCGCCGAGCTGACCTGGGCGCTCATCCTGGGACTCGCCCGCCAGGTGGTCCCCGAGAACAACGCGCTGCGCTCCGGCGGCCCCTGGCAGCACACCCTGGGGGCCGATCTGCACGGCCGCCGGCTCGGACTGCTGGGCCTCGGGAAGATCGGCCGTCAGACGGCCCGGATCGGGGCCGCCTTCGGGATGGAGGTCATGGCCTGGAGCCCGCGTCTCACCCCGGAGCGCGCCGCCGAGGGCGGGGCGGTCATGGCCGCCTCCAAGGAGGAGCTGCTGGAGAGCAGCGACGTGGTCTCCGTGCATCTGGTGCTCGGCGACCGGACCCGGGGGCTGATCGGCGAGGCGGAGCTGCGGCGGATGCGCCCCACCGCCTATCTCGTCAACACCTCCCGGGCGGCGATCGTCGACCAGGCGGCGCTGCTGAGGGCGCTGCGCGAGGGCTGGATCGCGGGGGCGGGGGCCGATGTCTTCGAGACGGAGCCGCTGCCCGCCTCGGACCCGCTGCGCACCGCGCCCAACTTCCTGGGCCTGCCCCATCTCGGGTATGTGACGCGGCGCAATTACGAGGGGTACTTCGGCCAGGCGGTCGAGGACATCGAGGCGTATCTCGCCGGGGATCCGATCAGGCTCCTGGGCTGAGCCCCGCGCCCCCGGACCCGGGCGAGCGCCCCCGGCGCGACCCGGCGGGCCGCCGGTCCCGTCCGGAGCGGGTGATCGGTCCGCCCGGCCCGGGCCCGACCGGTACGCCCCGAGGCCCGGCCCGTTCGGTTCACCCCGGGTCCCGGCCCGCCCGGAGCGAACCGCCCGGCGACCGCGGCGCGCCGGGTCGGGCTGCCCGCGCCGCAGCCCCAGAACACGATCACGGAGTGTCATATTCGCACCGTAACAGCGGGGTACGACACTCCGGGGGCGTCCGGATCCGCCCCGGCGAGGGGTCCGGGGCCAGGGCTGTTGCAAAGTCGCATGATCTCGTGGGCGCCCCTGGGTCGAAGTTGCCTCGACGCATGCCCGTTGCCCCCTAGCGGTGTTACCGTCGCGCCATGTCCAAGATCGAGATTGACGCGATGGCCGCCGAGTTCTTCGGAGCCTTCGACAACCGCGGCGGCAAGGCCGCGGACGTGGCCCGGATCCGCCGGCTGGTCATTCCGGGTGGTGTGATCGTGCTGGCCGGGCCGCAGTACACGGTCTACACCGTGGACGAGTTCATCGAGCCGCGCGAACGCCTGCTCGCCGACGGCCGGTTGGTCGAGTTCTCTGAGTGGGAGACCTCCGAGCGAACCGAGATCGCGGGCGACATCGCGTCGCGCTTCGGCCAGTACCGGAAGGCCGGCATCCTGGACGGCGAGCCGTTCGAGGGCGGCGGGACCAAGACCATCCAGTTCGTCCGCACCCCGGAGGGCTGGCGGATCGCGGCGTTCTCCTGGTACGACCAGCCCTGAGGGTCCGCAGGTCGCGGCGGTCCAAGGAGCGCGGGCTGGGCCGTCACGCACGCAGCGAAGCTCCGGTTGAACGGGGGTGACCTTCCCAAGTCGCCTCGCACCACCGGAGCTTCGACGTGTCGTCAGTCTGCCACCGTCTGCCTGATCAAGCCGCCCGCTCTGGAGGACACCGCGGGGTTGTCGCTGGTGGAGCGGTTGCGGCTGTCGCCGGATCCGCGTCGACGTCGAGGGGTGCGTCACCCGTTCGTGGCGGTGCCGCTGGTTGCCGCCTCCGCGGTTGTCGCCGGCGCACGCTCGTACACGGCTATCGGCCAGTGGTCCGCCAACGCGCCGCGGCACGCCCTGGCCCGCCTGGGTGCCCGGGTCGCAGGGTCGTTGAGTGTGCGCGTCGCGCCGAGTGCCGCCACGATTCGGCGGATTGTCGGCCTGGTCCGCCCCGGCGGACTGGCCGATCCGACCGGCGCTGATCCCGCCGGCTCGGACTCGGTGGCGCTCGACGGCAAGGCCGCCCGCGGCTCCCGACACGGCCAGACGCCCGCCGCCCACCTGCCGGCCGCGATGACCGGCGACGGCCGAACCGTCACCCAGCCGCGGATCTCCGAAAAGACCAACGAAATCACCCGCTTCGCCGCGCTACTGGCGCCCTTCGACCTGACCGGGGTCACCGTCACGGCCGACGCCCTGCACACCCAGCGCGCGCATGCGCGCTTCCTGGTGGACGAGAAGAAGGCGCACTGCCTCTTGGTGGTCAAGGCCAACCAGCCCGAACCGCACCGCGGGCTGCGATCACTGCCGTGGAAGGACGTCACCGCCCGCCGCTACGACCGGGAGATCGGCCACGGCCGCCGGGAGACCCGAGTGACCAGGGCGCTCACCGTGACCGACCTCGGCCTCGACTTCCCCCACACCGCCCAGGCTGTACGCATCCTGCGCCACCGCACCGACCGCATGACCGGAACCATCAGCCGCCGGACCGTCCACGCGGTCACAGACCTGAGCTCGCATCAGGCATCGCCCCAGCGGCCGGGCAAACTCGCCAGGTCGCAGTGGACCATCGAGAATCGGCTCCACTTCGTCCGCGACACCACCTTCGCCGAGGACGCCTCGAAGATCCGCACCGGCCATGGCCCCGAAAACACGTCGACCCTACGCAACCCGGCGATCAACGCGCTCCGCGCCGCCGGACACCGCGACATCGCGGCCGGCATCCGGCACGTCTCCTACGAGCCCCTCACCCGCCCGCTTGACCTACTGGGCATCGTCTGACCAGCGCGACTACAAGATCATCGCACTTTGCGACGGCCCTGGGTCCGGGGCGGCGGCCGGAGGCGGGATGGGCCGGGTCTCGCGGGGCCGGGCCCCCCGGACGGAGGACGGCGGCCGTTGAAACGTCCCTTTCCGGCCAACCGGGCCCGAGGCGTCCCTCGCGCCCCGCCTCCGTTCGGCGCGTTTTCCTCGTGGAGCCCGAATGTCCTGTGAAGCATTGGTGAATTCGTCTGTTTATTCATCGCGTGATATCGCTCTGACCACCGTGAACGACAGAAAGCGCTTCCCACGGAAAATGATCAATGGCTGACCGAAACACTCCCTTGACCCTGCGGCGGACTGCCACCGAAACTCGCAGAGGCACTCACACATCAGGAGCCACAAGCACACACGCAGGCCAATGGCCCGGCGCGAGACCGATAATGCACGGGGTGTGTGGCGGGGGATCTTGGAAGAGCGGGCACGGAATATTCAACAATGGCATGCCCTCTTCGCCCTCCTCCTCATCTCTTGGTGCGCGAAGGGAATGGAGGGGGAATGCCTGCGCACATGGGCGGTCCCGGCGTATACATCGAAGAAGTCCCCAGCACCGTCCGCACCGTCGCCCCGGTCACCACCTCGGTGACGGCGTTCGTGGGTCACACCCGCAGGGGCCCGCTCAACCGGCCCGTGCGGATCACCAGCTTCGCCGAGTTCGAGCGCCGCTTCGGCGGGCTCACCTCCCGGGGCGCCGTCGGCCACGCCGTGCACCAGTTCTTCGGCAACGGCGGCACGGTCGCCGTGATCGTCCGCGTCGCCCGGGCCGGCACCGGCGAGGAGGCGTCCGTCGCCCTGGACTCCACCGAGGGGCACAGCTCCTGCCCGGTGCTCGAAGTGCGCGCCAAGGAGCCCGGGATCTGGGGCTCGGGGCTGCGCGTGACCGTCGACCACGACACCGCCGCCCCGGACCGGACCTTCAACCTGCGGATCCTCGACGTCCACGGCGGCGCCCGTGAGTCCTTCACCCAGCTGTCGACGGACCCCGGGGACACGCGGTTCGTGGAGACGATCGTCAACGCGGGATCGTCCCTGGTCCGCGTCAAGAAGCTGGACGACGGCAGACCCGATCCCTCCGGCACGGTCTCCAAGCCCTTCGCGGACCCGCTGCCCGGCCTCGGGGTCGAGCTGAAGGTCAAGATCGGCGAGGTGGAGCGGGAGTTCACCCTCCACGAGCCGCAGCACGACGGCGAGCCGCCGACGACGGTGGCCGAACTCGCCCTGCTGCTGGAGCGCAAGCTCCGCGCCCTGCCCGACGCCCCGGGCGAGCACGCCTACGCGGGCGTCCAGGTCACCCCCTTCGGCCGCCGGCTCCAGGTCGTCGCCGGCTCCACCGACCCGGCCGACGTGGTCCGTTTCATCGGCGAGTGCGCCAACGACCTGGGCCTGGAGGCCTCCGTCAATCCGCCCGTCTTCCCGCTCTCCGGCGGCCGGGACGGCGAGCCGCCGGGACCGCGCGACCTCATCGGCAGCGAGACGGACAAGACCGGGGTGCAGGCGCTGCGCGACGTCGACGACCTCAATCTGCTGTCACTGCCCGAACTCGCCGCGTACGACTCCACCGAGGACATGCTCACCGTCCTCTCCGCCGCCGAACAGCTCTGCCGGGAGCGGCGGGTCCTGCTCCTCGTGGACGCGCCGTCCGCCTGGGTCAATGTGGACGCCGCGCGCGCCGGGATCGGCGCCTTCGACTCCGTGCGCAGCGACCACGCGGCCCTGTACTTCCCGCACGTACAGCTCAACGACCCGCTGACCGGACGGCTGCGCCCCTTCCCCCCGTCGGGCGCGATCGCGGGCGTCGTCGCCCGGACCGACGCCGAGCGCGGTGTGTGGAAGGCCCCGGCGGGCACCGACGCGCGGCTGACGGGGGTGCGCTCGCTGACGGTCGCGCTCACCGACCGGGAGAACGGGCTGCTCAACCCGCTGGGCGTGAACTGCCTGCGGTCCTTCCCGGTGATCGGCCCGGTGGTGTGGGGCGCGCGCACCCTGGAGGGCGCGGACGTCTTCGACAGCGAGTGGAAGTACATCCCCGTGCGCCGGCTCGCGCTCCATGTCGAGGAGAGCCTCTACCGGGGCCTGCGATGGGTGGTCTTCGAACCGAACGGCGAGCAGCTGTGGCAGCAGATCCGGCTCTACGCCTCCTCCTATCTCAACGATCTCTTCCGGCAGGGCGCGTTCAAGGGCAGCACCCCCCGGGAGACGTACTACGTGAAGTGCGACAAGGACACCACCACCGCGGGAGACATCGAACGCGGACTGGTCAATGTCGAGGTCGGAATCGCCCCCGTCCGGCCCGCCGAGTTCGTCGTGGTGCGGATCCAGCAGCTCGCGGCGGACTCCGACTTCTCGTAACCCGCGGAATACGGATCACGAAGGACACCGATGGCAGAGTTCCAGATCAACGCCCATCGTTTTGACCCCTACAAGAATTTCAAGTTCCTGGTTCTGTGGGACGGTCGGACCGTCGCGGGCGTCAGCAAGATCAGTCCGCTCAAGCGCACCACCGAGGTGGTCAAACACCGGCACGGCGGTGACCCCAGCTCGCCGCGGAAATCACCCGGCCGTTCGGAATTCGAGGGGATCACGCTCGAACGCGGGGTCACCCACGATCCGGAGTTCGACCGGTGGGCCAACAAGGTCTGGCAGGTCGGCGCGGGGCCGGGATCGGAGGTCTCGCTGCGGGACTTCCGCAAGGACATCATCATCCAGGTCCTCAACGAGGCCGGTCAGGTGGCCGTCTCGCACAAGCTCTACCGGGCCTGGGTGAGCGAGTACCAGGTCCTCGGGGAGCTGGACGCCAACGCCAACGCGGTCGCGATCCAGAGCGTCAAGCTCGAATGCGAGGGCTGGGAACGCGATTACGAGGTGGAGGAGCCCGTCGAGCCCTCGTTCACCCACCCGGCGTGAACACCGCCCGCGGACCGGAGGAGTGAGCGATGACGCCGACGGGGCCCGCCGAACTGCTCGCCGCCTGGGAGAGCGGACAGGACCGGCCCGACCGGGAGCGCTCCTGGCTGCTCCACCGGGCGGCCCGGCCCGGCGCGGGCGAGAGCGAGCTGCTGGCGGCGCCCGCCGGTGAGCGGGAGGCGGACCTCTTCGCGCTGCGCCGGGCCCTGTTCGGGGAGCGCATGCAGGTGTGCGTCGGCTGCGGCGCGTGCGGTGAGGCGATGGAGTTCGACCTCGACGCCACGCTCCTGGGCGAGGGCCCCGACCGGCGGGACGGACCGCTGCGGGTGACCGAGGGCGATTGGACGATCGAGTTCCGGCTGCCCACGGTCGCCGATCTCACGGCGGCGGGCGAGGTCGCCGACCCGGTCGCGGCACGCCGGCTGCTCCTGGCGCGCTGCACGCTCTCGGCGCTCCGGGACGGCGCGGCCGTGCCGCTGGAGCGTCTGGCGGGGCTGCTGCCCGAGCGGGTGGAGCGCCGGCTCGCCGAGGCGGCGGCGGAGGCCGATCCGGCGGCCGGGGTGACGCTGGACGTGGCCTGCCCCGAATGCGGCGACCGGACCTCGGCCGAGCTGGACATCTCCTCCTACCTGTGGGCCGAACTGGACCACTGGGCGCGGGACCTGCTGCTCGATGTGCATCTGCTCGCCTCCGCCTACGGGTGGAGCGAGCCGGAGATCCTGGCGCTCAGTCCGCTGCGGCGCCGCTACTACCTGGAGCTGTGCGCGGATGCCTGACTACTTCGACCGGCTGCTCGCCCGGTACGCGCGGCCCGGCCCGGAGGCCGGCGCGGCGGTACGGGCGCGTCCGCGGCTGCCCGGACCGTTCGAGCGCGCCGAGGCGGTGCGGACCGCCCCGCCCGCGCCCGGCGAACCCGCCGCGCTGATCCCGTACGCCCCTCCGCCGCCCGTCCCTCCCGGTGCGGTACGCCATGAACACGAGGTGTGCGCGGATCCGCCGGCGGCGGTACGGGCCGGGGCGGCGCTCCCCGGCGGCGAGGCCCCTCCCCCGGCGTCCGCCCCCGCGAGCCCCTCCGTGCCGGTACGGCGGAGCGCGCCCCGGGACACGGCCCCCGGACCTCGGCCGGAGCCCGTCGGCGACGACCCGCCCGTGTACCGCAGGCCCGCGCCCCCGCGCGGGGCGGACACCCCACGGCGTACCCCCGCCCCGGCGGAACGCGCCGCTCCCGCGCCCCCGGCCGCCCCGGCGCGGACCGGCCCCCGCGCGAGCGACGGCGCGGCGGTACGCGCCACGGCGCGCGGCGGCGGCGGACGGCGCGCGCCCCGGGCGGCCGAGCGTGTGGTGCACATCCGGATCGGCCGGCTGGAGGTCAGCGCGGCCGCGCCGCCGGGAGCGGCCCGTCCGGCCGACGGCCGCTCCGGGGCCGCCGGGCGGCCCGCTCCCGCGCTGACGCTGGACGACTATCTGGCGCGCGGCGAGAGGAGGGACTGACCCATGAGCAACGCACTCGCCGTCGCCACGGTCACCCAGGCGCTCGCCCTGCTCATCGAGAGCAGTCTCGGGCCGGAGATGGACATCGCGGTCAAGGTGGAGACCCGTAGGCCCCCGGCCGAGCCGCCCGCCGAGCCGACGGTCAACGTCTTCCTGTACCAGGTCGCCCCGAACGCCTCGATGCGCCATCAGGACCTGCCCACCCGCTCCCGCGACGGATCCCTGCTCAAGCGCCCGGCCGCACCGCTGGACCTGCACTATCTGATCAGCGCGTACGGGGAGGAGGCCGAGCTGGTCGGCCAGCGGCTGATCGGCTGCGTGGTGCGGACCCTGCACGAGGTCCCCGTACTCCCCCGGGAGCTGATCGAACTCGCGGAGGAGCGCCCGTATCTGGCGGGCGGCGATCTGTCCCGGTCGCCGCAGCGGGTCCGGTTCACGCCGACGGCGATGGACGTCGACGAGACCTCCAAGCTGTGGGGGATGCTGCACCAGACGCCGTACACCCTGTCGGTGGCGTACCAGGCGTCCCTGGTCCTCGTCGAGGGCCGCGAACGGCCCGCCGAGCCCCGGCCGGTGGAGCGCAGAACGGTACGGGTACGGCCCGTCGGCGCGGGCGCTCCCGACTCGCCCCGGGAGGCGCGGGTCCAACCCGCCGAGGCCGCCGAGGCCGCCCGGGCCGTTGAGGCGACCGAGCCCGCCGGGCCCGCGGCCGCCCCGCGCGCCCGGCGGACCGCCGCGTCCGCGTCCGGGTCGACGAAGAAGACCGCCCGGCGCACACCCGCCCGGCCCCGTAAGTCCCCCGGCGAGAGCGCGGGCGCGGACCGCGAGGAGAGCTGAGGCACGGTGCGCGACACGGGGGCGGGCGAGGACATGACCGGAGCGGACGGCGGGACGGCGCGGTCGGAGGCGACCGGCGGTGCGCTGGCCGCCGCCGTCGCCGCCGTGCTGGCGCGCGTGGACGCGCACGCCGCCCGGGCGCGGCGCGGCGGGGGTACGGGGACGGCGGAGCACGACGGCGGCGCGGGCCCGGGGCCCGCCGGGCCGGCTCTCGGCGACCCCGGCGCCTCGGACCCGTACACCGATACGCGCGCCGCACCGGACCCGTACACCGACGCGCGCACGGGCCCGGACGCGGGCGCCGGCGTCGGCGTCGGCGTCGGCACTTCCACCGCTCCGGCCGGCGCGGCGTCCGTGCCGAGGACCCTGCGCGCGCTGGCCGACTGCTTCGGGCTCACGCCCTTCGAGCGGGAGATCGTCCTGCTGGCCGCGGCCGCCGAGCTGGACCCCACCGCAGGAGCCCGCTGCGCGGCCGCGAGCGGCGCGCCGGAACGGGCCCATCCCACGTTCTCGCTGGCGCTCGCCGCCCTCGCCGATCCGCACTGGAGCGCGCTGACGCCGGTGGCCCCGCTGCGCCGCTGGCGGCTGGTCGAGCTGGACGACGAGACCCGGCTGACCACCTCCCGGCTGCGCCTGGACGAGCGCGTACTGCACTTCCTCGCGGGCTCCCCCTATCTGGACGCCCGGCTCCACGGACAGCTGCGCCGGACGGCCCCGCCCGGCTTCCTCCCCGCCTCCTACGAGCTGGCGGCGGCGCGGGTGGCGGACGTCTGGTCGCGCGCCCGGCAGCCGGCCCCGCTCCGGGTCGAGCTGGTGGGCGGCGATCCGCGCTCACGTGCCGACATCGCCGCCTCGGCGGCGCGCCGGCGGGGGCTCGGGCTGTACACGATGACCGCCGACGACATCCCGGCCGACCCCGTCGAGCGGGACCGGCTGGCCCGGCTCTGGCAGCGGGAGGCGATCCTGCTCCCCGCCGCGCTGCTGGTGGAGACGGGCGGCGGCACGGGACGCGAACAGGCCGCCGTGACCGACGCGTTCGCGGAGAGCGCGGCCGTACCGCTGGCGGTGGCCGGCGACGATCCCCGGCAGAGCACCCGGCCGCGCGGCGAGCGGGTGACCGTGCCGCTCCTCGACGCGGAGGAGCAGCTGGAGGTCTGGCAGGACGCCTTCGCGGACGTCCCCCGGATGCGCCGGGCCGATCTGCGCGATCTCGTCGCGCAGTTCTCCCTCCCCCCGCATCTGATCCGTTCCGCGGGCGCGACCGTCGTACGGGATCTGCCCGGCGAGGACGCGCCGGACCCCGCCCGGCTGGCGTGGCGGGCCGGGCTCGCCGAGGCCCGTATGGGGATGGACGGGCTGGGGCGGCGGATCGAGCCCCGGGCGTCCTGGGACGATCTGGTGCTTCCCGGGCGGCAGTCGCGGATCCTGCGCGAGATCGTGGCGCATGTGCGGCAGCGCTCCACCGTCTACCAGGAGTGGGGGTTCGCGGCGACGCTGCGGAGCGGTCTCGGCGTCACCGCGCTGCTCGCGGGCGGCTCCGGCACGGGGAAGACGCTCGCCGCCGAGGTGATGGCCGGGGAACTGGGCCTGGACCTCTTCGTCATCGATCTCTCCCAGGTGGTCAGCAAGTACATCGGCGAGACCGAGAAGAATCTGCGCAAGGTGTTCGACGCCGCCGAGCGCGGCGGGGCGCTGCTGCTCTTCGACGAGGCGGACGCGCTGTTCGGCAGGCGCAGCGAGGTCAAGGACAGCCATGACCGGTACGCGAATCTGGAGGTCAGCTATCTGCTGATGCGGATGGAGGCGTACCGGGGGCTGGCGGTCCTGACGACCAATATGAAGCAGGCCCTCGACACGGCGTTTCTGCGCCGCATCCGGTTCGTCGTCGACTTCCCGTTCCCCGGCGAGGACGAACGCGCCGAGATCTGGCGGCGGGTGCTGCCCGCGCGCGCCCCGACGAAGGGCATCGACTGCGGGCTGCTGGCCCGGTTGACGGTGGCGGGCGGCTCGATCCGCAACATCGCGCTGTCGGGCGCCTTCCTGGCGGCGGAGGAGGGCGACCGGCTCGGGATGCGGCACATGCTGGAGGCGGCGCGTACCGAGTATCTGAAACTGGACCGCTCACTCACCCCCTCGGAGGTCCGCGGATGGGTGTGAACGAGGAGCCCCGCACGGTACGGGTGGACATCGGCGAGCTGGTGTTCGACGGTTTCGGCCGGCTGGACCCGGAGCGGGTGTCGGACGCGTTCCAGCGCGAGCTGGCCCGGCTCGTGCGCGAGCGGGGCGTGCCGGTCGCCGCCGACGGCGACCGCGCCCTGGAGGCCCTGGCGGGGCTGCCCCCGCTGCCCGCGACGACCTCCCCGGCCCGGCTGGGCGAGGCCCTGGCGCGCGCGGTGCACTCGGGGCTCTCGGGGCTCTCGGGACGGGGGGATCCGCGATGAGCACGCGCTCCTCCGCCGCCGCCGCGCGGGACGACCGGGCCGCCGCGACCGGCCGGCGGCGCAAGCGCGGGGATCGGTCCGCCTCGCGCGCCCCCGAGCCGAAGAACATCGTCGCCGGGGCAGGTCAGCCACTGGATCCCAGCGTACGGGAGGAGTTGGAGGAGCGGCTCGGCCATGACTTCGGCCGGGTGCGGCTGCACACCGACCGCGACGCGGGCGCGCTCGCCGAACTGCTGGGCGCGGACGCCGTCGCCGTCGGCCAGGACATCCTCTTCCGCGAGGGCGCCTACCGTCCGGGCACCGCCGACGGCGTCCGGCTGCTGGCCCATGAGCTGCTGCACACCGTGCAGAACCCCGACGGCCTCGGCGCCCTGCGCGCCGGGCGCGATCCGGGCTCGGTCAGCCTGCCCCAGCAGACGGTGGAGCGCGAGGCCGAGTCGGCGGCGGCCGACCTGGTACGGGAGGACTCGCGCGCGCCCGGGACCGGGCCGGCCGAGGTCGGCACGGACCGGCCGACGCCGGGCTGGCTGCGCTACGCGACGGTGGACGCCGACCGCCGCCGGCTGGAGGAGATCGACCCGGCGACGCTGCTGGACCGGCTGGCAGGCGGGGTGCTGCGCTCACTGCGCGGCGATCCGCAGGACCGTTCGAAGCGGGTGCGGGTCCAGCTCGCCCGCCTCTCCGAGGAGATGCGGGACGCCGTACTGGACCGGCTCGAATCCCGGCTGCTCAGCTCGGAGCACGAGCATCTGATCGCGCTGGTGGAGGAGACCGAGGAGGCCGGTCTCCCGTCACAGGACGCGCTGGAGGCTCCGGCGGCGGTGCCCGGGGCGGTGGAGCTGCTGGAGGCGGAGCGGGAACGGGAGCAGGAGCAGGAGCGGGACGGCGAACGAGAGCGGGAGCGGCAGCGGCAGCGGGAGCAGCAGGGGCAGGAGGACGCGGGCGGTCGTCGGGGGGACGGGAAGTCGCCTCCCCGGGGCGGCGGTTCGGAGTCCGGGCGCTCGGGCCGGGGCTCCTCGAAGGGCGGGCGCGGGGCGGCGGACGCGTCTTCCGCTTCGGCCTCCGCTTCGGCCTCCGCTTCCGCGACCGCGCCGCCGCCGCGTACGACCTCACGGCCCGAGGGCAGCGGTGGGGCGCGCGGAGGGGAGTCGGCCGGAGGCGAACGGTCCGGGGGCGGGGCGGCCGGTCCCGCGACCGCTCCCGGCAAGGAGGAGTCGGCGGCCAGGAACCGGCCCGGCGCGGTCGAGCCGCTGGTCGCCGGGGGGCGGGCGGCCGAGGAGGAGAAGCGCGGGCCGGGCGCGGGAGCCGAACCCCCGGAACCCCTGCGCACCGCCGATCCCGGCTCCCGCAGCACCCTGGACGGAAAGCGCCTCCAGGACGAGAAGGCGGCGGACGAGACCCCGTTCGACGCCGAGACGGCCGGGGCGCGCGAACTGGACGACCTTGAGGGTCCCGACGCCGAGGACAGCGCCTGGGACATCGAGCTGAAGCCCGAGGACTTCCTCCCGTCGGCCGATCCCGACGTCTCCGGGGTGCCGACGGCGGACCGGATCACGCCCGGTTCGAGCGCGCCCCAGTCCACGCCCACCTTCCCCGCGCCCCCGCCGACCAGGGCCGAGGAGGTACAGGCGCGCCGCGCCGAGGAGGACGCCGAGGAGTCCGCGCGATCGGTCTCCTCCGCGCGAAGCGGTGACGGTACGCCGGCCTCGCCGGACGTCCCGGCCGCGGCGGCGTCGGCTCCCGGGGCGGACCGGCCGGCCGTACGGGATGCCTCCCGCGCCCGCGACGCGGAGCGTCCGGACGTTCCGGAGGCCGCGGAGCGGACCGGGGCCGGGCCGGAGCGATCGGCCGGCGAGGAGGACCGGGCGAGCGCCGATCCCGAGCGGGATCCCGCCGGGGAGGGCCGGGAGCCGGATCGGGCGGCTGCCTCCGACGGCGCGTCGCGGTCCCCGGAACAGGCTGCCGGGGCGGGCGCGTCGGAAACGTCCTCCTCCGCCGGGGCGACGGGATCCGCGTCCTCCGCCGGAGCGACCGGATCGGCGTCCTCCCGTACGACGGAGCCCGCCGCCTCCACGTCGGCGGGCGGAGAGAGCGACGCCTCGCCCGCGCGGGACAGCCATGTGTCGGGCGGGGGCGGGAGTCCCGGTTCCACGGACGCGCCGACGGCCCCGCCGGCCTCGCGGACTCCGGAGAGTTCGGCGACCTCGGGCGCTTCGGAAGGCTCGGGCGCTTCGGAGGGCTCGGGCGAGCGGACCGCTCCCGCCGCCCGGAAGCCGGCCCGCTCACGGCAGGCCGGGCCGGCACCCCGTACCCGGGGCGGCGGCGGAGGCTCCCGCAGCGCCTCGGGCGGCGGAGGGGGCGGCGGCGCACGCTCCAGGGGGGCAGCCGGTTCGCGGCGGGAGCCCGCCGCGCCCAACCTCTCGAAGGTGTCGCCGGAGGCCGGGCTGAGCAGCGCCGCCCAACTGAAGCCGCACCGGGCCCTTCAGGCGCTGGGCGGGGTCACCGGCGCGGTCGACCGGACCGTCGGCGACGACCACCGGGCGCTGCGGAGCGCGCCGCCCGCCATGGACCGGCCCTCGGGCGCACCCCGGACTCTGCACGGCGCGCCCCGGACCTCGGCTCCCGGGCAGTACTCCGCCGATCCGGCCGCCCAGGTCGACGCCCCGGCGAAGGAGGACGCGAAGGTCGAGGGCGACAAGGCCCCCGAGGGCGAGATCCCGGGCATGGACATCGAGGAGCCGAGCACGCTGGAGGGGCTGCTGGCGGGCGGGGCGCAGCTCGTGGTCGGCGCGGTGAACAAGGTCGCCGGCCTGCTGGGCGCGGACGAGGACGTCATCGACTCGGACGCGGTGGTGCGGTGGATCCTCGATCTGCCGACCGAGGACGAGATGCTCGCCAAGGCGTCGGTGGGCACGGCCGAGGGCGTCGGGCTGGAGGGCGAGACCGGCGGGCGCGCCGGCGAGCAGGGCTCGGAGGTGGACGGCAAGAGCGGCGAGCTGCACGGGGCGGGCCGGGACGACGCGGCGCGTCCCCTGGGCGAGAACCAGATCTGTCCCGATGTGCCCGGGGAGACTCTGACCTCCCAGGTCCCCGGTCCTGCGGGCCGGGGAGGGAGCGGCGGCGCGGGCGGGCCCGCCGGTGGCCGGATTCCGCCCGAGGCCGTGTCCGAGGTGGCCGAGCACGAGCGCGGCCCCCAGCTGCGGTCCGCGTACGACGACGGCCGGCGGGCGATGTCGGAGCGGCGGCAGCTCAAGGACCGGGAGACCCGGGAGTCCCAGGAGAGCCATCGGCGGCGGGTCCGGACCGAGATCGACGCCAACACCGCGAGACAGGCGTCCGAGCGGGAGAAGACCGCCGCCGAGGTGACCCGGCAGCGCGAGCAATGGCGCGGCGAGCAGGACACGGAGCTGAAGAGCCTCGGCACGAAGAAGACCGAGAAGGTCGAGAGGATCCGCGAGGACGTCAAGGAGCGGGAGAAGAAGACCGACGAGGACGTCGAGGAGCGCCGTACCCAGGACGAGGAGGGCATCGGGAAGGAGGACACGAAGGCGCGGGAGGAGGCGGTCAGGGAGCGCGACTCGGCGAAGAGCGAGTCGGGCAACTGGCTCTCCCGGGCGATGGACTGGGTCCGCGACAAGCTCGTCGCGCTCAAGAACGCGATCGTGGGGCTCTTCCGGCGGGCCCGCGAGGCGGTCGTCAAGCTGATCACCGACTTCAAGAACACGGTGATCCGCTGGATCAATGAGGCCCGGCAGTTCATCATCGACAAGTTCAAGGAGTTCACCGAGGCCCTGATCCAGCTCGTCAAGGATCTCCTCGACGCCGTCCTCAAGATCGCGGACCGGATCCGCAAGCTGATCATCCGTATCCGCGATGCCGCGATCGCCCTGGTCAACCGGATCGCCACCGCGCTCAAGCGGATGATGACCGATCTCCTCAACCGGATCGGCAAGATCCTCAGCGGGATTCTCGACGCCCTCAGGGAGGGCCTGCGGCTGGCGGTCGAGGCGGTGAGGAGCGCGGTCGGCGCCATCATGGACTTCGCCCTGGGGCTGCTCAACGCGCTCGGCGAGTGGGCGATGATCGCCGCCGACATCCTGGTGGATCCCGGCGCCTGGCTCGGCGGCGCCAAGGACTCGGCGGTGGACGGCGCGCAGAACCATCTCTTCCGCGAGGTCACCTCGGCGGTGAAGAACTGGTTCAACGAGAAGATCCAGGAAGTGCTCGGTCTGCCGAAGCAGATCTTCGACGCGCTGCTCGACGGCGGGGTGAGCAAGGAGCAGATGGCGAAGGAGGCGTGGGACGCCGCGCTTCCGCAACTCCCTCTCATCATCGGCGAGATCGTCGTCACGAAGATCATCGCGAAGCTGATCCCGGGCGCGGGGTGGGTCATGGCGATCATCGACGCGCTGAAGTCCGCGTGGGGTGCGCTGAGCGAGATCCTGAAGGCTTTCGGGGCCTTCATGGACTACCTCAAGGCGGTGAAGGGCGGGAGCGCGGGGGTGCTCTTCGCGAAGGCCGTCGCCTCGGGGGTGGTGGCTCTGCTGGAGCTGGCGTACGAGGCGCTGCTCAGCGGTGTCGGCAAGTACGTCAAGCGCGTCGGCGACCGTCTGCGCGGGGTCGCCGCAGGCCTCAAGAAGCCCGCCGACAAGTCCCCCGACCGCCCCACCACCCCCCAACCCCCCACCCGCTCCCACCCCACAGACCGCCCCACCACCCCGCCGAAGCCCCAGTCCCCCGCGCCGACTCGCGACCACGCCACACCCCCGCCCCGCCGCCCGGCCGACCGGGACCGTGACCGGTACGACGATCGCCGTACCGACGACCAAGATCGCACTCCGAGCCGCCCGGACACCTATCAAGACCGGGACCGTACCCCCACGCGTCACGACACCAAGGCCGCCAAGCCGCGCCCGAGGCATCGCACCCGCTCCGCCGCCGACCGGGACAGAAGAACCGTCGACGCGGCCCGCAACCGCAATCGCCGCGCCCAACGGGACCTGGTCCGCGGCAACAACCGCGACAGCAGGCGTCGGCGAGAACCGGACACCGACTCGCGAAGGACGCGGGAGGCATACCGGCTCCGGAGGGATTTGCTGCGGGAGCAGCGGCGGCGACGTGAGGAGCAGAAGCAGCGGCGACGTGACGACAGGCGCAGGAAGGAGAACTCGGAGCGGTCCAAGGAGGACCGGCTCGCGCGAATCGTCGCCAGAATTCGTCCCAGACTGCGGAGCATGTTCCGGCGGGGAACCACAGGCATCGTCCTGAGTTCAACGCTCGGCGCACTGCGGACTTGGTACCGGCTGACCGGCCTCCAGGCCCAGGGAATTCCGCATTTCAATGTACGCGCATCTCTCAATCCCGAAGCACTCGCAGGCGGCGGGTTCAAGCTGACGGCAGCAGAGATCCGCGCCCTGGTGCACGAAATTTCCCAGGAGCTGCTGAACCATTCCGACATTCAGCGACGAGCCCTGCGCATGCGACGCTCAAAATCTGGAATCCTCAAAAACTTCCGCCTGTCGCAACCGGTGGTGGTTTCAGAAGGGGCTGACATTCCTGCCGCTGTGCGATATCTTCGGGAACGCGGAAGCAGTCTCAATATTTCCACGCCAGGCAATAGGGTCCAAACCCTTCCACCCTACAATCCGCCACCCTGGAAAGATGAGTCATACATTTTCGGACGAGAGAATGAGAGGATCCTCGAACTGAACTCACCGGGATTCTTGAATGCGTTCACTCGCGGCGTATTTTCCTACCCCGAGATCTCCTCGAAGCTTGGCAAGAGTGGACTCGCAGATCGCCAGATCGCAAATTACGTACGCACCTACGTAAGAACCGGAAAGCTCCCCAAGGGCCTCAGCCGAAGGAACAGGCGGCTACTGCGCAACACAGCCTGGCTCATGCTGGTACGAGAATCGGTGCGCAATCCGGCAAATGTAGGATTCTCCGCCATGACTATGGACCTCCTCAGGCGCGACCGCGCACACGGCGGGATGACCTGGCACGAAGCCCTTGCCGAATACGAAGGCACAGCGACAACCGGGCGGCGGGGAAGATTCCCGATGTCGATGGCCAAGGCCATGAGGGCCGTGCGAGGAGTTTCAGCGGAAGAAAGCGGACAACACCCAGGAACGACTTCACAGGGAGGAACTCGGGCCGAGCGCACAGAGCTGGTGCGACGCGAAGAGCTGCTCGCAACACAGTGGGCAAACGCCGTCACGGGAAACCAGGGGATCATCGGCGAAACCGAGGAATCGGCGTTCGAGGAAGGGCGAGACAAGCTGAGAGATGCTCTCGCAAAATTCTATGGAACATAATTGAGGAACAATCAATGCCGCACACAAAACAGAGAATCGTACTACACCGCCAGGTCACACCGGACGACATTCAGGACGTAGCTTGGGATCTTGACTGGAATGCCATCGAGGTCGGAATCCGCGACTCGGGCTCCCTGGTGGACGTCTGGAGAACCAATGACGGAGAAACTGATATTCGTTTCGTCCAGGATTTCCCCATTGGGACGTGCTACCTCTTGGTGAGCGGCCGGGGAGTCGAATCCGTGACCGAGAACATCAGGAGCCGTGCCTTCACATGGACGTTCACCGAAGCCCTTTCCTTCACTCGACGGGCAGCGGGGCGGGACGACACCTTGGCAGGCATCTATGCGGTCGCCCTCTCCGCGGATTCCACTGATCGGGACGCCGCTGTGGAGCTATTGCACTCCATGACGCGCAGCCCGGATCCAGGTATCCGTCAGGCGGTGGTCATCGCTACTGGGTATCTGGGCTGGCCAGAACTCATCGACCTCGTGGAGGAGATCCACCGCACCGACGCCGTGTACGAGGTGCGTGCCAACGCCGGCGTCCTGTTGGACGGACTGCGCCGCCATGACACGTCGACCGACGAGGGATAAATGACCCGCTACCCCGACACCCCCAAACCCCTCCGCTCCGGCATCGTCCTCCTCGACCCCGACCGCGGCACCCCCCAACGCGTCATCGTCCTCCAGTTCAACCCCGACACCCTCGAACGCTCCCTCTCCCCCCAGTCCGCCGGCGGGTCGGGGGACGCTTCCGGCGGAGGGAGCGGTGGGGATCGGAATGAGGCGTTGAGGTTGAAGGGGCCCGCGCAGGAGACGTGGAAGTTCACGGCGGAGATCGATGCGACGGATCAGTTCGAGGTGGCCGCGCCGGACGGGATTCATCCGCAGCTGGCGACGCTGGAGATGCTGGTGCAGCCGACGGCGGCCCAGTTGCGGGAGGCGATGCGGCTGAGTGAGCGGGGCGCGATCGAGATCAGTCCGATCGAGATGCCGCTGACCCTGTTCACCTGGGGCAGCAAGCGGGTGATGCCGGTGCGGCTGACCGAGCTGTCGATCAATGAGTCGGCGTTCGATGTGCGGCTGAATCCGATACGGGCGTCGTTGAGCGTCGGCATGAAGGTGCTCACGGTCAGCGATCTGCCCGCGGGGCACCCGGGCGCCGAGCTGTATCTCGCGCATCTCGCGCAGAAGGAAAGGCTGGCCCGGACGGCGCGCGCCGGGAGTCTGGGCGCGCTCGGGCTGAGCGGGGCCGACATCGGGACGGGGAGGGTGTAGCCGGAATGGCCGAGTACGACAGCCCGCTGGACGCGGTGCCGGGGTCGCACCCGTATCCGCGCTCCAGCCGGTATCACGACACCGGGATCGGGGTGCACCGCACGGCGGACGGCACCGAGGTCCGTTACGCCCGGCGGCGGCTGCTGCCGCCGCTGCCGCGGGATCCGGAGGAGGAGACCGAGCCGCACACGGTGAGCGACGGCGAGCGCCCCGACCATTTGGCGCAGCGGTACTTCGGGGATCCCGGCCAGTGGTGGCGGATCGCCGACGCCAATCCCGTACTCGATCCGTACGAGCTGACGGCCGAGCCGGGCCGGGTGATCGATGTGCCGCGGCCGGGCTGGGCGGGCGACGAGGCGTACGGAGGCCCCCGTGGGTGAGGAGACGGTGGGCGGCGGGCCGATCCATCTGCTGCTGCGCATGGGGTCGGGGCTCCCCCGGCCGGTGCCGCGGGCGGTGGGCGAGGCGCTGCTGTCCGCGCAGATCACCAGCACCGCGGGGGAACGCAGCGGGTTCCAGCTGGCGTTCGATCTGACGAAGAAGGGGGCGATCGTCCAGCGGCTGCTGCCCGAGGGGTTCTTCGACCCGCGCACCCGGGTCGTCGTGTCGACGGTGATCAGGGGCACGACCACGGTCCTTCTGGACGGGCTGATCGTCCGTCAGGAGGTCGGGGCGAGCAATCAGCCGGGGCGGAGCACGCTCACCGTCACCGGCGAGGATCTGACGCTGCTGATGGATCTGGAGGAGCGGACCGACCGCTTCCCGAATCTCTCCCCGGCCCAGCGGGTGAGCCGGCTGCTCGCGCGGTACGTGGAGTACGGCATCCGGCCGGAGGTGGTGCCGGAGCAGATCGCGCAGCCGCCCCGCCAGGAGCTGCGGGTGGACTGCCAGACCGGCACCGATCTCGGCTACATCAACGAGCTGGCCCGCGCCAACGGCTACACCTTCTATCTGGAGCCTGGTCCCGTTCCCGGGCGTTCCCTGGCGTACTGGGGTCCGCAGCGCCGGCTGGGGCGGCGGCAGCACGCGCTGAACGTGAACATGGACGCCCAGTCCACGGTGGACCAGCTGACCTTCGCCTACGACGGGGCGGCGCGCGAGGAGCCGCAGGCCCGCTGGCAGGATCCGCGCTCCCGGGAGTCGACGCTCCTCCCCCAGCCGGACATCGGCCCGCTGCGGCCGCCGCTGGGGCTGCGCGCGAGTCCGGCGCTGAAGCGGAGGCGGCTGCCGGGCACCGCGAAGAAGGGGCTGGAGCAGGCGCGGGCGGAGGCCCTCGCCCGCGCGGCGACCTCGGCGGACGCGGTCTCGGGCTCGGGGTCGCTGGACGTCGGCCGGCACGGGTATGTGCTGCGGCCGCGCGAGCTGGTCGGGGTGCGGGGGGCCGGGGTGACGTACGACGGGGACTACTACGTCAGTTCGGTGACCCATCACCTCACCCCCGGTTCGTACCGGCAGAACTTCACGCTCTCCCGCGAGGGCCTGGTCGCCAGGAGCGGCACCGTACGTCCCTAGGAACGCGTCGCAGACCCACAGGAGTCAGCCCGTATGGCGCCAGCAGCGAACAACCGCTTTCTCGGCAAGTTCCGGGGCCGGGTGGCGGACAACGACGATCCGCTGCGGATCGGCCGGATCACCGCCCATGTGCCGGATGTGCTCGGTGACGAGGTGTCGACCTGGGCGATGCCGTGTTTCCCGTTCACGGGCGCGCGGTCGGGGCTGTACGCGGTCCCGGCGGAGGGGGCGGGGGTGTGGGTCGAGTTCGAGCAGGGGGATCCCAGTTTCCCGATCTGGACGGGGTGCTGGTTCGGGGACCGGAGCGAGCTGCCGGCGGACGCGCTGGCGGGTGCGGAGCGGGACGCGCAGCCGGTCGTCATCGAGACGCGGGGCCATCACCGGATCGTGCTCTCCGACGACCCCGAGACGGGGATTCTGCTCCAGGCCCCGGGGCCGGGCGGCCGGGGGCCGTCCGTACGGATCAATCGGGACGGGGTCCACATCGACAACGGGCAGGGCGCGTCGGTGAGCGTGTCGGGCGACCGGGTCGACATCAACCGGGGCCGGCTGACCGTGCCCAAGAAGCGTTAGCGAAGAGCGGGGAGAGAATTCTTGTCCGGGAAAGTCATCCACGCGGGGACCCTGATCGGCTGCCCGCACGGCGGCCGCGTCGGCGTCGCGCCCGCGCCGTCGCCGGGCGTTCTGCTCGACGGCCGCCCCGTCGCGGGGTCCGCGCTCGTCCATCCCGTCACCGGCTGCCGTCATACCGTCGACGGGATTCCGAGGCCCTGTGTCGGGGTGCGCTGGTCCCCGGCGGCCGACGGGGTGCTGGTCGACGGTGCGCCGCTGCTGCTGGAGAGCACGCAAGGGATGTGTCACACGGCGGCGGGGACGCCGCAGGGGCCGCCGGTCGTGGTGGGCGCGGCGCACCGGGAGGTGGCCTGCGGATGAGGGCGAGGCCGGTACGCGACGACATCGCCTTCCCGTTCCGCGTCGACGCGCGCGGCCGGACGGCGCACGCGGACCATGACGCGCATGTCCGCGATCTGATCGAGCAGTTGCTGTTCACCGGCCCCGGCGAGCGCGTGGCGCGCCCCGACTTCGGCTGCGGGCTGCTCGATCTGGTCTTCACCCCGGCCGGCCCCGAGCTGGCGTCCGCGCTGGAGCTGTCGGTGCACGCGTCGCTCCAGCGCTGGCTCGGCGAGCTGATCGAGGTCGAGGACCTGGACGTGGTGAGCGGGGAGAACGCGGTGAGGGTCCGGCTGTGCTACACGGTGCGTGCCACCGGGAGCCGGCGCGACGAGGTGTTCGAGGGGAGTGTTCCGGTATGAGCGGCACCGATGGCGGCGGCGGTACGGAGGTGCTCTGCCGTACGGATGTGAGGCGGGCGGCGGTGCGCGGGGCGCGGCTCGGCGGGGTGGACGCGGTGGAGGCGGGCGACGACGGGCTGACGCTCACGGTCACCTTTCTCGGCAAGGCCCCGGAGGGGCTGGGGCCGCGCAATGTCCGTATCGACGGCGGCCGCCGGATCACGGGGATCGAGGCGGTCGAGGTCTCGGTGGAGCGGGAGGAGGATCCGGAGCTGGACGACCGGCTGCTGGTCACGGTCGACCGCACCGGGGACGCGTCGGTGCACCGGCTCTCCGTCGTGGACACCGATCCGTACGGGCGGCCGGGGACGGAGCCCTTTCCCGGTTTCGACCAGCGGTACTTCTCCGCCGAGTTCCTCTTCCGGCCGGACCGGCCCTCCCCCTTCGACTGCCGGGACGAGGGCTGCCGGGAGGAGGGGCCCGGGAGCGGCGAGCACGGGGACGGCGGCCACGGTGACGGCGGCCACGGGTGGGACGACCGGGGCTGGGACGACCGCGGGGACGACTGCCGGGGCGAGGGCCCCGGAGCGGCGGGGCGCCGTCCCCCGCCCGTCGTGGACTACACGGCACGCGACTACGACGCGCTGCGCGCCCTGATCCTGGACCGGCTGGCGCTGACCGCGCCGGGCTGGGTGGAGCGCAACCCGGCCGATCTGGGCATGACGCTGGTCGAGCTGCTCGCCCACACCGCCGACCGGATCTCCTATCAGCAGGACGCGGTGGCCACCGAGGCGTATCTCGACACCGCGCGCCGCCGGGTGTCGGTGCGCCGCCATGTGCGCCTGATCGACTATCCGATGCACGACGGCTGCAACGCGCGGGCGTTCGTCGCCGTCGAGACCGCCGGGCGTCTCACGCTGCCGCCCGGCTCGTTCCGCTTCGCGGCCGTCGACGCCCGTGCGCGGCGGCGGGAGGGCCCGGAGGCGGGCCCCGTCGTCGACGACGGGGAGCTGGCGGCGCTGGACGAGCACGGATCGGTGGAGGTGTTCGAACCGGTCGTCGCCGGGGAGCCGTTGGTGCTGCGCCCCGGGCACAACACGGTCCGTTTCTGGACCTGGGGGGAGGAGGTCTGCTCGCTGCCCCGGGGGGCCACCGCGGCGACGCTGCGGGACGAGTGGACGGACCGGGCGCGCGGGGCGCGGCTGCTGGAGCTGGGGCCGGGCGATCTGCTGGTGATCGAGGAGGTGCGGGGGCCGCGCTCGGGGACGCCGGGGGACGCCGATCCGGCGCGCCGGCAGGCCGTGCGTCTCACCTCGGTCACCCCGGCCGTGGACCGGCTGGCCGGCCAGCCGGTGCTGGAGGTCGCCTGGGCGCGGGAGGACGCGCTCGCGTTCTCCCTCTGCCTCGCGACGCGCGGCGGCCCGCGCTGCCGTCCCGTGGCGGATGTGAGTGTGGCGCGCGGCAATGTCGTCCTCGTCGACCACGGGCGGTCGCTGACGTTCGGCGGCGGCCCGCCGGAGACGGTGACCGTGCCGCCCGCGCCTGCCGTCCTCGGCTCCTGCGCCCCGTGCGGCGGCGGCTGCGGGTGCGGACCCGGGGAGGGCCCGGGGGGCAATGCCACGGCCGCGCTGCTCACCGCCCGGATCGACGGTACGGAGGGCGGGCGGGCGCTCACCGCCGACCAGGTGCGCGAACTGTTCGCCGTGGTCGGCCAGGAGGAGACGGGCCGGGCCGGGATCGGTCTGGAGCTGTCGGGCCCGCGGCGCGAGAAGGTCGTGCCGGGCGGCGCGTACGCGCAGGCCGAGGCGTTGCGCACGCTGCTGGCCCAGGTGGTGTATCCGGGGATCGTGCCGCGGCTGCGGCCGGTGCTGCGGCGTTCGCCGGTGGTCCAGTCGGTGCCGTTCCCGCTGCCGCGCCATGTCTCGGCCGGTCAGTCGCGGCTGCTGGCCGCGATCCCGGGGCGGATCCGGCTGCGTCTGGTGGAGCTGTGGCGCGGCGCCCGTGACGGCGACGGACTCGCGGAGCCGGAGATCGCCGAGCTGGCCGTGGTGTTCGGACTGCGGCTGCTGGAGCGGGTCGAGCTGCGGCGGGATCCGGTGCGGGCGCTGCGGGAGCTTCTGCACGGCGCCGAGCGGCTGTTGGCGGGGAAGCTGCGCCGGCTGGAGGTGCTGACGGCCCGGGCGGCGGCCGGCACGGTGCTGGACGGATCGGTGGCCCGGGAGATCGCGCGGAGCTGGGGGCCCCGATACGCGGCGGGGCTGCGTCCGGACGCGCCGGAGCTGCGCGGTCCGGCGTCGGACGTGCAGGATCCGCGGGCGGCGCTGCCCGCGGTGTCGGTCGCGCACGGCGGTGGGCGGTGGACGCCCCGGCGCGATCTGCTGGGCTCGGGTCCACGCGATCGGCATGTCGTCGGGGAGCTGGAGGACGACGGGCGGATCGCGCTGCGGTTCGGCGACGGCCGGTACGGGGCCCGGCCGGGGCCCGGGTCGCGGCTGGAGCTGCGCTATCGCGTCGGCGGCGGCGCGGCGGGCAATGTCGGCGCGGAGGCCATCCGCCATCTGCTGCTGCGCCGCCCGGCGGACGGTGCGGAGGCCGGGGAGGCGTGGCCCTCGGTCCGGGTGCGCAATCCGCTGCCGGCCGTCGGCGGCGCCGAGCCGGAGCCGCTGGGGCGGGTGCGCGGGGCGGCTCCGCTGGAGCCGCGGCGCACCCGGCTGCGGGCGGTGACGGCCGAGGACTACGCGGAGCTGGCGGGCGGCCTTCCGGGGGTGCGGCGCGCGGCGGCGGAGCTGCGGTGGACGGGCAGCGTGCGCGAGGCGCATGTGGCGGTCGACGCACGGGGCGGCGGCGACGCTTCCCCGGAGCTGCTCGACTCGGTGGCGTACGCGCTGGAGCGGTATCGCAGGATCGGCCACGAGCTGGTGGTCGGCCCGGCCCGGAGCGTGCCGCTGGACATCGCGCTGGCGGTGTGCGCGTCGCCGGGGCATCAGCACGGGCAGATCCTGGCGGAGCTGTACCGGCTGCTGGGCCGGGGGCGGCTGGCCGGCGGACGGCCGGCCTTCTTCCATCCGGACGCGCTCGATTTCGGGGAGCCCGTGCGGCTGAGCCGGCTGGTGGCCGTCGCGGCGTCCGTGCGGGGTGTGGAGAGCGTACGGGCGGTGCGGCTCGACCGGCTCTTCCCGGAGGGGCCGCCGGACGGGGCCGCGCTGCGGGAGGGCGTGCTGCGGGTCGGCCCGCTGGAGGTGGCGCGCTGCGACAACGACCCCGACCGGCCCGGACTGGGCCGGCTCACGATCGAGCTGGGGGGAGACACCCGGTGAACGTCTTCGACGACGGCTGCGGCTGCGGCGGCCACGACGAGCTGCGCGCTCCTCCGGCCCCGTACAACCCGCCGGGCCGTACGGGGCTGGAGTACCGGGTCGGCGACCACGGTTCGTTCCTGGCCGCGATGACCGACCGGCTGGCGTCGCCCGCGTATCCGGCGCTGCGCGGGCTGACCGTGCGGACCCCGGAGGATCCGGCGCAGGCTCTGGTGGACGCCTGGGCGGTGGTCGGGGATCTGCTGACCTTCCACTCCGAGCGGATCGCCGACGAGGGGTATCTGCGGACGGCGAAGGAGCACCGTTCGCTGGTGCTGCTGGGGCGGCTGGTGGGTCACCGGCCGAGGCCCGGCGTCGCGGCGGCCGCGCGTCTGGCGTACACCCTGGACCGCGATCCCCGGGCGACGGATTCGGAGGTGGTGATTCCGATCGGGGCGCGCGCGCTGAGCGTGCCCGCGTCCTCGGCGGAGGAGCCGCGGACCTTCGAGACCGGCGCGGAGCTGACGGCGCGCTGGGCGTGGAACGAACTGTCCGTGCGCCGCCGCCGTCCGGGGCTGCTGACCGCCGAGGATCTGCGGACGCGTTCCGGGATCGAGGTGCTGGGCACGGACGTTCCGCTGAGCGTCGGCGACCGGCTGCTGTTCGTCTTCGGCGAGGGACCGGGCGCGCCGGAGCGGCTGCTGCTGTCGGTGGCGCGGGTGCGGGAGGACCGGGACGAGGGGGTGACGGTGATCGGGCTGCCGAGGTCCGCGCCGCCGTCGCTGCGGGAGGCCGCCGCCGAGCTGCGGCTGTGGATCACCGAGGACGACCGGGAGACGGAGGACGGCGATCCCGCTCCCGGGAATCCGAATCCGCGTCCGGTCAGCCGGCTGATCGCGGACTTCGACGCCCAGGTGCTGGCGCCGCTGCGCGCGGACCTGGACGGGCTGGGGAGCGCGGCCGAGTTCGCCCGGCGGCTCGCGGGCCCGCTGGAACGGCTGGCGGAGGCTCGGGCGCTGGCCGCCGGGCACGAGGAGGTCGCGGAGTGGTTCGAGCGGCTCGCTGCCGTCGTCGGCGAACTGCGGGAGCGGGCGGCCTGGCTGGAGCCGTCCCGGCCCGCCGAGGAGGGCGACGGGGGCGGTCCGGCGGCGGCGCGGGCGCTGGCGGCCGTCCTGCCCGCGCTGCGCGCCCCGGCCCCGCCGCCGCCCGCCGCGACGGCGGGCGGCGTCTTAGAGTCGGGCCCGGAGCCGGCCGCGCAGCTGCTGTCCGCGCTCGATCCCGGGGCCGGTCCCGGGCTGTACGCGGCGTGGCGGCGGGCCGCGCCCGTCGTCGAGCCGCTGCTGCGCGAGCTTCAGGCGCTGCGGGTGACGGCCGCGCCGTTCGGCGCGACGGCTCCGCTGCGTCCGGTGCAGGACGAGCGGGGGCGGGTGGTCCGGCAGACGGACTGGCCGCTCGGCGGTTCCGCGCTGGTGGCGGCGCGGGTGGTGTTCGACACGGCGGGCCGGGTGCCGGTGCGGGCCGAGTTCCAGTACACGGAGCACGGTTCCTCGGTGCAGAGGTCGGAGCATCTGCCGGCCGGGACGGAGTTCGCGCTCGGTCCCGGGCGGGTGTCGCTCGGCGCGGGCACGGGCGCGGACTCGGGACCGGCCGGCGCGGTCGGGTCGCCGGAGGAGGGGGTGGTCGCGCGGTTCTCGCCCGGCCTGCCCGAGGCGACCGTGTTCGTGGCCCGGCCCGGCGGCGACGGGCGGGTGCGGGTGGAGGTGCGGGTCGGCGAGACCCGGTCCTTCGATCTCGCGCCCGGCGAGCGGCGGCAGGTCGGCCACGGCGGGCACGCGGTGACCGTGGCGTACACGGCCGCCGGGGAGCCGCCGAATGTGGAGGTCGGCGTCGCGACCGTGCCGGAGCGGGCCGACCGCCGGGTGCTGTCGCTGGACGCGGTGCACGAGGGGATCGCCGTCGGGAGCTGGGTGGCGGTCGAACGCCCCCGCAAGGGCGCGGAGGGCGGCATTCCGGGCGATGCGGCGCTGGCGCTGGTGACGACCAGGGTGACCGGGGTGCGGACGGCCGCGTACACCGATTTCGGCATCACGGGCCGGGGCACGGAGCTGACGCTGGCCGATCCCTGGCTGGACGGGCACGATGTGCTGCTCTCCACGATCCGGGACGCCGCCGTGCACGCGGGCGGCGAGGCGCTGCGCCTGGCGGACGAGCCGCTGGGCGAGGAGGTGCACGGGAACGAGATCGAGCTGGCCGCGCTGTACGACGGGCTGCGGCCGGGACGCGAACTGATCGTCTCGGGCGAGCGCACGGACGTCCCCGGGACGTCGGGGGTGCGCGGCGCGGAACTCGCGGTGATCGCCGCCGTGGAGCAGCGTCTCGATCCGCTGCTGCCGGGCGACCATGTCCACACCCGGCTCACGCTGACGGCCGATCTGGCGTACCGCTACCGCCGGGACTCGGTGCGGATCCGGGGCAATGTGGTGGCGGCGAGCCACGGCGAGAGCCGCGACGAGCCGATCGGCAGCGGGGACGCGAGCCGTCCCGGCCAGTCGTTCACGCTCTGGCAGTCGCCCCTGACCTGGCTGCCGGACGACGGCCCGCTGGGCGCGGCCCCGGCCCTGGAGGTGCGGGTCGAGGGGCTTCGGTGGCACGAGACGGACGATTTCACCGGCCGCGGTCCCGGGGAGCGGCTCTATGTCCGGGGCACGGACGCGGCCGGGCGGACGACGGTGACCTTCGGCGACGGGGTGAACGGCGCCCGGCTGCCCACCGGGCACGAGAACGTCCGGGCCCGCTATCGCTTCGGCACGGGAGGGGCCGCGAATGTGGCCGCCGACCGCATCACCCAGGCGGCCACCCGGCCGCTGGGCGTCACCGCCGTCACCAATCCGCTGCCCGCGACGGGCGGCGCGGACGCCGACGGGCCGGAGCTGACCCGGCGGACGATCCCGCTCGCGGTCTCGGCGCTGGACCGGCTGGTGTCCGTCGCGGACTACGAGGACTTCGCGCGCTCGCGGGCCGGGATCGGACGGGCCTCGGCGCGGGAGGTCTTCGACGGGCGGCGCACGGTGCTGCATGTGACGGTCGCCGGGGTGGACGACGCGCCGATCGGCGAGGGCTCCGAGGTGCTGCGGTCGCTGCGCGCCGCGCTGGCCCGGTACGGCGACGCCCGGCTGCCGGTGCGGGTCGAGGCCCGGGAGCTGGTGCGACTGCTGCTGGCCGCGCGGGTGAGGACGGCCCGCGACCACAGCTGGACGGTGGTCGGGCCGCGGCTGCGGCGGGCGCTGCTGGGACGGTTCGGCGCCGGGGAGCGGGAACTGGGCGTCCCGGCCCGGCTCTCCGAGGTGCTGGCGGTCGCCCACGAGGTGCCGGGCGTCGGCCATCTGGACGTCGACGTGTTCGAGGGCGTGACGCTCTCGGCGCTCTCGGCGCTCCCGGAGCGGCTCGCCGGCGCGCACTCGGCTCCCGCAGGGCCGGAGTCCGTCGTACGCGCCGGGCCGGCGCGGTACGAGGAACGGGTGCACCGCGTCACCGCCGGGGGCGGGGAGACGCTCACCGCGATCGCGGCCCGCTACGGCATCCCGCTGGACCGGCTGCTGCGGCTGAACCCGGACATCGCCGACACCAGGCCGCTGGAGCGGGGACGGGCGGTGTTCGTCTTCCGGGGGGTGCGGCCGGCCCGGCTGGCGCTGCTGTCGCCGGGGGCCGCCGAGGCGCTGGTGCTGTCGGAGATCACCGGATGAGCGGCCCCGGGCGAGAGGCCGCGGACGCGGCGCCGGGCGGACGCGGAGTGCTGTCGTACCGGACCCGGGGCGTCCGCCGGGGCCGGGAGTCCACCGTCCCGCCCGTGGAGGCGGCGGAGAGGAGGGTCCTGTCATGAGCAGGGAACCGGACGGGCTCGCGGAGCTGTTGCCCCGGTGGCACCGGCTGCGCGACGCGGACGCCGGGGGCGAGGAGCCGCTGCGCGCGCTGCTGGCGGTCCTCGCCGAACAGGCGGACCGGGTGCGGGACGGCGTCGAACAGGGCTATGAGGACTGGTTCGTGGAGACCGCGGCCCCCTGGGTGCTGCCGTACATCGGCGATCTGGTGGGCCACCGTCCGCTGCCGGGGTACGAGCGGGTGCTGACCCGGGGGCTCGGCGGCGGCGATCCGCGCGGTCTGCTCGCCGAGGCTCTCGCGCCGCGCCGCGACGTCGCCGCGACCGTGGCCCACCGGCGGCGCAAGGGGACTCTCGCGCTGCTGGAGGAGCTGGCGGACTCGGTCGCCGGATGGCCCGCGCGCGCGGTCGAGTTCTCCCGGCTGGTCGCGGTCCATCAGCCGGTCAGGCTGTACGGGACGGGCACGGCGGCCGTGACCGCGCGGCGGCTGGAGCGCGGCCGGCTCGCCGATGTGCGGGAGGGCGCGGAACTGGATCTGGCGGGCGGTCCCTTCGGCACGGTCGCGCGCTCGGCCGGGGTGCGGCGCACCGGCTCGGCCCGTGCCCAGGGCGCGCCCTCGCCCGCCGGGGTGGGGCTGTTCGTGTGGCGGCTGCGGCCGCACCGGATCACCCGGGCCCCCGCGTACTGCGTGGACCGGGCCCGCAGTCTGTACACCTTCTCCATCCTGGGCAACGACGGTCCGCTGGTGACCAGGCCGGTGCCCGAGCCGTCGACCTCGCACATCGCCGCGGTCGACAACGTCCCCGCGTACATCGGCCGCCGTCAGCTCGCCGACCGGCTCGCGGACCACTACGGCCCGGAGCGGTCGTTCGCGATCTGGCGGGACGGCAGGCCGGAGCCGGTGCCGGCGGAGGACGTCGTGGTGGCGGACCTCTCGCACTGGCGGTACCGGCCCCGGCGCGGGCAGGTGGCGGTCGATCCGGTGCTCGGGCGGATCGCGTTCGGGGCGCGCTCCGCGCCCCGGCAGGGGGTGTGGGTCACCTACCATCACGCGTTCTCGCACGACATGGGCGGCGGCGAGTATCCGCGCGACCGGGAGACCTCGCCCGCCGCGAAGGTCTACCGGGTCGGCCCGGACCGGGCGCATCGGCGGATCATGGACGCGTACGCGGCGTGGCGCTCGGACCGGGCGGCCTCGGGCACGGGACCGGACGGGATCATCGAGATCTCCGGCGGCGGGGCCTTCCAGGAGCAGCTGGACTTCGATCTGGAGCCGGGCGACCGGCTGGAGCTGAGGGCGGCGCAGGGCGCGCGGCCGGTGATCCGGCTGCTCGACTGGTACAGCAACCGGCCGGACGCGCTCAACATCCGCGCGCGGGAGTGCGACGGGGACGGCGCGGGCGGCGAGGACGCTCCCCGGTTCACCCTGGACGGTCTGCTGGTGACCGGGCGCGGGCTGCATGTCAGCGGCCCGATGGGGGCGGTGACGCTGCGGCACTGCACCCTCGTGCCGGGCTGGTCGCTGGAGCCGGAGTGCGATCCGCACTCCCCCGAGGAGCCGTCGCTGGTGCTGGACCGGACCACCGCCTGCGTGACCGTCGAGCACAGCGTGCTGGGCACGATCGAGGTGATCGGCGACGAGGTGGGCCGTGATCCGCTGGAGATCCGGCTGCGGGACAGCGTGCTGGACGCCACCGGGCGCGACCGGGCGGCGCTGTCGGCCCCCGACTGCCGCCACGCGCACGCCGTGCTGTCCGCGCACCGCGCCACGGTCCTCGGCGAGGTGCACGCCCACGCGGTGCGGATCGCCGAGAACAGCCTCTTCACCGGGCGGCTGCGGGTGGCCCGGCGCGGCATCGGCTGTGTGCGGTACTGCTGGGTGGCGCCGGGGTCGCGCACCCCGCGCCGCCACCGCTGCCTGCCGGATCCGGCGGCGGGCCCGCACGACCCGGTGGTACGGCCGCTGTTCACCAGCGAGCGGTACGGCACTCCGGGGTACGCGCAGCTGATCACCGGCGGCGGCGGGGGCGCGGATCCGGGCCGGGCCGCGGACGACGGCTCCGAACTGGGCGCGTTCCACGATCTGTACCAGCCGCAGCGGCTGGACAGTCTGCGCGCGCGGCTCGCCGAGTACGCCCCGGCCGGCTCCGACGCCGGAGTCGTCCTGGTCACCTGAGCCGCCCCAGGGCCCCTGATCCATCCGTCCGAGACCACCTCCCACCGAACGCGAACCTCAAGGGGGACCCCTTCCATGCACGCAGACATCTCCCGCGCCACCTTCCGGCCGGACCGGCACTACTCGGCGGTGATCGCCCAGCAGGGGCGGGTGCAGCTCGACGCCGACGCGAACGAACAGACGGCGATCGAGCTGGCGCGGGCCCGGACGCTGGCGGCCGATCTCATCGGGCAGCACGGCGGGCCGAGCGGGGCGACCGGCTTCGCGGTGGGCTTCGAGGGCCGCGGCCGGGAGCTGGACGATCTGTCCATCGGGGGCGGCCGGTACTACGTCGACGGCATCCTGCTGGACGCCACCCGGCCGGAGCCGGGCACGGCGGTGGCCGGCGGGGCGGCCGCGGGGGACGCGGGAGCCGGGCCCCTCCCGCCGGCGGCGACGGCGCCGGCGGGTCCGGCCGCCCCGGCGACCTGGACGTACTGGGACCAGCCCGACGGCCACCGGGACCCGGAGCGCCCCGGCGACCGGCTGCCGGGCCGGTTCCCGTATCTGGTCTTTCTGAAGGTGTGGGAGCGCTCGGTCACGGCGGTCGAGGATCCGCTGCTGCGGGAGGTGGCGCTGGGGTCGGCGGCACCGGACACGACGGCCCGGCTGAAGGTGGTCTGGCAGGTGCTGCCGCTGCCGGGCGACCGGCTGGGGCTGGAGGACGGCGCGGACAAGGACCGGATCCGGGCGGCGTTCGCCGACTGGGCGGCCCGGCAGGCCGCGACCGGGCGGCTGGCGGCCCGCAGCGAGCGCCCCGGCCACGCCGACGACGATCCGTGCCCGGTGGGTCCCGACTCGCGCTACCGGGGGCCGGAGAACCAGCTGTACCGGGTGGAGATCCACGAGGGCGGCGCGGCCGGGGAGGCGACGTACAAGTGGTCGCGGGAGAACGGTTCGGTGGCCCTCGCCGTCGACGGGCTCGACGGCGTCTGGGCGGAGCTGGCCTCGCCGGCCGGGGACGACCGGCTCGGTCTCCAGGTGGGCGACTGGGTCGAGTGGTCGGACACGGCCTCGGTGAGCCGGGGTGAGGCTCTGCCGCTGCTGCGGGTGGAGGAGGTCGATCTGCCCGGCCGGCGGGTGCGGCTCTCCGCCGAGCCGCACCCGTCGGTGGGGCGGCGGCCCGAACTCCGTCCGTTTCTGCGGCGCTGGGACCACCGTCCGGGCGCGCGGCCCGCGGGCGCGGGGGCGCGCGGCACGGTCCGGCTGCGGCGCGGCGCGCTCCCGGTGGAGGAGGGCGGCTGGCTGCCGCTGGAGGACGGCGTCCAGGTGTGGTTCGAGCCGGGCGGGAGCTATCGCCCGGGAGACTTCTGGACGGTCGCCGCGCGGACCGCGACGGGCGACGTCGAATGGCCCGTGGATCCGGCCCGCCGGCCGCTGCTGCGGTCGCCGCACGGGATCCGGGTGCACTACGCGCCGCTGGCGTGGGTACTGGGCGAGGGCTCGGTCGCCGATCTGCGGCTGGCGTTCGGGCCGTCGGCCCTCCCGCTGCCCGCCGCCGACGCCCGGGCGCTCGCTACGGAAGAGGCCGCTGAGGCGGAGACAAACGCCGCGGAGAACACGTTGGCCCCACAAGGCGACGCCCCGGCGGAAAGCGGTTCACAGACACCTGAGACGGGGCATAACGATCAAGGACAGTCCGACGGCTGACCGACGCAACCGGAAGAAGGAGCACGACGTATGGCGACACCACTGACCGCCGCGAGACTGGTGAAGATCCTCCGCGACGAGGGTCTGCGGGTGGTCGAGCACCGCAGCTGGCGCACGCACAACCGGAATCACAAGGGCCCCTGGGGTCCGGTGCACGGGGTGATGATCCATCACACCGTCACCTCCGGCACCGCGAACTCGGTGGAGCTGTGTTACAACGGCCACTCCAGCCTGCCGGGTCCGCTCTGCCACGGGGTCATAGCCAAGGACGGATCGGTCCATCTGGTCGGCCACGGCCGGGCCAATCACGCGGGTCTGGGCGACGGCGACGTACTGCGCGCGGTGATCGCCGAGGCGGCGCTGCCCGCCGACAATGACGCGGACACCGACGGCAATCGCTATTTCTACGGCTTCGAGTGCATCAACCTCGGCGACGGGAAGGACCCGTGGCCCGCCGTCCAGCTGGAGGCCATCGAGAAGGCGTCGGCGGCGCTCTGTCGTGAGCACGGCTGGTCCCAGCGCTCGGTGATCGCGCACAAGGAGTGGCAGCCCGGGAAGATCGACCCGCGCGGGTTCACGATGGAGTCGATGCGCGCCCGGATCAAGGAGCGCCTGGCCGCCGCGAAACCGGCTCCGGCCAAGCCCGCGAAACCGGCCAAACCGGCGAAGCCCGCGAAGCCGGCGGCGAAGTACGAGCCGTTCCCCGGCGCCGCGTTCTTCGCCTCGGGGCGGCGCAGCGCGATCATCACGGCGATGGGAAAACGGCTGGTGGCGGTGGGATGCGGTCGTTACGAAGTGGGCCCCGGTCCGTCGTGGAGCGAGGCCGACCGGAAGTCTTACGCCGCCTGGCAGCGCAAGCTCGGTTACACGGGCGCGGCCGCCGACGGAGTTCCGGGGAAGACGAGCTGGGACCGGCTGAAGGTGCCCAACGTCTGATCCGTCCGCATCCTTCGGCCGCCGCCCCGGCGCGGGGCGGCGGCCGGAAATCCGGATGCCGCCGCCGGTGGACCTGTGTACGGTCCACCGGATGGAACCGCTCACCGAGAAACAGATCCGCTCCTCCTTCGTGAACTGCTCGAAGGGAGAGGCGAAACGGCTCCGGCTGCCGCTGGACTTCGCCGAGCTGCCCTGGCCCGACCTGGACTTCGTCGGCTGGACCGATCCGGGAGCGCCCCTGCGCGCGCATCTGGTGGTCCCCCGGGAGACCGGCCCGGTCGGCATCACGCTGCGGGTGCCCGCGGCCCGGCGGACCAGCGCCGTCAAGTCCAGCCTCTGCGCCATCTGCCTGACCGGGCACGCCTCGTCCGGCGTCTCCCTGCTGGTGGCCCCGCTCGCGGGCGCGGGCGGCCGGGACGGGAACACCGTCGGCGTCTATCTCTGCTCCGATCTCGCCTGCTCGCTCTATCTGCGCGGCAAGCGGCAGCCTCATCTGCGGACCGGCCAGTACGAGGAGTCGCTGAGCCTGGAGGAGAGGATCGCCCGCGCCATGGGCCATCTCGACGCCTTCATCGCGAAGATCACCGCCGGGACCTGATCACCGCGCGCGCCGCCCCCGGGACCGGGAGTGACGTACCGCCCCCCGAATACCCCATATCCGCACACACGCGATGAAGGGGCACAATCGAGGGTGGGGGCAGTGCAACGCTCTGCCGGAAGGTGATCAGATGGCAGCCCGCCGGACCCGGTCCCGATACGCCCCGGACCAGGGGCTCACCACGCGCATGGTGACCACCATGTTCCTGATCGGACTCCTCTACGTGGTCTTCGTGGGGGTGCTGCTCGCGCTCATGCGCGGCGCGTGGCCCATCATCCTGGTGATCTCGGGCGGGCTGTTCATCGCCCAGTTCTGGTTCAGCGACAAGATCGCCGCGCGCGGTATGGGGGCCCGCGAGGTCACCCCCGAGCAGGCGCCCGAACTCCATGGGGCGGTGGACCGGATCTGCGCCCTCGCCGATATGCCCAAGCCCCGGGTGGCGATCGCGGACAGTGATGTGCCGAACGCGTTCGCCACCGGCCGGAGCCAGAAGACCGCCCTGGTGTGCGCCACCACGGGGCTGCTGCGACGGCTGGAGCCGGAGGAGCTGGAGGGCGTCCTCGCCCATGAGCTGTCGCATGTGGCCCACCGCGATGTGGCCGTGATGACCATCGCCTCCTTCCTGGGCGTCCTCGCCGGGCTGATCACCCGCTTCTCGCTGTACGGCGGGCTCAGCCGGGCCGGGCGCGACAGCGGGACGGCGATCGCCGTGGCGCTGATCCCGCTGATCAGCGCGGTGGTGTACGCGATCAGCTTTCTGCTGACCCGGCTGCTGTCGCGCTATCGCGAGCTGTCCGCCGACCGGGCGGCGGCGCTGCTGACCGGCCGGCCCTCCGCGCTGGCGTCGGCGCTGACCAAGGTGACCGGCGAGATGGCGCGGATCCCGACGCGCGATCTGCGCCAGGCGGAGCCGTACAACGCGTTCTGGTTCGCGCCCGCGTTCTCCTCACGGGAGAGCCTCGCCCGGGTGCTGTCCTCCCACCCGACGCTGGAACAGCGTCTGGACCAGCTGGGCCGGATATCGGCCCGGCTGTCCCGTCCGTGACGGGGCCGGCATGGGACTCCTCGATGTCATCCTCGGCCGCAGCAAGCCGGTGCGGCCCGATCTCGACCGGCTCTTCGGGCTGCCCGGCGCGGCGATCACCCTGGAGGCCGGGGCGGACCTCCTTCCCACCGGGGCCGGGTCGGTCTGTTTCGCCAGTGTCGAGGGCGGCGCCTTCGGCCGGCTCCGTACGGAGGTGCGGGAGCTGCTGGACACCGCCGCCGAACCCGGCTCCGGGCAGGGCGGCGTCCCGGTCTCCTTCAGCCAGGACGGCTACGGCTACACCTGGCTGCTCGCCCGCCGGCCGGCCGCCGACACGGTCTCGCTGGTCAATGATCTGCACGCGGTGAACACCCTGCTGGAGGAGGCGGGCTTCGGCCCGCAGCTGCTGTGCTCCCTGATCGGTTTCCGGGCGGCAGCGGGCGATCGGGCGCTGGCGCTGGTCTATCTCTACAAGCGCGGCACCTTCTATCCCTTCGCCCCGCTGCCCGGGGCGGCGGAGCGGAGGGACAACGCGCTGGAGATCCAGCTCAAGGCGCTGCTGGCGGACGATCTGCCGATGGAGGCCGATCTGTCGCGCTGGTTCCCGGTGTGGGGCGCGCCGGGGCTGACGGACTGAGCGGAACACCGGACGGCCGGGGCGGCGGAAACGCCTCTGTAGCAGAACCGGATCCATCGTGCGGGGCAAAGGGAATCACATGGCGCGTTCCCAGAGGAAGCAATCAATTCCGGCCAACGATGGATGAGTTGTCGAAGGTCAGACAACCCTGGGGGAATTATCTCCCTCTCTTACGGCACAGGCCACGAGATCACGCGATATCGGCGCCGTCGGGCGGGTTCGTCCGGCCGGCCGCCCGTGCGCCGCCGTCACTCCCGCCCCAGGGCACTCGCATCAGCAGAGGAACGATGACCAGAACTCCACGTACCCGCATCTGGCGTTCGGCACTGGCCGCCTCGGCGGCGATCGCCGTCACCGCCGGCGTCGTCGCCGCCGCGCCCGAGGGCAGGACGGCGGCCGCGGCCGCCCCGAATCCGAAGCTCAGCCTTGTCACCGCGACCGCCTCGGTCAATCTGACCCGGTACCCGGACGACCCCGACTACCCGCAGTACAACGGCGTCCTGCTGGACCTCGGCACCTATGTCGGCGCCCAGGGCTCGCCGTTCGAGCTGAAGGTGACGCGCAAGTCGTACAAGGACCCGGTCATCGCCCAGCAGATCATCCACGAGGGCAAGAAGAAGCGCGTCAAGAACCTGCCCAAGGGCCTGGTCAAGGACTTCCGGGGGCTGCCCGGGTTCCTCGACGTGAGCGTCTCCGACGCCTCGGGCAAGACGGTGTTCACCGGCAGCCAGGACTTCTGCCCGAACAACGCCTCCGGGCGGATCAGCCACGACGCGCCGGTCAAGTCGCGCTACCCGCAGAGCTGTCCGGCCAACCCCTTCACCCTCGGCTCCGTGTGGGGCGTCGAGAAGGGCTGGGCGGCCAACACCTTCTCGGGCCACTACGACCAGAAGCGCGCGCTGCTCGGCGCCGGCTCCTACACCGCCAAGGTGACCGTCGCGAAGAAGTACCGCGACCTCTTCGGCATCGCCGGCAAGGCCAAGTCGGTCAAGGTGAACGTGGAGGAGTACAAGGAGGAGCCGGGCGGCCCGCAGGGGCGCTCCGCCAACGCGGGCGCGCACGACCACCACGCCGCCGGCCACGCGAGCCACGGCGAGCCGCAGCCCCCGGCGAGCCTGGCCGAGGCGGCGAACGGCACCGCCCCCACGTACAACGTGGGCCACGGCCCGTACCCGCCGGCCCCGCCCGCGCTGCCCTGGGCCCTGAAGAAGGGCGCCCGCTCGGCGGCGAACGTGGGCGACAAGGCAGGGCAGACGGACGGCTCGCGCATGGCGGCCGGCGACAAGCCCGCCGCCAAGCGGCCGACCGGCAAGGCGAAGGTGCCGAATGTGCCCAAGCCCGACCTGCGCTCGCTGCCGGCCTTCGGCATCATCACCACCAACGGCACCGACGGCGGCGCTCCCGGCCGGGACGAGCTGGCCTTCAGCGCCAATGTGTGGAACGCGGGACCGGCCAAGCTCATCGTCGAGGGCTTCCGCGCCCCCGGCAAGGAGCTGATGGACGCGTACCAGTACTTCTACGACGCCAAGGGCAAGCAGGTCGGCTACACCCCCTCCGGCACCATGGAGTGGGACCCGCGCGAGGGCCACGACCACTGGCACTTCACCGACTTCGCCAGCTACCAGCTGTTGACGGCCGACAAGAAGAAGGCGGTGCGCTCCGGCAAGGAGGCGTTCTGCCTGGCCAACACCGACGCCGTGGACTACACGGTGAAGAACGCCAACTGGCACCCGACCGGCACCAACCTCTCGCAGGCCTGTGGCGAGGAGACCGCGATCTCCGTCCAGCAGCAGCTGGACGTGGGCTCCGGCGACACCTACACCCAGGGGACGCCGGACCAGTCCTTCGACATCACGGACGTGCCGAACGGCACCTACTACATCGAGGTGCTGGCCAACCCGGAGAAGCGTCTCAAGGAGACCAGCACGAGCAACAACTCGGCGCTGCGCAAGGTCGTCCTGGGCGGCAAGAAGGGCGCGCGCACGGTGACCGTGCCCCCGCACCACCTGGTCGACGCCAACTGATCCACCGCTGAACCCCGGGCCCGGCCGCCGCTGCGCGGCCGGGCCCGGTCGTGTGTCCGGCCGGTCTTGTGTCCGGCCCGCTCGCTCCGGAACAGCCCGTCACGGTCCGGGGCGCTCCGCCACAGCCCGCTCCGACACGGGCTCCGACACGGCCGCTGCGGGGTCAGGCCGCGCCGCGCGAGCGGGCCTCCGTCGCCCGCCGGGCGATCAGCGAGGCCCTGATCTCCCCCGCGCGCACCGCCGTGTTGGACAGCAGCGTGGAGGTGATGCCGTGGGTGTGCTCGGTGCCGCCCTGAAGATAGATGTCCGAGGTGACCTGGGCGATGGTCTCCACCCGGTGGTCGCGCCCGACGAGCAGCGCGTCCTCCTCGTCCCGCAGACAGAGCTTGCCGATCTCGCCGAGGCGCTCGCCGATGCCCTGCGGCTGATAGCCGGTGGCATGGACCAGCAGATCGGCCTCGAGGACCTCGCGCTCCCCCGTCGGCAGGAACTCGACCGTGATGCCGAGGCGGTCGCCGTCGGCCGAGACCTCGCGGATACGGGAGACATTGAGCATGCGCAGCCGCTGCCGGCCCTGAACCTTCTCCTGGTACATCGTCCTCGACAGCCCCTCGATCAATTCCATGTCGACCACCGAGTAGTTGGTGGAGCGGTGGTAGTCGAAGAGGGAGCGCTTCACCTCGCGCGGCGCGCCGTAGTAGACGTCGACGGCCTCGGGGTCGAAGATCCGGTTGGCGAAGGGGCTGTCGTCGGCCGGTGTGTAGCCGTACTTGGCGAAGACCGAGCAGATCTCGGCGTCGGGAAAGCTGCGGTGCAGATAGTCGACGGCCTCGGCGGCGCTCTGTCCCGCGCCGAGGACCACCGCGCGGCGCACCGGGGTCGCGCCGCCGACGAGCCCGGCGACCCGGGGTATCAGTTCGCTGTTGTGCCAGACCCGGTCGCAGAGCACGGTCCCCGGCGGAAGCCGCGGCTCCATGCCCGTGGCGACGCAGAGGCTGCGCGCCCGGCGGACGGTGAGCCGGCCGCCGTCGGCGGGATCCCTGCTGGTGACGTCGAACCAGCGCACCTCGCCCTGTTCGGTCACCGGTTTCACCGAGACGACCTCCGCCGAGTACTCCACCAGCTCGCCGACCCGGGCGGCGGCCCACTCGAAGTAGTCGTGGAACTCGATTCGCAGCGGAAAGAGCGTTTTCTGATTGAGAAAGTCGACCAGCCGGTCCCGTTCACGCAGATAGCAGAGAAAACTGAAATCGCTGGTCGGATCGCGCATGGTGACGAGGTCTTTGAGGAAGGACACCTGCATGGTCGCGTCATCGATGAGCATGCCCCGGTGCCAGCCGAAACGCGGCTGCTTCTCCAGGAACCCGGCCCGGATCCGATCCCCCTCGGCCACTTGCGCGTTGTACTCCCGGACCGCGATCGCCAGGGCCAGATTCGAGGGTCCGAAACCGATCCCCAGAACGTCGTAGATGGTGCCCGAACCACTGTGCAGTGTGTTCACCGCGTCATCGCCTCCCTCAGCAGGCATATGTTAGATAAGGTTAGCCTTACCTTGCAATGTCCTGAGGAGGATTCGCATGCGGGTCGTCATGTTCGGCTATCAGACCTGGGGTCACCGCACTTTGCAGGCCCTGCTGGACTCCGAGCACGAAGTGGTCCTCGTCGTCACCCACCCCAAGAGCGACCACGCGTACGAGAAGATCTGGGACGACTCGGTGGCCGATCTGGCCGAGACGCACCGGGTCCCGGTACTGCTGCGCAACCGCCCGGACGACGCCGAACTCCTGGACGCGCTGGCGAAGGCGCGTCCCGACATCATCGTGGCGAACAACTGGCGCACCTGGCTGCCGCCCGAGGTCTTCGACCTGCCGCCGCACGGCACGCTCAATGTGCACGACTCGCTCCTCCCGTCGTACGGCGGTTTCTCGCCGCTGATCTGGGCGCTGATCAACGGCGAGCCCGAGGTCGGCGTCACCGCGCACCGCATGGACGCCGAACTCGACCTCGGCGACGTGCTCTTACAGCGGTCGGTGCCGGTGGGACCCGCCGACACCGCCACGGACCTCTTCCACCGCACGGTCGACCTCATCGGGCCGATCGTCCGCGACTCGCTCGATCTGATCGCCTCCGGCTCGGCGGTCTGGACTCCTCAGGACCGCTCCCGGGCCAGCTTCTTCCACAAGCGGGCGATCGAGGACAGCCGAATCGACTGGAACTGGCCGGCCGCCGACCTGGAACGGCTGGTGCGCGCCCAGTCGGACCCGTACCCCAACGCCTTCACCCACCATCGCGGCGCACGGCTGCGGATCGTCTCGGCGGCGGTGTCGAGGAAGCGGTACGGAGGGACCCCGGGCCGGATCTTCATCCGCGAGGGGGACGGGGTGGTCGTCGTCGCGGGCGCGGACGCGCGCTCCGGGGAGCGCCCGGGGCTGCTGATCCGGCGGGTGCGGACCGACGACGGGACCGAGCACGCGGCCGCCGACTACTTCCGGACCATGGGGGGCTATCTCACCGCCCGGCCCTGACGAACTCCCGGTCCGCACACCGCCGACGGACTCGCGGCACCGAGCACGGGGCGGACCGGGCGCGCGTCCGACGGGTGAGGGCGCGCCGGAGAGCGGTCCGGAGCGGCCGTCGCGGAGCCGGGGCCGACCGGTCCCGCACATCCGACGGGCCCGCACGTCCGGCGGGTCGCACGTCCGGTGGGCCCGCGCTCCGGCGGGTCCCGGCTCCCGCCGACCCCAGGCCCGGCGGGTCTCAAGTCCCGGCGGTTCCCGGATCCGGCCTCGGAGCCAGGGGCCGGACCGGGGCCGACCGATCGGCGCGGGCCCGGGTCATCCGCTTCACCCGGCCCCGGCCGGGTGCCGTCACACCCCGGAGAGACCCGTCGCGCGTCCGGGCCCGACGGACGCCTCCGGGCGCTCGCCGACGGACGGAAGGGACGGACGGAACGCGCCGTCGGCGGCGCGGGGCACCCGCCGGGCACGGTCCGGGGCCGGGGCGGGGAGCCCGGGCACGACCTCGGGACCGGCGGCGGGAGCGTGCCCGGGCCCGGAGGGCTCGGGCGGACCGCCCTCCTCCATCGGCACCAGCCGGTAGCGCTGCTCGTACTTCGACCGCCGCCGGCGGTCCGCCTTCTTCGGCCGGGCCCGCCGCGCGGCCGCGACCAGGGCCGCCAGCTCCGGGCTCTCCCGGCGCAGCCGGTACAGCGCCCGCCCGGACATACCGACGAGGGCCGCCGCCGGAGCGTGCAGCACACCGCCGCGCAGGGCGGCGAGCAGCACCCGCAGCGCGGTGGGACTCAGCCCGTCGGCGGGCGGCCCCGCGCCGTGCGCGCGAGCCATCTCGCGCGCCGCCGTCATCGCCGCCGCGAACGCCTCATCCCCCCGCTGCCAGTTGAGCAGCAGCCGCTCGGAGACGCCCGCGGCCATGGCACAGGCGGCCGGGTTCAGCCCCAGCGCCGCCGCGCGCAGCGCGTCGGCCATGCGCGAGGCGTTCTCCTCGCGCAGATCCGGCTTGCCGCCCCTCAGGGCGCGGCGCAGGGACTGGTCGATCTCTTCCTGTGCGTCGAGGCCCGCGACCACTCCGTCGGCCCAGGCCTGCAGCCGACTCGGGGGGACCTCTCGCCGCTCATCCACTCGAACACCTTCTTAGGTTAGCCTCACCTAAGCATAGTCGTCGCTCAGGGGTGACGCCGCCCCGGCGGGAAAGTTCGTTGATCTCTGACGGGTTTTCATCATCCTTGTGGCTCACAGACTTTCATCAGGCTCCACCGATCCGATCGGTTCCAGCCGCCCGAAGCCCGGCTGCGACCGCGACGGCCCCGCCGAAGGGATGCGCCCGTGCTCTGCACCAGGATCATCAACGCCGACATCGTCACGATGGACCCGGCCCGCCCCCGCGCGCGGGAACTCGGCATCTGGCGGGGGCTGATCGTGGGGCTCGACGAGGAGGTGTCCGCGCTGCCCGCCCGGCGCGTCCTCGATCTCGACGGCGCGACGGTGCTGCCGGGATTCATCGACAGCCATGTGCATCTGATGTGGGCGGGGCTGAAGGGGCGGTCCCCGAGCGTCGCGCCGTCCGCCCGGGCCGACGATGTGCTGGCCGTCGTCGCGGCCGCCGTGGCGGACTCCGCGCCGGGATCCTGGGTGGATGTGTCCGGCTATGACCAGCGCCCGCTCGGCCGCCATCTGACCGCCGCCGAGCTGGACTCGGTGAGCGAGGGCCGCAAGGTGCTCCTGGGGCACATCTCCGGGCACGGGTGCGTCGTGAATGGCGCGATCATGGAGCTGCTGCCTGCCGCCGTCCGTACGGAGGGTTTCCTCGCCGAGGAGTCGATGGCCGAGGCCCGCCGGCTCCGGCCCCCGCACTCGCTGGAGGAGCTGGCGGCGGCGATCGGGGACTCCGCGCGGGTGTGCCGTTCCGAGGGGGTGACGGCCTGCGCCGAGGCGGGCGTCGGCAGCGAACTGTTCGCCCACGGCCCGATCGAGGGCGCGGCCGTCCAGCTCGCCCTGGAGACGGGCCGGCTGCCGCTGCGGCTTCAGCTGATGGTGGCGGCCGACGCCCTCGCCCCGGTGACGGCCGCGCCCGAGGACACCACCTCGTACGCCATCGATCTCGGGCTGCGGACGGGCTTCGGCTCGGGGCGGCTCTCGCTCGGCGCGCTCAAGGTGTTCATGGACGGCGGCATGATGGCGCGTACGGCCGCGCTGAGCAGCCCTTACGAGGGCTCCGGAAACTCCGGGCGGCTTCAGCGGACGGCCCGCCCGCTGGCGGATGTCATCGTGGACGGACATCTCGCGGGCTGGCAGCTCGCCGTCCACGCGATCGGCGACCGCGCGGTGGATCTCGCGCTGGACGCCCTGGAGCGGGCCCAGCGGCTCCGGCCCCGGCCCGGCGCCCGGCACCGTATCGAGCACGCGGGTCTGGTCCGCCCGGACCAGCTGCCGAGGTTCGCCTCGGTGGGGGCGACCGCCGTCGTCCAGCCCTCATTCCTGCGGCACTTCGGGGACGACTACTCGGCGATCATGGGGCCGGAGCGGGCCCCTTGGCTCTACCGGGGCCGGGGATTCCTCGACCACGGGGTGCGGCTCGTCGGCAGTTCGGACCGGCCCGTCGCCGACGGGGCTCCCCTGCGGGCGATTCAGTTCATGGTGGAGCGGACCTCGCTGTCGGGCCGGACCGTCGGCCCGGCCGAGGCCGTCACCGTGGACGAGGCGCTGCGCGCGTACACCGTGGACGCGGCGTACGCCTGCCGCTGGGAGGAGAGCGCGGGCACCGTCACTGCGGGCAAGCGCGCCGATCTGGTGGTGCTGGGCGACGATCCCCGGCGGGTGAGCACCTCGCGCATCGGGGACATCGAGGTCGTCCGCACCTTCCTGGAGGGCGACGAGAGAGTCTGAGGCCGGGAGCCCGGCACGGATCACCGGGAAGAGCGGCCGTCCGTCCAACTACGAGGCGGATCGGTCGGCCGTACGCGGGGCGGGTCGGTCAGCCGTACGCCGGGCGGTTCAGCGTCGCCCAGACCGTCTTGCCCCGGGGCGGGGTGAGCGACCACGACCAGCTCGCGCTCAGCGCGCTGATCAGCGACAGTCCCCGGCCGCCGAGGGCGCGGGAGTCGGCGACCCGGGGCATCGGCGGCCGGGAGCTGGGGTCGGTGACCGCGCAGACGACGTCGTCCGGGTGGAGGAACATCCCGAGCCACACCGGATAGTCGCCCTGGCCGGCCGCCTCGGGCTCCAGCGCGTGCTGGACCGCGTTGGTGACCAGCTCGCTGACGACGAGCGCGGCGTCGGGGACCAGGGCGGGCAGCGCCCATTTGTCGAGGGTCGCGGCGACGAAGCGGCGCGCCTGCGGGGCGTTGCGAAGATTCCCGTCGAGGCCGCACGCGGCGAACCCGGCCGGGACGGCCCCGCGCCCCAGCCCCCACAGCACCTCGCTCACATCGGTCGGGCCGAGCGCCCGATCCCGGGGGAAGGCGGCGGAGCAGGCTCCCGCACCGTCCCTGATGCTCGTGCTCGATGAGGCCGACACGTGGGTCGTCACAGGTCATGTCCCCCTGGAGGATGCGGACTTCGGCGCTGGGAGAGTCACCGTGCGACGAGTATGGTCGACTCTCGCGTGAGAATGCAATTGCATCTGGGATTGCAGATGGGATTGCATTCACGGCACTCTGAAGGAGAACGATCGACCGTACGAAGAGCAAGGGGCTGTTCAAGTGGAACGTTTCGTCAACGGCATGCGGGCGAGTGCGCTGGACTCTGCGGCGTGGACCAAGAGCAGCCACAGCAACGCGACCGGAAACTGCGTGGAGTTGGCCCCGCTGCCCGACGGGTCGGTGGCCATGCGAAACTCCCGGGACCCGCAGGGACCGGCCCTCGTCTATACGCGCGACGAGATAGCGGCCTTCGTCGCGGGCGCCCGAAGTGGCGACTTCGATACCCTTATTGGCTGAAAAGCATTTTGGGGCCGTCGGGCCCCCTGCCCCCGGCGGTTCCGTGGTGGATACTGGCATCTTCCGAGCGTCCGCAGGAGCGCCCCATGGCCGCAGCCGAACCGAACGAGTCGTTGTTCCTACGACCGCTGGGGGCGGTGGAGCAGAACCCGACGGCCCTCAAGCTCATCCTGGGCGGAAAGCTGCGCGAGCTGCGCGTCACGGCCGGGCTGGACCCGGCGGACGTCGACGGCCGGCTCGGCTTCTCCCGTTCGAAGACCAGCCGGATCGAACTCGGCCGACACGGCTGCAAACAGGCCGACGCGCTGGCGCTGCTGACTCTCTACGGGGTCGAGAGCGAGGAGCGCGTCGAGGAGTTCCTGCGGCTGGTGGACCAGTCGCGGCGCTCCGACTGGTGGCGCTCGTTCAGCGACGTCCTCTCCGACTTCTTCACCCCGCTGGTCGCGCTGGAGAGCGCGGCGGAACGTATCCGCACCTATGAGCCCTTCTATGTGCCGGGGCTGCTCCAGACCTCCGCGTACACGCGCGCGGTGATCCGGTCGGGGCCCGGCCAGCTGCTTCCGCACGAGGTCATGCGCCGGGTCGAGCTGCGCCAGGAGCGGCAGCGCCATCTCGACGAGCCGGACGCGCCGCATCTGTGGGCAGTGATCGACGAGTCGGTGCTGATGCGCACGGTGGGCGGCCCGGAGGTCATGCGGGCGCAGCTGGAGCATCTGCTGAAGCTGGTCGAGCGGCCGAGGATCACCCTCCAGATCGCCCCGCTCGACGTGTCGGCCGCGGTCGGCGTCGGCACCGGCGTCACCTATCTGCGCTTCGCGCTGGGCGATCTCAAGGACGCGGTCTACATCGAGCATCTGACGGACTCGACGTTCACCCAGAAGCCGCCGGTCGTGGAGCAGTACCGGAACATGCTGGACCGGCTGGGCGCCTGCGCCCTCACACCGGCCCGCTCGCTGGAGATCCTGCGGAAGCGGCTGAGCGAGTCCTGACCCGGGGCCGGGTCCGCCGGGGCGGCGCGCTCCGGCGCGGGGAAGCTCCCGGCTGCGCGTCGGCGCGGGGAAGCTCCCGGCTGCGCGTCGGCGCGGGGAAGCTCTCGGCTCCGCGTCGGCACGGGAAGGAAGCTCCCGGTCCCACGTCGCGCGCGGGACCGGGCGACGGTCACCCCAGTCGGGCCACACCGCCCCATTCGAGCCATTCGTCCGTCTGCTGCACCGGCGCCAGATCGTTGTCCGGCCGCCAGGTCGACACCTCGACCAGTCCGGGCTCCAGAACGCTGAGGCCGGTGAAGTACTCCGCGACCTCGCGCTCCTCGCGCACCCGGCCCCAGTGGCCGCCGGTGGCCTCGGCCATGAAGTCGGTGACGAACTTCCGGATCTCCGGACGCTCGCTGACCAGCTGGCACACGACGAGGAAGCTGCCCGGCGCCAGCCGCTCCGCGACCCGCCTGATCAGCCCGGCCGGATCGCTCTCGTCCGGGATGCAGTGGAGGACCGAGACGAAGAGCGCCGCGACCGGCCGGTCGAAGTCGATCAGCCGGGCGGTCTCCTCATGGCCGAAGATGCCGTCGGTGTCCCGCATGTCGGCCTGGATGACCGCGGTGCGGTCGTTCTCGTCGAGCAGCGCCCGGCCGTGGGCCAGGACGATCGGGTCGTTGTCGACGTAGACCACCCTGGAGGCGGGGTCGACGGCCTGGGCGACCTGGTGGACGTTGTCCTGGGTGGGCAGGCCGGAGCCGTGGTCGATGAACTGGCGTATGCCGTACTCGCTGGCCAGGAGGCGCACCACGCGCCGGAGGAAGCGGCGGTTGTTGACCGCCAGGACCTTGGTGCTGGGGACCTGTGTGAGCAGTTCCTCGCAGGCCACACGGTCCGACTCGTAGTTGTCGCTGCCTCCCAGGTAGTAGTCGTACATTCGCGCCACGCTGGGCACCGTCGTGTCGATGGCGTCCGGGCGCCACGACTCGTTCTGCATCCCGCACTCACCCGTGTCTGTCGTTAGGAGGAGCCGTAAGACGCCCATGCTAGGGAGCGGGCGGGGCCCGGCATAGGCCGGAGCGGGGGAATCAACCCCAACAGACAGCGTTTTCAGCCATGTTCGAATGGATCGGCCCACCGTCCGCGCCGCCGAACTGGGCGGACGTCCGGGCGCTCGATCGCCGCCCCGCGACAATGCGCCACCGCGCGCCGGCGGACCGCCCCGCGCCCCTCCGGTCGCCGGAGCCCGGCGACGGGGCGGGACGGGGCGGGACGGGGCGGGACGGGGCGGGACGGGGCGGGACGGGGCGGGACGGGGACCGGGCAGGATCGGCTGTGCCGTGCGTCTCGCGGGGGGACGGTTGAACGTTGAGAGATTTGTAGCTTAGGCTTGCCTAAGTCGATCAGTGTCGCCATCACCCGCTGCCACCTGACCGTATTTGGGGATAAATATCCCTTTCATCCGGGCTTTGGGTCGACTGCCTTGCACATCAATCTTGAGGAACGTCCATGCTCGGGTTCACTCGCGTGGGTCGCCGCGCGCTCGCCGCCGCGGCCACCGCCACCGCCGTCGTACTCACCGTCGGCGGCTGCTCGTCGTCCGACGACGGCGGCGACAAGAAGTCCGAGGGCGCCGCCGAGAAGAGCGGCGGGGCGTTCCCGGTCTCCATCAAGAGCGCGCTCGGCACCGCCGAGATCAAGGAGCAGCCCAAGCGGATCGTCACGCTCGGCCAGGGCTCGACCGAGACGGCGATCGCCCTCGGCCACACGCCGGTGGGCATCGAGAGCTACCCGTGGGGCAGCGACAAGACCGGCTACCTCCCGTGGGTCCACGAGGCCGTGACCAAGAAGGGCGAGAAGCTCCCCAAGCAGTTCACCGGCGGCGAGGAGCTGGACACCGAGGCCATCCTCGAACTCGACCCCGATCTGATCCTCGCCCCCTGGTCGGGTGTCACGCAGAAGCAGTACGACATCCTCAAGGACATCGCCCCGACGGTCGCGTACCCGGACCTGCCGTGGAGCACCAACTGGGACCAGCAGATCGAGATCGTCTCCAAGGCGCTCGGCAAGGCCGACCAGGCCCCGAAGCTCATCGGCACGATCGAGAAGCAGCTGGCCGACGCCGGCAAGACCCGGCCGCAGTACAAGGACCTGAAGTTCTCGTACATCTACAACACCGGCCCCGGCACCCTCGGCGTCTTCAAGCCCGAGGAGCAGCGGGTCAAGATGGTCTCCTCCCTGGGGCTGACCGTCGACCCGGTCGTGAACGGCTTCAAGGAGACCAAGGGCACCGACTCGGCGCTCATCGGTCTGGAGAACGCCGGGAAGCTCAAGGACAGCGACCTGATCTTCACGTTCTACAGCGACGAGAAGAACCGTGAGGAGATCGAGAAGCAGCCGCTGTACGCGAGCATCCCCGCGGTCAAGAAGGGCGCGGTCGTCGTCGGCGACAACAACGCCTTCGTGACGGCTTCCTCGATCATCAACCCGCTCACCGTGCCGTGGACGATCGACCGGTACCTGCCGCTGATCGACAAGGCCGTCGCCGCCGCCGGCAAGTAACCGAGGATCCGGGGACACCACAGCCTGATGGCCACCGTCACCCACGTACCGCCGAGCAGTGCCCGGGACACGGGCACTGCTCGGCGGGTGTTCGGCATGATCGCCGGACTCGTCCTGCTGGCGCTCGCGCTGGCCGCGAGCGTCATGTTCGGCAGCTCGACCACCTCGCCCGGCGATGTCGTCGACGTGCTCCGGGGCGCCGCGGACGCGCAGACCGCCACCATCGTCGAGAGCCGCTATCCGCGGACCGCGCTCGGTGTGCTGGCCGGTCTCTGTCTCGCGGTCGCGGGCACGCTCATGCAGGGCGTGACCCGCAACCATCTGGCCGAGCCCGGTCTGCTGGGCATCAACGCGGGCGCTTCCGCGAGCATCGTCACCGCGACGGCCTTCTGGGGCGCGACCGGCAGCACGGCCGCCATGTGGTGGGCGCTGCCCGGGGCGGTGCTCGCCGGATTCGTCGTCCAGGCCGTCGGCGCCGTCGGCTCCAGCAGGAGCCAGGTCCGGCTGGTCCTGGCCGGGGCGGTGCTCTCCGCCGTGCTCATGGCGTACATCCAGGCGGTGACCCTCAGCAAGCCGCAGGTGTTCGACAGCTACCGCTACTGGGTGGTGGGCGCGCTCGGCGGCCGGGACTTCGGCGTCCTGATGTCGATGCTGCCCTTCGCGGCGGTCGGCCTGCTGCTGGCGCTGCTGCTGGGGCGCGGTCTCAACGCGCTCGCCCTGGGGGACGCGACCGCCGCCGCGCTCGGGGCGAACCCCTGGTTGGTGCGGACGGGCGGTCTGCTCGCCGCCACCCTGCTCAGCGCCGCCGCCACCGCGGCGGTGGGCCCGATCGCCTTCGTCGGTCTGGCCGTCCCGCACATCGTGCGGGCGGTGGTCGGGGTGGACTTCCGCCGGCAGATCGTCTTCGCGTCGGTGGTCGGCCCGGCGCTGCTGCTGGCCGCGGATGTCGTGGGCCGGCTGGTGATGCGCCCGCAGGAGCTGATGGTCGGGGTCGTGACCGCGTTCGTCGGCGCTCCCGCGCTGCTCATCGCCGTACGCAGAATGAGGGGGAACGCATGACCGCCGTGAAGCCGGCCGGGCCCGTGCCCGCCGGTCCGGGCGCCGCGTCCCGCACGGCCTCGCCGAAGGGCTTCCTCACCGTCGGCCGGGTCGTGGCCGTGCCGGTCCGGCGGGTCTCCGTCGTCACCGCGCTGGTGCTGCTGGCCCTGATCGTCGCGGGCTCGGCGGCCACGCTGTCGCTTGGCCGACTCGGGATTCCACTCTCCGGTCTCGGCGAGGCGCTGACCGGCGGGGCCGAGGGCAAGGACGCGTTCGTCCTGGAGCGGCTGCGCGGCCCGCGGCTGACAGTGGCGCTGGGCACCGGGTGCGCGCTGGGTCTGTCGGGGGCGCTGTTCCAGTCCGCCACCCGCAATCCGCTGGGCAGCCCGGACGTGATCGGTCTCGGCGCGGGGGCGGGCGCGGGCGCGGCCCTCGCCGCGCTGATGCTGCCCGGCACGGTGACCGTGCCGCTCGGGGCCCTGGTCGGCGGGGTGCTCGCCATGGCGCTGGTCTATGTCTCGACCGGCACCGGCTTCCGCAACCCGGCCCGGCTGGTGGTGGCCGGCATCGGTGTGGCGGCGATCTGCACGGCCGTGACGCAGTACGTCGTGTACGCGATGAAACGGGACAGCGCGGCCGAGCTGACCGCCTATGTCAACGGCAGTCTGGACTCGCGGTCCTGGGACGACGCGACCACCATCGGTCTGGTCCTGCTGGTCGCCGCCCCGCTGACCGCGCTGATCGCGCGGCGGCTGGCCATCGGCGAGATGGGCGACGAGATCGCCCAGGGGCTCGGTTCGGAGCCGAGGAACACCAAGACGTTCGCGGTCCTCCTCGCCATCGTGCTGTCGGCCGGGGCGGTGAGCGTGGCGGGGCCGATCGCGTTCATCGCGCTGACCGCTCCGCAGATCGCCAAGCGGATCACCCGGGCCTCCGGGCCGCATCTGGTGCTGGCCTCGCTGACCGGGGCCCTGCTGCTGGTGGCGGCGGATCTCTGCGCCCAGCAGCTGCCGCTCTTCGAGGATCTGCCCGTGGGCATCTACACGATGGCGATCGGCGGGGCGTATCTCGGCCATCTCCTGATCCGGGAGCGGCGCAAGGGAGCGCTCTGAGCCGGGGGCCGCGCGGGTGAGGGGCCGTTTCCGAGGGGTGTCACATCCTTCGGGGACGGCCCCTCACGGGTGTTCGTGACGAAGGAGCCCGACGGCGGCGGGCGCGCGATCGGCGTTCCGGGCGGCGGGCGAACGGCGGTCCGGGCGGCGGGCGATCGGCGAACGCCGGTCCGGGCGCGGGCGAACGGCGGTCCGGGCGCGGGCGAACGCCGGAAGCACCGGACGGTGTCGGCCGTCCGGTGCTCCGGGGCGGATCGGGGGGCGCGGCGTGGTGTGCCGCGCGGTTCAGATGCTGAAGCGCTCCCTGGCCAGCAGGGGCTTGACGCGTGCAGCAAAGCCGCCGGTGCGGAACGGGCGCTGGAGCAGTCCGGGGCGCAGCTCCTGGGCGAGCGCCGCGGCGATCATGCCCTGGTCGAGCGCGAGCACGAAGTCGCTGACCCGGCCGGTGCGGACGTCGACGGAGTCGCGGAAGCCGAAGCCGTCGTGGTACGCGCCGAAGTCGTCGGCGATCGCGCGGAGGTTGGCGACGGCCTCGCGGCGGGCGTACGGCAGCGCGAGGAACGAGGCGTGCGGGGTGACGACGCCGCGGGACTGGTAGCCCTCGACCTGCATGCCGATCGCGTCGACGCCGTATTCGCTGTAGCCGCCCTCGGGGATGTTCGCCGGGGAGAAGCCCCAGTAGCCGTACCCCTCCTCGATCAGGCCGTGCTCGATCTGGGAGCGGACGAACCGCTGGTGGGTCACGCCCCAGGAGCGGCGTCCCCACTCGGGCTCGGGGACGAACAGCGGGACCATGAGCGCCTCGAACATGGAGCCGCCCCAGGCGGGGACGAGCTTGCGGCCCCGGTGGGTGTAGTGCCCGTTCCAGACCCGGATGCCGTCGACGGTGACGTACGAGCCTCCGGGCCGCTGCTCCTGCTCGTGCTCGGGGAGCATGGTGCGGAGCAGGTGCCAGTAGTGGTCGCCGGGGAGCGAGCCGTCGGCGATGCCGAGGTAACTGGCCATGCGCGGCTCGGTGTTGAGGGCTCCGTAGTGGTGGGGGGTGGGCTCGCCGGTGTCCGTCCAGAAGCCGCCCCGGAGCTGGCCGGGGCCCTTGACCGGGTCGGCGGCGTCGTAGGGGGTGTAGAAGTACGACCAGTCGGCGTCGGCGAGGATCCGGGCGACGCGGCCGCGGAGCGCGGGGGCGGCGTCGGCGGCGATGCGCAGACCGGTGACGAGCCAGGCGTTGTCGACGGAGGAGAGGAAGGGGCGGACGGGTGCGCCGGTCTCCGGCCAGGCGGTGAGGACGGAGCCGTCGTAGGCGTCGTACCAGTTGACCCAGAAGCCGTGGAAGCGGTCGAGCTTCTCGACGGCGGTGACCATGTGGGCGAGCCGGCGGTGCATGGTCGCGCGGCTGATGACGCCGAGTCCGCCGGCGGCGACGGTCGACCAGAGGCCGCAGCCGATGTTGGTGGGAGAGGTGTTGCGGGAGGGGACGGGCTTGCCGGGCCCGCTGAGGTCGGCCTTGTCGGCGGTCAGACCGAAGTCGGTCGTCATGCACTCGATCGAGTGATAGGTGTCGCGGAACCAGGTGTGCAGCAGGTTCGTAGGAGAAGCATGAGGGCTTTTCCTACGGTGACGGGCGGTCGTCGCGGCCTCGCCCGTGAGGGGCGCGGCCGCTGCGGACGGTGCGGAAAGCGCCGGTACGGAGAGGGCTGCTGCCCCTGCCCCCGCGGCGGTGAGGAGCGTACGGCGGTCGAGACGGTCCATGTGTTTCCAGCTCCCGGTGGTGAAGGCGGGCGTGAGGAGGCGGTGCGGGTGCGGGGGCCCTCGGACTCCGGCGGTCCCCCGCACCCGTCGCCCGGAGGTCCCGTACGGGCGGGCGGGGCTGGTGCTCGTCCCGTACGGGGGTCAGGGGTGCGTCCGGGCCCGGCGCGGGCGGGGGTGTGGCGCCCGCGCCGGGCCCGGACGGGCGGGTCAGCCCCGGGCGAGGTGCAGGAAGCGGATGCCCGGGTTGGGGAGGTCGACGGTCAGGACCGCCGCGCCGTCGGCGTCCGCGGCGACGGCGCCGAGGCTCTCCTCGGGCAGCCGGTCGGCGTCGCGCAGCTTCTCCCACTGCTGGTCGTCGGGCCATTCGCCGCCGCCGAGGTCGTCCCAGACGGCCCGGATGTTGGCGTGCGCCTCGTCCACCCGGCGGGAGGAGACGGTGTAGCGCGCGCCGGGGGCGAGTCCGGTGACGCGGACGGTGGCGGTGCGGTCGAGCGCCGCCGAGCCGTCGATCTTCGACTGGTCGAGGGTGCCGTTCCAGACGAGGACGTCCAGGGTGGAGCCGTCCTCGGCGCGGGTGGCGACCGCCTCGACCAGCGCCTCGGCTCCGTCGCCGGTGACGGCGGCGGGGGCCCGGCCGCCCGCCAGCTGGGAGAGCAGATACAGCGCCCAGAAGCGGGGCTTGCGCAGATTGCCGACGGTCAACAGGCCGAATCCGCCGTGGAAGAGGCGGGGCGGCCAGCCCAGCTCCTCGAACTGGTCGGAGGCGACCCAGTAGGCGAGGCAGTCGGTGGAGGCGAGCGCGCTCTTCATGCCGCGCAGCACGAAGGGCGCGGCGAAGACGGAGTCGCTGACCCGGTGGAAGTGGGTCGGGGTGACTCCCCACTCGGTCCACAGGATCTCCGGCTCGGGGCGGCCGGTGGTCTCGGCGAAGGCGCGCGTCATGGGCCGGAAGTCCAGGGGCGCGTTGCCGTAGGTGTGGGTGGAGACGAAGTCGACCGGCACATCGTGGGTGCGGCAGTGCTCCAGCAGCGCGCCGACCCAGCCGGCCGCGGCGGAGGAGGGTCCGCCGACCCGGATCCGCTCGTCGACGCCCTTCACGGCGCGGACGGCGACCTCGTAGAGGCGGTGGTAGTCGTCCTGGGTGCCGTTCCAGAAGACTTCGAGGTTGGCCTCGTTCCAGACCTCGAACTCCCAGCCGGCCACCTCGTCCCTGCCGTACCGCTCCTGGAGGTGGACGGTCAGCTCGCGGCAGAGGTCGCCCCAGCGCTCCCAGTCGGCGGGGGTGGAGACCAGGGCCTTGTAGTCGAAGACGGTGTAGTCGGGGTCGGCGGCGAGTTCCTTCGGCATGAAGGAGAGTTCGACCACGGGCTTGAGACCGGTGGCGAGGAAGCGGTCGTAGACCTGGTCGAGCCCGGAGAAGTCGAAGGAGCCGTCGGGGCGGACGGAGACCGTCTCGGGGAGGAAGGTGCCGTGGGCGCGGACCGAGCGCACGCCCAGCTCGTCGCGGACGATGCCGAGCGCCTGGGCGTACTCGGCGGCGACGTCGGAGCCGCCGGCCCCGGGCTTGTCCCAGATCAGCAGGGAGAAGTGCTCCGCGCCGATCATCCGGTTCCACACCCGGGGAAGCTCGGTGGTCGGCGCGGCGGCGTCCACCGCGACGGTGACCTCGGCGGGCCGCTCGCCCGCGGCCGCCGCGCCGCCCGTGACGGCCTCGGACAGCTCGCCCGCGCCGCTGTCGGACCAGGTGGCGATCTTGTAGTGGTAGCGGCGGCCGGGCTCGGCCAGGGTGTCGGCGTAGGGCGGGTGCGGTACGGCCAGCACATCGCCGCCGAGGTGGTCCAGCGGGTCGAACGGCCCCTCGGCGGTGTCCGCGCGGTGCACGAGATAGCCGAGCGCCCCGTCCACCGGGGCCCAGTTCAGCAGGACATGGCCGGTACCGTCCTCGGCGCTCACCCGGCCGGGGGCGGGCAGCTCGCCGACTCCGGTGAGGCGCACATCGCTGGGCTTGCCGATGCGGGACTCCCAGTCGACATGGGCTGCGGACTTCTCGCTCATATCAGTACAAACCTTTTCGTGAAGGGGATGGGTGATGCGGCTGCGGTGCGGGGACCGCCAGAGAGGGGAGGGCGTCGCCGGGCGACAGCCGGCGCGGCCCGGGCCCGCGTCCCGGGCGGTCCCGACGGAGGTACGGGACGGACCGGGGCGCGGCCGGCGCGGTACGGGCCGGGGCCGCGGGCTACTTGAGACCGGCGGTCGCGATGCCCTGGGTGAAGTGGCGCTGCAGCACGGCGAAGACGAGCAGCACGGGCAGCACCACCAGGAAGGACCCGGCCATCAGCACACCGCTGGAGCCGTTGGCCCGGTTCGGGTCGGTGGCGAAGGTCGCCAGCGCCACGGGCAGGGTGTATTTGTCGGGGTCGTTGGTCGCGATCAGCGGCCAGACGAAGTTGTTCCACGACTGGAGGAAGGTGAGGATCGCCAGCGTCGCGAGAGCGGGTTTCACCAGCGGCATCACGATCCGCCAGAAGATGTACCACTCCCCCGCTCCGTCGAGCCGGGCCGCCTCCAGCAGCTCGTCCGGGACGGAGAGCATGAACTGGCGCATGAGGAAGACGCCGAAGGCGCCCGCCGCGAAGGGCAGCACGAGACCCGCGTAGGAGTCGATCAGCCGCATCTTGCTCATCAGCACGAACAGCGGCAGCAGCATCAGATTGCCGGGCACCATCAGCGCGCCCAGGACCAGGCCGAAGACCTTGCCGCGGCCGGCGAAGTTCAGTTTGGCCAGGGCGTAGCCGAGCATCGAGCAGAACAGCAGATTGGAGACGGTCACCAGGGAGGCGACGATGGTGGAGTTGAGGAAGTAGGCCGGCAGGTCCAGGAGGTTCAGCAGCTCGCGGAAGTTCTGGAGCGTCCACTCGGTGGGGATCCAGACCGGCGGGCTGGCCGACAGTTCGGACTTGGTCTTGAAGGCGGACAGCGCCATCCACAGGAAGGGGGCGGCCATCAGCACCAGACCCAGGCCGAGCGCCAGATAGGCCGCGGGCTTCTTCAGTCGTACGGTGCTCATTTCGTGTTGTCCTTCAGCAGACGGAGCTGGAGCACAGTGATGCCCATGATCACGACGAACAGCACATACGCCATGGCGCTCGCGTAGCCCATGTGGAAGAAGTTGAAGCCCTCCCGGTACATGTTGAGGGAGACCGTCAGCGTGCTGTTGGAGGGGCCTCCGTTCGTCATCACGAAGGGCTCCTCGAAGACGTTGAGATAGCCGATCGTGGTGATGACGGTCGCGTACAGCAGGGTGGGCCGCAGCAGAGGGACGGTGATCAGGCGGAACTCCTGCCACATCCCCGCGCCGTCGAGCCGGGCCGCCTCGCGGACGTCGTGCGGGATGGCCTGGAGGCCCGCGATGAACAGGACCATGACCGTGCCGAGGTTGCGCCAGACCGCCATCACGATGAGCGAGGGCATGGCGAGGGTCTCGGAGCCGAGGAAGTCGGGCGGGGTGAGGCCGAGTTCGACGGCGACGCCCGCGACCAGGCCGTCGGCCGGGTCCAGGACGAAGCGCCAGACGACGGCGATGGCCACGATGCTGGTGACGACCGGGGCGTAGAAGCCGATCCGGAAGAAGGTGCGCATCCGGTCGATGCCGTTGTTCAGCAGCACCGCGACGACGAGCCCCGCCGCGATCGTCAGCGGCACGCCGACGACCACGAAGTAGCCGGTGTTGAAGAGCGAGGTGAGGAACTTCTCGTCGCCGAACAGCTTGGTGTAGTTGTCCAGGCCGACGAATTCGGCGGAGAACGGGTCGGTGACATTGCGCAGGCCGAAGTCGGTGAAGCTCATCACCAGGGTGGCGATGATCGGCAGGGCCATGAAGACGGCGAACAGCGCCAGGAAGGGGGTGGAGAAGAGCCAGCCCGCCAGATTCTGGACGCCGGCCCGGCGCTTGAGGGGGCCGGGCTTCGGCGGGGGCGGTCCGGCCGCCCCCGCCGAATCCTTGGCCACCGTGTCGGTGAGGGTGCTCACTGCACTACTCCACGAGGCCGGCGGTCTCGGACTGCATCTTCTTCGCGGCCTCCTCCGGGGAGGCCTTGCCCTGGGTCACCGACTCGATCGCCGCGTCGATCTTGGAGCCGATCTCCGCCCACTTGGCGAGCGCCGGGATGGCCTTGGCGCTCTCCATCTGGGTGCGGAAGGTCTTCAGATTCGGGTCGGCGGCCAGCTCGCCGTCGTCCCACGCGGCCTTGTTGGCGGGCAGGTCGGTGGTGCGCTTGTACCAGTCGGCCTGGCCCTCGGCGTCCGTGAGGTGCTTGATGAACTCGCGGGCCGCGGCCTTGTGCTCGCTGTCCTTGGAGATCACCAGGCTGGAGCCGCCGGCGAAGGAGGTGGAGGAGGTGCCCTTCGGCAGCGGGGCGGCGGCCCACTTGCCCTTCAGCTCGGGCTGGTTCTCCGAGATGTTGACGGTCTGCCAGGGGCCGGAGAGGAACATCGGCACGCTGTCGTTGCCGAAGTCCTTGATGACGTCGTAGCCGGGCTGGACGCTCTTCTTCGCGAGCCCCTTCTCGAAGTACGAGGCGTACTCGGTGAGGGAGGTGACCGCCGCCTCGCTGTCCAGCGCGGGCTTGCCGTCCTTGATCAGCTCGCCGCCGGCGGAGTAGAAGAACGGGAGCCAGTTCTGCCACGCGTCGAGGTTGTAGGGCTGGAGCGAGATGCCCCAGGTCGTCTTCGCCTTGTCCTGGTAGGCGGCGGCCAGCTCGGACATCTCCGCCCAGGTGGTGGGGGCCTTGTCGACCCCGGCCTTCTCGGCGAGGTCGGTGCGGTAGTAGAGGACGCGGGCGTCGACGTACCAGGGGACGCCGTAGACCTTGTCGTCGACGACATTGCCCTCCCACGCGGCGGGGAAGAAGTCGTCCTTGGCGAATTCCTTGGTGTCCACCGGCTCCAGCACGCCCAGCTCGGCGAACTCGCCCATGAACGTGGAGCCCATCTGCATCACGTCCGGCAGGGTGCCGGCGGCCGCGGCGGAGACCAGCTTCTGATGGGCGACGTCCCAGCCCACCGGGGTCACCTTCACCGTGACGTGCGAGTTCTTCTTCTGGTATTCCGCCGCGACATCGCCGAGCTTCTCGCCCTCGGTGCCCATCGCCCAGACGGTCAGCGTCTGCTTCGCGTCCGCCGCGACATCAGCCCCGCCCGAGCCGCCGCACGCTGAGATTCCGAACGTGGCCGCGAGCGCGACGGCGACCGAGGCGGTTCTGGCAGAGCGGTGCATGGGGCTCCTCCTTGAGCGTTCCAGCGATGTCAAGCGGTGATGTATGCGCTGCCTGTAAGCGCATACATCACCCTGCGTCAGCCGGGAGGACATCCGCAAGGACCCTCGGGATCACGCTTCGGTAACGACGCCGGAATGTGGGATGCGTGCTTCGCACGCTAGGCCGGGTGTTTGCGAATCGAAAGCAGATGTGACTTATTCCGCTTCTGGTGGGGTTTGCGGCGGGGGCGGGGGCTTGCCGGGGGGGGTGGGCGCCCGGGCGCGGGGGGCTTGGGGGGGTGCGCCCGGCGGGGGGCGGGGGCCCGGGTGGTCGCTGGGGCGCGGGGTGTGGTCCTGCGGGGGCGCGAGGCCGGGGGGGGCGCTGGGGCGCGGGGTGTGGTCCTGCGCGGGCGCGGGGCCGGGGGGCGCTGGGGCGCGCGGCCTGGTCCTGCGCGGGTGGAGGGCCGAGGGTGGAGCGGAGTGCGGTCGGCGCTGCGGCGGAGGCCGGGGGCGCGGGGTGTGGTCCTGCGCGGGCGCGAGGCCAGGAGTGGAGCGAAGTGCGGCCGGGACGGGGCCGCTGGGCCGGGGCCTTCTGGGGCACGGGACGTGGTCCCGCGCGGGCGCGGGACCAGGGGTGGAGCAGGGTGTGGCGGCGGAAGCCGGGGGGCGCTGGGGCACGGGACGTGGACCCGCGCGGGCGCGGGACCAGGGGTGGAGCAGGGTGTGGCCGGGCGTGGCGGCGGAAGCCGGGGGCTCTGGGGCACGGGATGTGGACCCGCGCGCGGGCGCAGGGCAAAGGGTGGAGCGGAGTGCGGCCGACGCCGGGGCGGAAGCCGGAGGCATCTGGGGGGCGGGGCTGTCGGCCCCTTGGAGGTGCGGCGGGCCGCAGGAGGTGCCGGGCCAACCTCCGTAACCTCGGGGGCATCGCAGGGGAGCCCGCACACCCCTACAAAAACACCATGGGAGCCCCCCGCAGGGCGGTCGGCCCGCGGAGAAGCACCGTCAGGAGACCTTCGCAGCCCCGGGGCGACCTCACAGCAGGGGGCGGTCGAGGTTTCCCCAAGATGTCGGGCAGCCGCAGAGGGGCTCGGCCGAGGGACGGACCCCGTAGCTCCCTGGGCCGGTCCGGCCAGGGCAGCGCCGTGCCTTCCTCGGGGCGGGCGGTACGCAGTGGTCCGCTGCCGGGATCCGGACTGCGGCAGCCCGGATCGCACCACACGCAGCAGGCGCTGCTGCGGCCTCCGGGGAAGGCGGGCAAACCGCAGAGCGGCGCTGCCGAGCGACAGCCCCACAGGCCGGGGACGGCTCGGCGAGGACAGTTCCGGAACCCCGCAGGGCGGACGGCCCAAAGAGAAGCACCGCCAGGAGACTTTGGCGGCCTCGCGGCAGGGCGCGGCCGGGGTTTCCCAGGAAGGCGGGCAGCCGCAGAGGGGCACTGGCGCGCGAAGAAGCCCGCAGCCCCCGAGGCGGTCCGGCCAGGCTCCCCGGGGCGGATGGCCCGCGAGGCGCGCTGCCGGGAGCCGACTGCGCGGCCTCCGGGGCGATCGCGCGCGGCGCACGGTGTCGAGAGGTGTCGCGCGTCATCCAGGGCTGTCCGGCAGAGGCACTGCCGGATTCTCCTCGGAGAGGGTCGGTCCGCAGGGGTAGGTCACCGGGAGACCTTCGCGGCCTCGCGCGGGCACGCGAAGGACTGCTGGGATCTCCTCGGAGGCAGGCGGCCGCAAACGGGTGCTGCTGAGCGACGGCCTCCGGGGCTCACGGGCGATGCGGCGGGGCGCTGTTGGGGGCGGGGCAGGGTCGGGCGGCTCGCGGAGGGAGCGCCGCCGGAAGGTCTTCGGAACTGCGAGGCGGTCACGCGGGAGGCAGGGCAGGCTGGCGGGAGTGTTGGCGGGGGCGTTTTTGGACTCCCGAGCGGAAACGGTCGCGGGCTCCGGGGAGGTACGGAGTCGGCGTGGTGCACTCGCGGTGTCCGGCCCGGCAGGCGTCGCGAGCCGGGGTGTGTCAGACCTGTCTGAGACGCTGCGGGTATGGATGTGACGCTGCAAGTGACCATTGACTGCGCGGACCCTCAACGGCTGGTGTCCTTCTGGGCCGACGCACTGGGATATGTCCCGGAGCCGCCGCCGGGCGGTCATGAGACGTGGCGGGACTACTGGGCCGACATGGGTGTGCCCGAAGAGGAATTGATCGGCGCCGGGGAAACGCCGGAGTCGATCGTCGATCCGGCGGGGCGGGGGCCGCGAGTGTGGTTCCAGCGGGTGCCGGAGCCCAAAGCCGTCAAGAACCGGGTGCATCTTGATCTGAAGGTCGGCGGCGGCCGGAGCGTCCCGCTGACGGTTCGCACTCAGCGAGTCGACACCACGGTGGAGCGGCTCACCGGCGCCGGGGCGACGGTGCTGCGGGTGATGGACAGGCCGGACATGGACTACTACGCGGTCGTTCTGCGGGACCCTGAGGGCAATGAGTTCTGCGTCGCCTGAAGGCTGTCCGGCAGGGCTGTCCCGCAGGTGATCGCCGAGGTCTCCGGTCGTCAGCGTTCCGGGGACCGCGCGGCAACGGCCGTCGGGCGCGGGGATGATGAGGGCATGGCCCGACGTCACGACGTCGCCCTCGTCAGCGCTCGGCACGCGGCCACGGCTCGCTTCCGGGCTGCGGCGAGCACCGTCGAGGCGGTCTGCGCCCCGGCCGACTCCCCCTGACTGAACGGTGCCGGGCCCCGTTCACCGCCCTGCGCCGCTTCACCCTCGACGGCGCCGATCACAAGGGGCGGCCCGATCCGCCGCCGCGTCGCCCGGCGGAACCGCCACGCCGAGATGACCAGCGCCCACGAGCCGCCGTCACCCGGCCGACATCGCGCGAATCAATCGCGTGAATCAGCTGACGGCCCGGCGAAAGATCTGCCGGGAACCGCCTTCCGGTCCCGGATCTGCGGCCTCGGCAGCGGCGAAGCCCAGACGCTCGTAGAAGACGCGTGCGCCGCTGACGACAGCACCGGGATGGTCGGCCCCGAAGGTGACGACCTCGACAGTGCCCGGGCCCCGCACCCACCGGCGCGTCGCGTCCGACATCAGTGCGCGTCCGACGCCCTTGCCCCGCACCTGCTGCGAGATGACGAGCCAGTGGACGTGGTGGACCGGCGCCTCGGCTCCGAACAGCAGCCCGCCGAGGAGTTCCGGCCCCGGGGAAACAGCGACGAGCGCCCGGGACCGGCGTATGTGCTCGCGCACAGCGTCATGGAAACCGACGTCCTCGACCATCGGACCGAACCAGTGCTCAACCTGGGCCGCCAGGCCGAGAAAGCCGGCAAAGTCTGCGTCTTCCGCGAGTCTGATGATCATCCGAGCAGTCTGGCACAGACGAGGCGAACGTCGCCCGGTGCGGCACCAGCGCCTCGCACAGCCCCGGAGGACGCGACTCCGCCGACTTCTCACGGCCACCGCGCGACGGACGCCTGACGAGGTATCGTCCGCAGCCTGTCAGCCCCGGCCGGGAAGTCCCCGTACCGACCGGCGCGGCACCCGTCCTCGTCCGCCCGACCCACAGGAACTGGCGGGCGGCGCGGGCGCTTTCCCGGCCCCGGCGGCCGTTCGCGCGCGCCGCCGGGGAGCGCCCAACCCTCCCATCACCGGGGGCAGTTCGACTCGACGGTGATCCCCGCGTGCTGGTTTGGTCTAGACCAAGAGGGGTACGCTTCCGTCGCCGACCATGGACACCCCAACGGCCATGGCACGGCGATTTGACATGCCCATGTCCGGATTGTCTTCGGGCGGGCGGGGGCGAACCCCCCACGGAGGAGTCCCCCACGAGCCCCGTCCGGGAGGGCCGGCCACGAGGACGCCGCCGTCGAGACCGATCGCCCGGTCGGCCGGCGGCCGCCCCGCCGGCAGGTCGGTCCACCGGTCGCCACATCGAGATGAGGCCTCATGAACCGATACCGAGCCACCGCCCGCGCGGTCGCCGTGACTCTGCTCGTCACCGGCATCGCCGCCGCCCCGGCGGCCGCCGCCCCCGCCGCGCCCGCCGCCGGGGCGAAGGCCCTCGTCGGCGCCGACTGGGCGTCTCAGTCGATCGTCTTCACCGCCGGCGCGGGACAGGTCAACGACCTCCATGTGGTCCCGATGGACCTCGGCGACGGGGTCCGGCGGATCGGTTTCCGCGACTCGGTCGCGCTCGAACCGGGCGACCACTGTACGTACCTCACGCCCGGGGACCCGACCTACGTGGTCTGCGAACTGCCCACCGGCACCGCCCGGCCGGACCGGATCGACATCTTCCTCGGCGACGGCGACGACACGATCGCCACCAGCGACCCCGGGGTCTCCACCGTCCGCGGCGGCCCCGGCGACGACGCCCTGCACGCCCACACCGCGCACACGGTCCGGGGCGACGCGGGGAACGACATGGTCATGGGGCGCGTGGTCATGGACGGCGGCGACGGCATGGACCATCTGATGGGCGACGACGGCGACCAGCGGCTGTGGGGCGGCCGGGGCCACGACATGATCGAGGCGTACGGCGGCGACGACATCGTGTACGCCGGTCCCGGCAATGACCACGCCATGGGCGGGGACGGCCGCGACGTCCTCCTCGGCGGCCCCGGCGACGACACGCTGAACGGCGAGGGCGGCGACGACCTGGTCAGCGGCGGCCCCGGGAAGGACAAGGTCGAAGGCGGCCCGGGCCGCGACGTCGTCCTCCGGTAGTCGTCCCTCCCGCGCCGGAGGCGCCGGGCGCTGTCCGACAGCGGGCCTCGTGGCGCGATCGCCGACAGGTGATCGCGCCCCGGGGCCCGCCCCCGGTCGCGGAGCGGCCGTCCGCCCCGGGGCCGACCGCCCCGGACGTCGGGCAGGCCCCGGGGCCGGAGGTGAACGCGGTGGAGGGTTCGCGGACGACTCGTCAGCCTCCGGCCATGAGGCGCATGAAGCTGCTGACCGTGAACCGGGGCCGCCCGAGGCCGGTCGACTACACCTCCGCCCCGAGCGGGATCACCGGGATCCACAAGGAACCCGTCGACGGCCCGGGCCGCCCGGCCGAGGGGGCGGCGGTGTGGCGGGCGACACGGTCTGCGATCTTCGTTTTCACGGCGGCGGCGACCAGGCGGTGCACGCCTTCGCCCGGGAGGATCTGGACTTCTGGGAACGCGAGCTGGAACGACCGCTGCCCAACGGCTCGTTCGCCGAGAACCTCACCACGGCCGGAGTCGACATCGCCGAGGGCAGGATCGGCGAACGCCGGCGGATCGGTCCCGATCTGTTGCTGGAGATCACCAGCGGACGGATCGCCTGCCGCACCTTCCAGGGCCGGCTCGGCGAGGCCGGCTGGATCAGGCGCTTCACCCGGCACGCCGTCACCGGGGCCTGTCTCCGGGTGATCGCCCCGGGCGAGATCCGCGCGGGCGATCCGATCGAGGTCATGTAGCGGCCGGACCACCGGGTGACGGTGGGCATGGCCTTCCGCGCGGTGACCCTGGAACGGGAGCCGCTGCCCGAAGTCCTCGCCGCGGGCGACGCGCCGCACTACGAGGTGCCGCGCACGGCGCGCGAGTACGTCGCCTCCCTCGGGGCGGGCAGGACGAAGGGCGACACCGGGGCGGCCCCCGGCGGGGAGTGACGCGCGGCCCGCGCACGGGCGGAGCCGTGGATCAGCTGTGGTGCTGGGGCGGGGGGCAGCCGCAGCTGGTGCGGTGGGCGACGGAGACGGGGAGCACCAGGGAGACGGGCTCCCGGACGCGGTCCTGGAGCCGGCGGACCAGGAGGTCCACGGCCTCCTCGCCCAGCCGTCGCATCGGCTGGCGGACCGTCGTCAGCGCGGGTCTGACGATCCGGCTCAGCGGAATCCCGTCGAATCCGGTGACGGCGACGTCCTGCGGGACCCGCACGCCGCGCCGCTCCAGCGCGCGCAGCGCGCCCACCGCCATCTGGTCGTTGGCGAACAGCATCGCCTGCGGGCGCTCGCCCTCCCGGTCGAGCAGCGCCTCGGCCGCCCGCGCCCCCTCCGCCTGGGTCATCGGGCGGCCGCGCTCGGCCGGCTCGTCCGGCACGGGCAGTCCGGCGTCGCGGCAGGCCTCGCGGAAGCCGGCGAACCGGGCCTCGGCGTCCGGGGAGTCCGCCTCGCCGCCGACGAAGGCGAGCCGGCGGAGCCCGTGGTCCTCGATGAGGTGCCGGGTCAGCTCGCGCTCGCCGGCCGCGTTGGCCACCTCGATGTGATCCAGGTGGTCGATCTCGCGCGGGCCCGCGAGCATGACCACGGGGAGCCGGCGCGAGATGAGTTCGAGGTCCTCGGTGGGCACGGTACGGGCCAGGACCGCGAAGCCGTCGACCCGTCCGGCGACCTGTTCCACCAGGCTGCGGGGCCCGCCTTCGAGGGAGGCGGCGATCAGCAGCGCGTAGCCGTGGCGCCGGGCGGCCCGTTCCATTCCGCGAATGATCTGGTCGGAGTAGAGCATCACGGCGGAGTCGTCGTCCTCGGCGTCCGCGCCGTCGGCCTCGGTGTCCGGATCCGCGTAGTCGGGGAAGCAGAGACCCAGCACCCCGGTGGTGCGGCTGGCGAGCCCGCGCGCGCTGCCGCTCGGGACATAGCCGAGCCTGCGGGCGGCCTCCAGGACCCGGTCCCGGGTCTGGGCGCGGACCGAATCGGGGTTCCGGTAGACCCGCGAGACCGTCGCGATGGAGACGCCGGACTGTTCGGCGACGTCGTACACAGTGGGGGTGCTCAACCGACCGACCGTCCGCTTCTTGTGTGCTCTGACCGTGTGCGCATGCGTAATGAAAGCGCATTCACCCTAGGTCGCGCGACTCCCGCCGGGCAAGGCGGAGCCCGCTTCCGGTCACTTCCCCGGAATCGTACGACTACTTTCGGCCACCACATCCTCCAGGTCCGCAGCGGGCTCCGCCATGACCTCCGTATGGAGTGATACCAGTGATACCGTCGCCACCATGACCGAGCCCAAGGCCATGAGTCTGCGCTTCCCCGACCCCGAGCAGCGCGCGGCGATCGCCGCCGCGGCCAAGGCGACGGGCGTGAGCATGCAGGAGTACATCCTCTCGGCGGCCTATGAGCGCGCCACCGCCGTGGAGAGCACGTTCCTCGATCACTTCAAGGCGTCGGTGGCCCGCAGCCACGAGGCGTTCGCCGCCGAGACCGGGAGCGCGGGCGGGGGCCCGGGCGGGGAGATCGCCGACGAGCACCGCGCGGCCGAGGTGCGCGCCCGCCGCGAGCTGGAACGGGACGAGCGGGACAACGCCGCGTGAGCGATCCCGGGGAGGACCGGCCGGAGCCGCACCGTATCGATGTGTCGTTCCTGCTGCACGCCGCCGAGTTGGTGCCGGGCGATCCGCAGGTCGACGACTACGGCCCGCTCTACGCCGCGGTCGCCCGCATACAGTCGCGGGCGATGGGCCGGGACATCTACGGCTCGCAGCACCTCAAGGCCGCGGCCCTGCTGCAGACGCTGGCGAAACTCCCGTGCCTGGAACACTCGAACGAGGCGTTCGCCTGGCACAGCACCGAGGCGTTCCTCGCCCTGGGCGGCCATCGGCTGGGGTACGCGCCGAAGGACGCGGTCGTCCTGGTGCGGGACGCCGCCTCCGGCGCTCTGGGCGTGGCCCGGATCGCCCACCTGCTCCATGTCTGGACCCTCGACTGATCCACCGGAGCCGCACCGGAGGCCCTGACGGATGACCGGAGCCGGTTCAGCCGCCGGCCGGATCGACCGGGGGGCGGTGGACGGTCCGTACCGGTTCGCACCATTCGGCGCCGACGGGCAGGCCCTCCAGATTCCAGCTCCAGGAGAGCGTCGGGGTGACGCGCATGTACAGCCCCGGACCGACCAGGCCGACCCGCTCGAACGGCTCGTCGGCCACACCGTAGATCCGCATACAGCGCGCGGTGAACGGTTCGAAGGACATCAGATCGTCGATGACCAGGGCGACCTTGCGCTGTCCGGACCGGACATTGCGGAATTTACGGGTACGGGCGACGCTCGGCCCGGAGCCGCCGATCCAGAAGTAGGTCCCGTCGAACTCATAGGCGAGCGGGACCACATCGGGCTGCGCGTCCGCGGAGACGCTGGCGAAGCGCGCCAGGGGCTGTGACTGCAGATAGGCGATCTCTTCGCCGGTGAACGGCATGGGGGCTCTCCTCTCCGGGCACGGCACGGCGGGCCGTTCGGCTCGCCGTGCCGTCCGTCGGGACCGTGGGGACGCGGTGCCATCTGAGCCGTACCGCGTTCCCCGGGGTCTCATGCGCGACACCGCGCGCGGCCACCTGTTCAGGGAATGGCCTCGATGCGCTCCATGTGCTCCTCGCCCCACTCGCCGAGCGGGGCCAGCGCGGTGTTGAGGGTCCGGCCGAAGTCGGTCAGCGAGTACTCCACCTTCGGCGGGACCTGGTGATGGACCTCGCGGTGCACCAGACCGCTGGTCTCCATCTCCCGGAGCTGGAGGATCAGTATCCGCTCGCTGATGCCGGCCACCGTCCGTCTCAGCTCGCCGAAGCGCAGCGGGCCGTCCTGCAGCGAGAACAGGATCAGCCCCTTCCACTTGCCTCCCATGACATCGATGGCGGCGTCGAGCCCGCAGGTGTAGGACCGCTTCTTCATCATCACTCCAACCGAGCCACTGACTCTGCGACACCTCACACTGACAAACATGTGAGTACCCAACAAAATTGTCGGTACTTGATCGTTTGTCTGCGGAGACCCAGCATGGATACCGGACGCGGGTGACCGGCTCCGCACCGGGGTCAGGGTGGAGCGGCGGCGGCCCGCCCGACGGGACTTTGTCGAAGTCATACAACCGACCCTCTGGGAGTGGAGCATTCATGGCCGAGGACAGCCGTACACCCGTGACCGTCGTCGGGCTGGGTTCGATGGGCGGGGCGCTGGCGGAGGCGTTCCTCGCGGCGGGGCATCCGACCACCGTGTGGAATCGCAGCCCGCACAGGGCGGCCCGGCTCGTCGCGCTGGGCGCCGACCACCGGACGGAGATCGGGGAGGCGGTGGCGGCGAGTCCGCTGACGGTCGCGTGTCTGAGCGCCTACGACGTCACCCGGCGGAGTCTGGAGGCCGCGGGCGACGCGCTCGCCGGACGGACGCTCATCACGCTGAACAGCGGCGTTCCGGCCGAGGCCCGGGAGATGGCCGCGTGGGCGGCCGGGCGGGGGGCCCGGTTCCTCGACGGGGCGGTGAAGAATGTGCCGTCGGCGGTGGGGGGACCGGACACGCTCCTCTACTACAGCGGGGACCGGGCCGTCTTCGACGCGTACGAGCCGGCGCTGCGGGCGCTGGGCGGCGACACCGTCCATCTCGGGCCCGAGGCCGATCTCGCCGCGCTCTACGAGTCGGCGGTGGGGGCCCTGCTGCTCCCGGCCCTGCTCGGCTTCTTCGAGGGCGCGGCGATGGTGACCGCGCGCGGGCTGGAGGCGGGTTCGATGGTGCGGTTCTCGGTCAAGTGGCTGGAGATGATCGGCTCCATACTGCCCGTTCTGGCACGGGAGATCGACACCGGGGAGTACGGCGACGCCGCCTCCTCCGTCGGCCTCTTCCATGACGCGCTGGCCTCCGAGGAGCTGTTGGGCGAGGAGGCCGGCGTCGATCTGTCCTGGCACGCGCCGATGAACGATCTGCTGCGGCGGGCGGTCGCCGAGGGGCATCGCGAGCACAGCGTCTCGGCGCTGGTGGAGATGGTAAGGAAGCCGCCGCGGTCGGTGTAGCGGCCGCGTACGAGGGCGAGGGCGCGCCGACGTCCGGGTACGAGGGCGCGCCCGCAGCCGGGCCCGGCCGTGCGACGGCGTCCGGGCCCGGCCGGGCGCGGGGGCGACCCGAGGGGGCCGGGGACCCGGGACGGTCCAGGGTTTCGGGTGGCGAAAAGCGCGTCCGTGATCCCGCCTGGCGGAAAAGCGCGTGGACAGGGCGGTACGGGCATGGCTAACCTGCGGCCATGTCCAGCCCCGAGTCCTCCAGAGTGGAGCCACCGGCCGCCCGGTGGCTTCCCGCGCTGTCGCGCTGATCTCCCGCGCCCGGTGATTCCCCGGGCCCGGTGACGGATTCCGCCGACTCCCTTCCGGATGCCGCCCGCGGCCCGCCGCTGACTCTGTCGATCTCAGTAGTGGCTGTGGAGTTCCGCTGTGCCCTTTGTTCTGTATCTCCTCGGACTGGCCGTTTTCGCCCAGGGGACATCCGAGTTCATGCTGTCCGGTCTGATTCCGGACATCGCCCGTGACCTACAGGTGTCCATCCCCGCCGCCGGGTCGCTGACCTCGGCGTTCGCCGTGGGAATGGTGCTCGGCGCGCCGTTGATGGCCGTCATGAGCATGCGCTGGTCCCGACGGCGCGCGCTGCTCACCTTTCTGATCGTCTTTCTGCTCGTCCATGTGGTGGGCGCCCTGACGAGCGACTACGGCGTGCTGCTGGCCACCCGCGTCGTCGCCGCGCTCGCCAACGCCGGGTTCCTGGCGGTGGCCCTGTCCACCGCCGCCGCGGTCGCGCCCCCGAACGCCAAGGGCCGCGCCACCTCGATCCTGCTCGCCGGCATCACCCTGGCCTGTGTCGCGGGCGCTCCCGGGGGCGCGGTCCTCGGTCAGCTGTGGGGGTGGCGCTCGGCGTTCTGGGCGGTCGTCCTGCTCTCGGCGCCCGCCGTCGTCGCGGTGCTGAAGTGGGTGCCCGACGGTACGCCGGGTTCGGCGGGCCCCGGGGTGCGCGGGGAGCTGCGGGTGCTGCGCGCCCGCCGGCCCATGGTGCTTCTGCTGCTGTGCGCGCTGGTGAACGGGGGCACCTTCTGCACCTTCACCTATCTCGCGCCCCTGATCACCGGTGTCAGCGGGCTGGGTTCGGTCTGGGTGCCCGTCGTGCTGGCGCTCTTCGGCGTGGGTTCGCTCATCGGGGTCACCGTGAGCGGCCGGCTGTCCGACGCGCGGCCGGTGCCGCTGCTGCTGACGGGCGGTACGGCGCTGCTCGTCGGCTGGGGCGTGCTCGCGCTGACCGCCGGGAGCCCGGTGGCGGCGATCTCTCTGGTCATGCTCCAGGGGGCGCTGTCGTTCGCCGTCGGCTCCACCCTGGTCTCACAGGTGCTCTACTCGGCGGCCGGAGCGCCGGCCCTGTCCGGGGCGAGCGCCACCGCCGCCTTCAACGTCGGCGCGGCGCTCGGCCCGGCGCTCGGCGGGGTCGCCATCGGGGCGGGGCTCGGGTATCGCTCGCCGCTGTGGGTGAGCGGGCTGATGGTCGCGCTCGCGCTCGCGGTGGCCCTGACGGCGATGGCGTCCGGCCGGGCCAGGGGCGGGGTGCGGGGGCCTCGGGCGGAGGGAGCGGCGACCCCGTGATCCGGGGGTGAGGGATTGAGGAGAAGAGCGAGGGCGGTGCGCAGATCCTCCGCGTCGCGGAAGACCACTCCGGTCATACCGAGGCGGACGGCCGCCTCGACGTTCTCCCTCAGATCGTCCACGACGAGGCAGCGGTCCGCGCGGACCCCGGCGCGCTGGGCGGCGATCCCGTAGAAGTCCGGGTCCGGTTTGGCCAGTCCGATGAGCGAGCTGTTGACGACGGCGTCGGCGAGATCGCTCAGGCCGAGCCGGGCCAGGTCCTCGTCCAGCCGGACGGTCGCGTTGGTGACCAGCACCAGCGGGCAGCGGCGGCGGGCCCGGCGCAGCAGTGCGACCACGGTCTCGTCCACCCGGGAGTCGGCGCGGACGAAGGCGTGGGCCAACGGCCCCGGGACCGGTCCACTTGGGGCAGCAGTCCCCGGACGATCGACTCCTCCCACTCCTCGTGGGTGATGCGGCCGAGGAGCAGCGGCAGATCGTTCTCCGGCGCGTACCCGACGGCGGCCGTGGCTCCCTCGGGCAGCCCGGCCGCCCGTTCCAGCCGGGTCACCTCGGTCATGTCGTAGGAACGGATCACTCCGTCGACGTCGCAGAGCACGGCGTGGGGGCGGTCGGCGGGGGCGGCCGGGTCGGTGGGATCGGCGGCGGTCGTCGTCGTCACGCGCCATGGATACCACCGCGTTCCCGGAGGCGACGAGTCCGTACGCGGTACGCCGCCCGGCGCGGCGCGGCGCGTCCGTACGTCCGTACCGTTCGGATCCGGACGTTGTGCGCCGCGCCCTTCCGGCGGGCGGGGGTTTCGTCGCCATACTGGCGATCACACGGGTCGTGCGGACGGGCGGCGGGCTCCCCCGGCGGACCGTTCCGGCGTGCGCCGGACCCGTGGCCCGGTTCGGTCCCGTCCCCCCTTACTCGTATCCGTCCCGTTCTCTTAACCCTGCCGAGGAGCGCCGTGCCGTCCACTCCTGTGCCGATCGTCATCGATTGCGATCCGGGCCATGACGACGCTCTGGCGATCATGCTGGCGGCGGGGGATCCGGCCGTCGAGCTGCTGGCGATCACCACCGTGGCGGGGAATCAGACGCTGGAGAAGACGACGCTCAACGCGCGCCGGATCTGCGCGGCGGCGGGGATCGCCGGGGTGCCGCTCGCGGCCGGGTGCGCGCGGCCGCTCGTGGAGCCGCTGGTCGTCGCGGACGATGTGCACGGGAAGACCGGTCTGGACGGTCCGCGTTTCGGCGAGCCCGCCGTGGAGGCGGTCCCCGAGCACGCGGTGGAGCTGCTGCGCCGGGTCCTCACCGGGCATCCGGAGCCGGTGACGCTGGTGCCGACGGCTCCGCTGACCAATGTGGCGCTGCTGCTGACGCGGTATCCGGAGGTCGTGCCGCACATCCGCGAGATCGTGCTCATGGGCGGTTCGACCGAGCGCGGGAACCGGACGCCCGCCGCCGAGTTCAACGTCCATGTCGACCCGGAGGCCGCCGACATCGTCTTCCGCAGCGGCGTCCCGGTGACGATGTGCGGTCTGAACGTCACCCACCAGGCGCTCGCCACTCCGGAGGTGCTGGCCCGGTTCGAGGCGCTCGACACCGAACTCGGCTCGCTGTGCGTCGAGCTGATGTCGTTCTACGCCTCCTCCTACCGGCGGCTGTGGGGTTTCGCCTCGCCGCCGGTGCACGATCCGGTGGCCGTGGCGCGGGTCATCGACCCGGCGATCGTGCGCTGTGCCGAGGCGAGCGTGGCGGTCGAACTGCGCGGGCGGTACACGCGCGGCGCGACCGTGGTCGACCCGTACGGGTATCTGGACCGGCCCGTGAACGCCCTGGTGGCGATGGAGTTGGACGCCGAGCGGTTCTGGGATCGCATGGTCGCCGCCGTCGGCGCGCTCGGGCGGCGAGGTGCGGAGGGGGCGCGGACGGGTACGGCGTGAGCCGCCGCCGCCCGGTCGGCGGCAGCGGCTCACGGGGCGCGGGCCCCTTCGGCCTCAGCCGTCCAGCAGCGGGATCAGCTGCTCCTCCTCGTAGGCGAGATGACTCTCCAGCTCGGCCAGGAGCCGGTCGACCTCGGGGAGGATGGTGCGCGGGTCGGCGTCCGCGTCGTCGACGAGCGTACTCAGCCGCGCCGTCAGCGCGGCTATCGCGAGGTGCTCGTCCCGCAGCCGGTCGAGGACCGGCGCGAGTTCGGGACGGCGTTTCCCGAGCATCGGGAACATCATCGCGTCCTCGCCTTCGTGGTGATGGCGCAGCCCCTGGCAGACGGTGAGGCAGTTGACCCGGAGCTGAGCGGCCAGGCCGCCCGGGCCCGATACGGCTATCTCCTCCCGGACCAGGGCGAATTCACGCCGGATTCCGTCGTGGATCAGTCTCACCGCGTCGCCGACGGACTTCGCGGCCGGGATGTCGGGCGGCCCGGCGGGGATCTCCCGGAGCGCGACCACGGGAATGACACGTGTGGTCTTCGCCTGGTACTCGGCCCAGCCGGGATCCGATTCGACCGCGCGGGCGAAGGCCCGGTCGCGTTCCTCGCCCCGCAGGACCACGGCCTCCGCCTCATAGGTGAAGACGCCGCTCTCGACGGTGACCCTCGGATCGGCGACCAGATTGTGGTACCAGGCCGGGTGCCGGGGCGCGCCGCCGGCGGAGGCGATGACGAGGACGCGTTCGCCGCCGTCGGGGAGATAGCCGACGGGGGTGGTGCGGGGGGCTCCGGAGCGGGCTCCGGTGGTGGTCAGAAGGAGCAGCCGGGCGCCTTCGAAAATGCCGCCGACACGGCCCGCGTTGGCGCGGAACTCATCGATGACGGTCTGGTTGAAATCGTTGGGCAATTCATCGCTTTCGGTTGAGGGAGGGCTGTCGGAGGTGGTCCGTCCGGTGGACGGGCATGCCGAACAGCCGTCGGCCAGGGGTGGGCGGGGGCCCTTGCGGGGGCGCGCGCACCGGGCGTGGCACGGCGGAGGGGGGCGCTTCAGGAGCGCGGGGGTGACGCACGGCGTGCGCGGAGGGGGCCGCCGTACGAGGAGGTGTGGCGGTGGAGGTGGAAAGGGCGGGGCTCGCACCCGCCTCGGAGTCACTCCGAGGCCGGGAACCCAACTCGCTTCTGGCACATGGCCGACCCGGCAGTCACAAGCGGGGATGGTAGTGGGGGGTGGGGGGCGGTGGCAATCGCCTTTCTTTGGGGCGGGGGCTTGGGGGGTGCTGGGTGGGGTCTTGTGCGGGCTCGCCTCAATCGCCGGCGGGGCTGAGGGGCGCGGGCTGCGGCGCGCCGGGATCGCGGGCCCTCGCGGGGCCCCGCCCCGAACCCCGCGCCTCAATCGCCGGCGAGGCTGAGAATTACCCGGCGGCTCCTGCTCCACACATCGACGCCGGGGGACTGAATCGTACGATCCACGCTTCCAGCAAGGCCGGCATTGACAGCACAGGCTCCAAGTGACGCCGGGACTTGCGACCCATGCCCCGGCGGAACGGGAATTCACGGCCCGCGCTCCCGTCAACGCTGGGACTCGCAGCCCTCACGCCGCCAGAAGCCCGGGCCCCCGCGGGGCCCCGCCCCGAACCCCGCGCCTCAAACGCCGGCGAGGCTGAAATTCGCGACCCACGCCCCGGCGGAACGGGAATTCACGGCCCGCGCTCCCGCCAACGCTGAGACTCGCAGCCCTCACGCCGCCAGAAGCCCAGGCCCCCGCGGGGCCCCGCCCCGAACCCCGCGCCTCAAACGCCGGCGAGGCTGAGAATTACCCGCCGGCTCCTGCTTCACGCGTCGACGCCGGGGGGCTGAATCGTACGATCCACGCCCTCAGGGTCGGCGGGGCCGACCTTCCACCCCGCGACAGCGGAATGCCGACGACCGGGCAGCGGCAAATCAAGCCCGTCCGGCGATTGAGGACGAACCCGCACCCCCAGCACGCGCAGCGAACAGTCACACCTCAGACATGAGCGGACGCCGAGTTCACGCACCCGCCCAAACACACACCCCAAGCGCCGACAGGACCCACGTCAGCACACCCCGCGAGAACGGAACCCCGACCGCCGGGCAGCGGCCCAACCCAGCCCGTCCGGCGATTGAGGACAGGCCCGCACACCCACCACGCGCAGACCTCGGGCGTCGCGGCTCACGTCGAGGAGGGGCGGATCAGGGTGAGGCCGAAGAGGGTGGTCCAGAGGAGCCAGAGGAGCCAGCCGGTGAGGCCGAGGAGGCCGAGGGGGCCGGGGGTTTGGGTGATGAGGGGGGTGAGAGTGGCGGAGGTGAAGAGGAGGGCGGCGGCGAGGAGGCCGAGGGCGGCGTGCCAGGGGCGGATGAGGCCGGCGCGGCAGCCTGCTGCGGAGAGGCCGAGGAGGGCCAGGGCGAGGAAGGTTCCGTTGAGGGTGAAGAGCGTGTCGTGGAGCGCCCAGAGGGCGGCGGTGCCGGGGTCGTCGGGCGCGCCGGTCGTCGTCAGGGCCAGCCGGGTCGCGACGACGCCGGCGAACAGGCCGTTCTGGAGGAGCAGTCCCGCGCAGCCGACCACCGCCCACGCGCGGACGTCGTCCCGCCCTGAGCGGGAGAGCGCGGAGTACGCTCCCGCGCCGAAGAGGGTGGCCAGCACCCACGCGGCCGGGGTCACGGCGGAGCCGATGCCGACGATGTCGGGCTTCGCGCCGAAGAACGCGGTGACGTCGGCGAGTTCGGAGCCGGTGCGGGGAAGCCCCGCGGGGACCATGATCATGTTGCCGAGGGCGATGGTGAAGGCGAACCCGATCGCGGCGAAGCCGCCGATCCGGGGGAGGTTCATCGGGGTCGGCGGTAAGATTTTACGCATCATGTATTCACTATAAGCACTGTAAAGCGAAAGAGGCGACCGTGGATTCGGAAGCGAACTCGGGCAGGCGCTCGTACGACTCGCTGCGCAGGGCGGCACAGGCGCGGGAGACCCGCGCCGACATCGCCCACGCCGCCCGGAAGCTCTTCCTCGCCCAGGGGTGGGCGGCGACGACGGTGCGGGAGGTGGCGCGCGAGGCCGGGGTGTCCGCGCCGACCGTCTACGCGACGTACGGGAACAAGGCAGGGCTGGCCGGGGCGCTGGCCGACGCGGCGGATCTGTCGGCGGACGCGGCGCGGCTCGTCGAGGAGTTGGAGGAGCCGGGGGCGGACCCCGCGCGGCAGCTCGCGGCGATGGCCGGGTACGACCGGCGGCTGTTCGAGCGGGCGGGCGATGTCATCGCGCTGGTGCGCGAGGCGGGGCGCGGCGAGCCCGCGCTGGCGGCGACCTATCGCGAGGGGCGGGCGGGAGGGGACCGTACCCGCTCGGGAGTCTTCTCGACCTGGCCGCCGGGGGTGCTGCGGGAGGGGCTGGACGTGCCGGAAGCCGTCGACGTGTACGCCGCGATCTGCAACATCGACGTCTACCGGACGCTCACCGTGGAACGCGGCTGGCCGCCCGAGCGGGTCGAGCGGTGGTGGGCGGGCGTCCTCGCCCGTGAACTGCTGTCGGCCGGGAGCCGCCGGACCGCCCCGGAGGAAACGTCTTCCTGAGGCCGGGGAGCGCGGGCGGGGACGCCCGCACCGGGGCCGGCGAGGACGCGCCCGTACCGGGGGCGCCGGCGGGACCTCACGTACCGGCCGCGCCGGCGGGGGCGCGCGCCCGAGCCGCTCCCCGGCGCCCCGCCCCCGCCCCTGGCAGACCGCTCGCTCAGGGCGCGTCGAGGACCATCGCGAGCCCCTGGCCGACGCCGATGCAGAGCGCGGCGACGCCGGAGCCGGAGCCCGCGGCGGCGAGCTGATGTGCCACGGCCCCGGTGATACGGGCGCCGGACGCGCCGAGCGGATGGCCCACGGCGATCGCGCCGCCCCGCGGATTGACCACGGCGGGGTCCAGCTCGGGCCACTGTCCGAGGCAGGCGAGGGCCTGCGCCGCGAACGCCTCGTTGAGTTCGACGGTGCGCAGATCGCCGAACCCGCGTCCGGCCTTCTTCAGGGCGCGCCGGACCGCCTCCACCGGGCCCGCGCCGAAGAGCTGCGGTTCGATGCCGGTGACCGCGGTCGCGCCGATCCGCGCCAGGGGCGGGCGGCCGGTGGCGCGCAGCCCGTCCTCGTCGGTGAGCAGCAGGGCCGCAGCGCCGTCGTTCAGCGGCGAGGAGTTGCCGGCCGTGACGGTGCCGCCCTGGCGGAAGGCGGGCTTCAGCGCGGCGAGCGCCTCGGCGGAGGTGGTGTCGCGGACGCTCTCGTCGCGTACGAGGGCCACACCGTCGAGCGGGCCGTCGAAGGGGACGACCTCGGCGTCGTACCGGCCGTCCGCCCAGGCCGCGGCGGCCTTGCGGTGGCTGTCGAGGGCGAAGGCGTCCTGGGCCTCGCGGCCGACGCCGTACCGGTCGGCGACGAGTTCCGCGCCCTCGCCGAGGGCGACCGTCCACTCCTGGGGCATCCGGGGGTTGGTCATCCGCCAGCCGAGGGTGGTCGAGTACATCTGCTGGTGTCCGGCGGGGAGGGCGCGCTCGGGCTTGGGCACCACCCAGGGCGCCCGGCTCATGGACTCGACGCCGCCGGCGACCGCGACGGAGGCGTCGCCGACCGCGACGGCCCGGGCGGCCTGGACGACCGCCTCCATGCCGGAGCCGCAGAGCCGGTTGACGGTGACGCCGGGCACGGTCACCGGGATCCCGGCGAGGAGCAGTGCCATGCGGGCCACATTGCGGTTCTCCTCCCCCGCGCCGTTGGCGTTGCCGAGGACGACGTCGTCGATCCGGGCCGGGTCGAGTTCCGGCGTACGGCGGAGAAGGGCGCGCAGGACATGGGCCGCGAGGTCGTCGGGGCGTACGCCGGAGAGCGCACCGCCGTATCTGCCGACCGGGGTGCGGACGGCGTCCACGACATAGACGTCTCGGAGGCGGTCGGGCATCTCTGCTCCTCGTTGGGCGGCGGGGCGGACTGCCGTCGGGGCGCGGGTCCGGGCCGCCGCACCCGCGCCCGCCCGTCGCCCCGGGGCGGCCCGGGCCGCCGGGAACCCCTCGTCAGAGGCGGGCGGCCGCTGCCGCGCCCGGATCCGTCCACCAGGTGAACACTCGTTCACTTCGGCGCTCCGAGTGTGCGTTTCGGCCGACGGACATGTCAACGGGACCCGCGCCCGGAGGCGTTGCGAGAGTGCGCCGCGTACGGCTCGGACGTGCAGGGGCGACACAATCACGCAACATTTAATCTAGCCAGAGATGATTGACCACCAGACATATTTTCCGTACCGTCGTGCCCCATGTTGCACTTCGATTCACCGCCGCGGGGGCGGAGTGCGATCCGTGTACTGGCCCCCGGCCGACCGTCGTTGCTCGCCGTCGGCATGACGGCGCTACTTCAGGAGGAGCCTGGGTTCGAGATCGTCAACGGCTGCCCCACCGCCGGCGCCACGGGCCGGTCGAACCCTCCCGACGTGGTCCTCATCGAGGATCTGCCGACGGTCAAGATCGCCGAGGCGATCGGCCCCGCCCGGCACTTCCCCGGCGAGACCCGCGCCACCCGGGCCGTCGTCGTCATGAGGAACGGACGCACCGACCGGATCTTCGGCTATCTCCGCTCCGGCGTCCGCTCGTTCGTCTGCGCCGACGCGGTGCCGGAGGTCCTGGTCGCCGCGGTCCGGGCCACCGCCCGGGGCGAGGCGTTCCTCAGCGACGACACCGCCCGGCTCATCATCGACATCGCGCTGCCCCACGGACCCGAGGACGTGTCCCCCGCCGCCGCGCGCACCACTCCGCTCACCGTCCGCGAACAGGAGATCTTCGCCCTGCTGGCGGCCGGGCGGTCCAACGCGGAGATCGCCGAGAGCTGCGGTCTGAGCAGCAAGACCGTGAAGTTCCACGTGTCGAACATCCTGCGCAAGCTGGGCATGCGCAATCGCATCCAGGCCGTCGTCCACGCCGCCCAGTTCACCGGCCAGGGCGCCGCCGCGTAACACCACCACCCCACCCGTCGCGGGAGCGCCAAGGTCGCCGTTCCCGCGACGGGCCACGCCCGGACGCCCGGGCGCGCCGACCGTCCCGTACGCCCGTACGCCTCCCCCGTACACCTCGCACACGCCCTCACCGCGCACGCCCGTACATCCGTGCGCGCCGAAACGCCCCGCACCCCGCACTATCTCCCTGGAGAAGCACATGCCGGCACGAACCGCCGCCGCAGTCACCGCCACCACCACAGCCCTGGCGATCGCGCTCACCGCCTGCGGCGGCTCCGAGGACCGGGGCGGCGGCGGATCGGCGGCGCCGGTCCGCGGGGGCACCTTCACCTACGGCGCCGCCGTCGGCACCTCCTGCCTGGACCCGCACACCAGCCCCGGCGACATCACCGCCGTCGTCCAGCGCAATGTGTTCGACTCCCTCGTCCACCTCGACGCGAAGGGCACGTTCCACCCCTGGCTCGCCACCTCCTGGGAGATCTCCGACGACGCCCGCAGCTACACCTTCGACCTGCGCGACGACGTCACCTTCCACGACGGCACCCGCTTCGACGCGGCGGCGGTCAAGGCCAATCTGGAGCACATCAGGGCGCCGGCCACCAAGTCCCTGTACGCCGCGGCCCTGCTCGGCCCGTACCGGAACAGCGAGGTGCTGGACGAGCACCGGATCCGGATCACCTTCTCCGAGCCCAGCGTCCCCTTCCTCCAGGCGGCGAGCACCCCCTATCTGGGCATCGCGTCGCCCGCCTCCCTCGCGCGCCACAAGGACGAGCTGTGCGCGGGCGGGAAGTTCTCCGTGGGCAGCGGCCCCTTCCGCTCGGAGCGGTACGTCAAGAACGACCGGGCGGAGTTCACCCGCAACGCCGACTACCGGTGGGCCCCGAAGGGCGCGGCCCACCAGGGTCCGCCGCTCGTCGACCGGCTCGTGGTCCGCTTCCTCCCCGAGGACTCCGTCCGCGCCGGGGCCCTGACCAGCGGCCAGGTGGACGCGGCGGCGGTGCCCATCACCTCCGCCGAGGCCCTCGAACGCGACTCCTCGCTCGAACTCACCGCCCGCCAGGCCCCGGGAGCCTCCTACTCGCTCTATCTCAACACCGACCGGGGCCCGCTGCGCGACGAGCGGGTACGCCGGGCCGTCCAGCGCTCCGTCGACGTCGACGCGCTGGTCCGCGGCGTCTACCGGGGCGAGTACGCGCGCGCCTGGAGCCCGCTCAGCCCCACCACCCCCGGCGGCTACGACGACTCCATCAAGGGCGCGATACCGCACGACCCGCGCGGCGCGGCCGCCCTCCTCGACCGGGCCGGCTGGACCGGCCGGGACTCCGACGGCTACCGCACCAAGGACGGCGAACGGCTGCGGCTGCGCTGGCCCTACATCGCGGCCCTCGTCCGCGACCAGCGCGACGTCCTCGGCGAGGCGGTCCAGGCCGAGCTGAAGAAGAACGGCGTCGACCTGGTCCGCGACGCGGTCGACACCGGCGCCTACTTCGAGCGGTACGGCAAGGGCGACTACGACGTGTGGGACAACGCCTGGGTCCGCGCCGACCCGGCGATCCTCTCCGGCTTCTACCTCTCCACCCAGCTGCCCTCGGCCGGCGGCCAGAACGTCTCCCGCACCGACGATCCGCGGGTCGACGCCTGGCTGCGCGCGGGCGCCGCCGAGAAGAGCCCGAAGGAGCGCGAGAAGTCGTACGCCAAGGTCGAGCGCTGGGCCGTCGACCACGGCACCGTCCTGCCGCTGTACGTGCCGGTGACCACCGTCGGCGTCGGGCGCGAGACCCGGGGTCTGACCTTCGACGCCAACGCCTGGCCGCAGTTCGCGGGCGTGTGGAAGAGCGATCGGTGAGCCGTCCCCTCCGGCCCGCCGACCGGGCGCCGCTCCCGCCGGCGGCCCGGCGTCCGCTCCCGCGCTCCGCCCGGCGACGGCCCGCCCCGGCCGCCCGGCGGCCGCTCGCCCCGGCGGCGAGGTGGCTGTTCCACCGGGCCGCCGGAGCCGTGCTGGTGCTCTGGGGAGCGGCGAGCCTGGCCTTCCTCGTACTCCACCTCGTCCCCGGCGACCCGGTGACCACCCTGCTCGGCGCGTCCGCCACCGATTCGGCGGCGCTCCGCGAGCAGATCCGGCGGGAGTACCGTCTCGACGACCCGCTCGCCGCGCAGTACGCCGCCTTCCTGCTCCGGCTGGCCGGCGGCGAACTGGGCGACTCCTACCAGCAGCGGCAGCCGGTCTCCGTCATCATCGGCGAACAGCTCGGCCACACCGCCGAACTGGCGCTCGGCGCGCTGGTCCTGCTGACGGCCGGGGCGCTGCTCGCCGCCACCCTCACCGCGGGGCGGCGGCGCACGGTGCGCGGCGCGGTCTCCGGGGCCGAGCTGGTCGCCGTCTCCACCCCCGCCTACTGGCTCGGCATCGTGCTGCTCACCGTCTTCTCCTTCCGGCTGAACGTGTTCCCGGTGGCGGGGGCGGGCGACTGGCGCTCGCTGGTGCTGCCCGCCGTCACCCTCGCCGCGCCGTTCGGATCGCTGCTCGCCCAGGTGCTCCGGGAGGGGATGGAGAGCGCGCTGCACCAGCCGTTCGCGCTCACCGCCCGCTCCCGGGGCCTCGGCCCCACCGCCCTGCGGCTGCGGCACGCGCTGCGGCACGCCGCCGTGCCCGCGGCGACCCTCGGCGGCTGGCTGGCCGGCGGACTGCTGGGCGGGACGGTGCTGGTGGAGACCGTCTTCGCCCGGCCGGGTCTCGGCCGGGTCGCCCTGGACGCCGTCTCGGGCCGGGACATCCCCGTCGTCGTCGGGCTGGTCCTGCTCTCGGCCGCCGTCTATCTCGTCGTCAACGCGCTGGCCGATCTGGTCTGCCTGTGGGCCGACCCCCGGCTGAGGAGTCCCGTATGAGCGTCCCCGCCGCCGGCCGGACCGGGCCGGCCCGTCTCGCGCGGACCGGCGGGCCGCGCCCCGGGCTGCCGCTGGCCTCGGCGGTGCTCGCCCTCGCCGCCGTCGCCTGTGCCGCCCCCGGGCTGCTCACCGAGGTCTCGCCCACGGCGGCCGACCCGCTCGCCGCCCTGCTGCCGCCGGGGCCCGACCACTGGTTCGGCACCGACCAGCTGGGGCGCGACGTCTACGCCCGGGTGGTGCACGGGGCCCGCCACTCCCTGCTGCTGGGCATCGGCGCGACCGCGCTCGGCGTCCTCGCGGGGCTGCTGATCGGGCTCCCGTCGGCGCTGCTGGGGCGGGCCGCCGACCAGGTCGCGATGCGCGGCATGGACGTGCTGCTGGCCCTGCCCGAAATGCTGCTCGCGCTGCTGGTGATCGCGGTGGCCGGTCCCGGCTCCGTGAACGCGCTGCTGGCCATCGCCGTCGCCTCGGTCCCCGGCTACGCCCGGCTGATCCGGGGGCAGGCGCGGGTGGTGCGGCGGGCGGAGTACATCGCGGCGGCCACCGCGCTGGGGCTGCGCCGCCGGACGGTGGTGCTGCGCCATGTGGTGCCCAACACGCTCGGTCCGCTGGTGGTGCCCGCGACCCTCGGCGTCGGCACGGCGGTCATCGCCGGTTCGGCGCTCAGCTTCCTCGGCATCGGTCCGAGGCCGCCCGCGCCCGAGTGGGGGGCGATGCTCTCGCAGGGCCGCGACGCGCTCCAGAGCGCCTGGTGGATCGCCGTCTTCCCGGGCGCCGCGATCACGGTGTCGGTGGTCGCGATCACCGTCGTCGGCCGGCGGCTGCATCTGCGACTCGAAGGGAGGCGGGAGGCGTGACCGCCGCCGTCCACGACACCGCGGCCGCCGCGCCGCGCCCGCCGTCCGCCGCCGCGCTCGCGGTGCGCGGCCTCACGGTCGCCTTCGGCCGGGGCCGGCTCCGCCGCACGGTGGTCCACGATGTGTCGCTCACCCTGGCGCCCGGGGAGTGCCTGGCGCTGGTGGGCGAGTCCGGCTCAGGGAAGAGCGTCACCGCGCGGGCCCTGGTGGGGCTCGCCGGTCCCGGGGCGAGCGTCGGGGCCGGGGAGCTGTGGGTCGACGGCCGGGAGGCGACCGGCTACCGGGAGCGCGACTGGCGGGCCGTGCGCGGCCGGGTCGTCGGACTGGTCTCCCAGGACGCGCTCTCCGCGCTCGACCCGCTGCGGCGGGTGGGCGCCGAGGTCGCCGAACCGCTGCTGGCGCACGGGCTGGCCCGCCGCGCCGAACTGCCCGGGAAGGTGTCCGGGCTGCTCGCCGACGCCGGGGTGCCCGAGCCCGGAGTGCGGGCGCGGCAGTATCCGCACCAGCTCTCGGGCGGACTGCGGCAGCGCGCCCTGATCGCCTCCGCGACGGCGGCCGGCCCCCGGGTGCTGATCGCCGACGAGCCGACCACCGCGCTGGATGTGACGGTCCAGGCCCAGGTGCTGGGGCTGCTGCGGCGGCTGCGGGACTCCGGCACCGCGCTCCTGCTGATCAGCCACGATCTCGCGGTCGTGGCCCAGTTGGCGGACCGGATCGCGGTGATGACGGACGGCCGGATCGTGGAGTCGGGACCGGCCGCGCGGGTGCTCACGGCTCCGGAGCATCCGTACACCAGGGCGCTGATCGCCTCGGTGCCGCGGCTGGACGCGCCTGCGGTCGGCCCGGACACGGCCGGCGGGCGGCGCGCCGGACGGACCGTGCCGCCGCTGCTGTCGGCCGAGGGGCTGGTGAAGCGCTACCGCTCCCCCGGCGGGAGCGAGCGCGCGGCCGTGGCGGGCGTCGGCTTCGCCGTCGGCCCGGGCGAGACCCTGGGCGTGGTCGGCGAGTCCGGCTCGGGGAAGAGCACCCTGGCCCGGCTGGCGATGGGACTGCTGACGCCCGACGAGGGCGAGGTGCTGCTCGACGGCGGCCCCTGGAGCGCGCTGGACGAACGGCTCCGGCGGCCGCTGCGCCGGGACGTCCAGCTGGTCCACCAGGATCCGCTCGCGTCGTTCGACCCTCGGTTCACCGTACGGCGGGTGCTCGGCGAGGCGCTGACGGTGGCCGGTACGCCCCGGCGGGCGCGCCGGGAGCGGTCGGCGGAGCTGCTGGAGCAGGTCGGGCTCGGCCCGGAGCTGCTGGAGCGGCGGCCGGACGGGCTGTCGGGCGGGCAGCGCCAGCGGGTGGCGATCGCCCGCGCGCTGGCCACGTCGCCCCGGCTGCTGGTGTGCGACGAGCCGGTGTCCGCGCTCGATGTGACCGTGCAGGCCCAGGTGCTCGCCCTGCTGGCCGCCCTCCGCGCCGAACTGGGGCTGGCCATGCTCTTCATCTCGCACGATCTGGCGGTGGTGCGGCAGGTGAGCGACCGGGTGCTGGTGATGCACGACGGGCGCGCGGTCGAGGAGGGCCCGGTCGACGAGGTCCTGGGCGCGCCCCGGCATCCGTACACCCGTGAGCTGCTGGCCTCGGTGCCCCGGCTGCCGGGCGGCCCGGGTGGCGGATGAGCCCGCCCGGGGCCCGGGCCTCGGCCGGGGCCCGCCCGCCCACGGCCCGAAGCGCGCACCCGGCCCGAAGCGCGTTCGCGTCCCGACGCACGTCCGCGTCCGGAGACGTGCGCGCGTCCCGACGCACGTCCGCGTACCGGGACGTGTACGCGTACCCCGGCGCATGTCCGCGGCCCCAAGCGTGTGTCCGCGGCCCCCATCGGCTCGGCGGCGGGGAGTCGCCCCGCCGCATCGGAAACGGAGATCCATGCCCCCGCTCGACCTGAGCGCCGACCAGGTGCTCACCACCACCCGTGCCGTACGCAAGCGGCTGGATCTGACGCGCCCGGTGGAGCGCGCGCTGATCGAGGAGTGCCTGGAGCTGGCCGCCCAGGCGCCCACCGGCCGCAATCGGCAGCGCTGGGACTTCGTCCTGGTGACCGATCCCGACAAGCGCGCCGCGCTCGCCGATCTCTACCGGCTCGGGCTGGCCAGCCCCCGCCAGCGGGTGGTCCGCGACGGCGTGAACCGGGGCGACCCGGTGCGCGGGGCGCGGATCGCGGACAGCGCCCAGTATCTCTTCGACCATCTCCACGAGGTGCCGGTGCTGCTGATCCCCTGCATCCGGGTCCAGGGGCGGCACGAGAACGACTCGCACGTGGGGCAGGCCAACACCTGGGGTTCGGTGCTGCCCGCGGTCTGGCAGTTCATGCTCGCCGCCCGCTCGCGGGGGCTGGGCACCGCCTGGACCACTCCCCATCTGCACTACGAGCGCGAGGCGGCGCGGCTGCTGGGCGTGCCCTACGACACGGTGCTGCAGACGGCGCTGATCCCGGTGGCCCACACCATCGGCACCGACTTCCGGCCCGGACCCCGGGTCGGGGTGGACCGGATCGCCCACTGGGACTCCTGGTAGCGGTGGCCGCAGGTCCCCGGGGCCGGGCCGGACGGCCCGGCCCCGGGTGCGTGGTTGCCCATACTTCGATGATGTGCAAACCTACGAATCAGCCTGTGCGCGGCGGCCGCCGCGCGCCCGGCGCGAGCCGAGAGGAGAGCCGGCCCCGTGCGCACCCTCACCCACCCCGCCCGGTCCGACATCGAACTCACCGCCGTCTTCCACGCGCTGAGCGATCCGACCCGGCTGTCGATCGTCCGCGGCCTGGTGGGGACGGAGGAGCAGTCCTGCGGCTCCCTCGGGATCCCCCTCTCCAAGTCGACCCTCTCCCACCATCTGAAGGTGCTGCGGGACGCGGGCGTCACCCACACCCGGATCGAGGGCACGCACCGCTACATGTCGCTGCGGCGCGAGGATCTCGACGCCCGCTTCCCGGGGCTGCTCGATGTGGCGCTGGCGGGCGACGGGGCGCGTACCGGCTGACGGTCCGCCCGGCGCGGCGGCGCGGGGACGCGCGCGAACTCCGCCACCCGGAAGGCCAGGTCCAGAGCCTCGCTCCGGTCGAGCGGAAGGCCGTCCGCCGTCTCGTCCCGGGGACGCCCCGGGCCGCCGGGGCCGCTCCTCGCGCGGTCTCCCCCGGCCGGCTCCTCCCCGCCGAGTTCGACGTGGACGCCGCCCGGATGAGTGCCGAGCGCGCGATGGACCTCGAAGAACCCCCGCACCTCGTCCACGAGGTCGTCGAATCGGCCGGTCCCGCGCCCGGCGGCGGTCGCGGCGGTGTTCCCGTGCCCCGGGTCCGTCACCCACACCGGCCGGGCGCCCGACGCCCGGGCCTTCTCGACCAGTTCGGGCAGCCGGTCACGGATCCGGCCCGCGCCCATCCGCACCAGGAAGGTGAGCCGGCCGGGCTCGCGCCCCGGGTCGAGACGGTCGGTGTACGCCAGGACCTCGTCGGCCGTGGCATCGGGCCCGAGCACGACGCCGACCGGGTTGCGGATCCCCTCGGCGAAGGCGATCCGCCCGGGGTCCGGCCGCCCGCCGCGCCCGCCGATCCAGAGCAGCTGGGCGGAGGCCGCGTACGGCCCGCCGCCGCCGCCGGGGCCGGTCCGGGTGAGCGCCTTCTCGTACGACAGGGACCGCGCCTCGCGCGAGGAGTGGAACTCCGTCCCGCCGAGCCGGTCCGGGTCCTTGCCGCAGGCCCGGACGAAGGCCAGCGCCCGGTCCATCTCGCGGACCGCCGCCTCGTGACGGCGGCCGGCGGGGGCGGTCCGTACGAAGTCCAGGTTCCAGGCGTGGATCCGTTCCAGGCCCGGGCCGCCGACGCCGGCGGTGAGGGCGCGGACCAGATTGAGGGCGGCGACCGCGTCCGAGGGCTGTGCGGGGCCTGGACCCGGACCGGGGCCGGAGCCGGGACCGGGACCGGGGCTGATCAGGCCGATCCGCACCACCGGGAGGGACGCGCCGTAGGCCAGTGCCGCGCTCATCTGGAGCAGGGTGCGCACCGTGCCCCCGACCCGCTCCGCCGAGACCGGCGCGGACGGCTCGGCGCGGTCGACGCCCTGGAGCAGCAGGGCCTCGCCGCGGGCGACGGCGGCCAGCCGTTCCCGCAGCCGGTCGCACTCCGCCGCGAGGACCAGCGGCATGCCGTCGGCGGACTCCCCGGGCGCGTCCAGGGGCCCGGCCAGTGGCCGGCGGCTCACAGCACCACCCGGACGTCGTACGCGGACAGCCAGTCGTTGAGCTGAAGGGCGCGCGGAAGGATCGGCGGCGGGGTGAAGGAGCCGTTGACCCAGTCCTGGTCGCGGACCATGGCGCGCAGCGTGCCGGCGTCGAGCAGTTCCATCGCGGGCGCGTGGGGGTCGGCGATCATGTCGGACACGGCCTCGCGCACGGACCGCAGATACTCGGGGCTCTGTCCGACGGGGAAACCGCTCTTGGGCCGGTGGACGACCTCGATCGGCAGCGCGTCCTGGACGGCGGCGCGCAGCAGCCCCTTCTCCCGGCCGCCGAGGCTCTTGAGCCGCCAGGGCACGTTCCACACGTACTCGATCAGACGGTGGTCGCAGTAGGGGACGCGGACCTCCAGCCCGTGGACCATGCTCATCCGGTCCTTGCGGTCGAGGAGGAAGGGCAGGAAGCGGGTGTGCTGGAGGTGGTAGACCTCGCGCATCCTGCGGTCGATCCCCTGCTCGCCGTCGAGCCGGGGCACCTCCTCCAGGGCCTCCCGATAGCGGTGCTCCAGCCGCTCGTGGAGATCGAGATGGGGGCGCAGCGCGGGCGAGAGCACGGCGTTGCGGTCGCGTACGCCCGCCGACCAGGGGAATCCGTCGGAGGGCTGTTCCGCCTCGCGGGCGAACCAGGGGTAGCCGCCGAAGGCGTCGTCGGCGCCTTCTCCGGAGAGGGCGACGGTGAGGTGCTTGCGGACCTCGCGGAAGAGCAGATGGAGGGACACGTCGAGGTCGCCGACGCCGGGGTGGTCGCGGGCCCGCAGGGCGAGGCCGGACTCGGCGAGCAGGGCGGTGGGTTCGACCAACACCTCCTGGTGCTTGGTGCCGACGTGGTCGACGACGGCGCGGACGTAGGGGGCGTCGCGGGAGAGGTGCAGGGCGTCGGCGGTGAAGTCGTCCTCGGCGCCGGCGAAGTCGACGGAGTAGGTGGCGAGGGGGCCGAGGCCCTCGGCGGCCAGGGCCTTCGCGCCGAGCGCGGTGATGACGCTGGAGTCGATGCCGCCGGAGAGCAGTGCGCCGAGCGGCACGTCGGCGCGCGTCTGTTCGGCGACGATTCGGTCGAGGAGGGAGCGGACGGCGGCGACGGTGGTGTCGGGGTCGTCCGGGTGGGGCGCGCTGACCAGCCGCCAGTAGCGGTACGAGGCGGTCCCGCCGCGGTCGACGCGGAGGAGGTGGCCGGGGCGGACCTCGCGCAGGGTGCGGTAGACGGCGTCGCCGGGGCGTTTGGCGGCGACGGTGAAGACGTCGGTGAGCCCTTCGGCGTCGACCTCGGGGCGGACCAGTCCGCTGGCGAAGAGGGCCTTGGGCTCGGAGCCGAAGACGACGCCGGTGTCGTGTTCGGCGTAGTAGAGGGGTTTGACGCCGAGCGGGTCGCGGCCGAGGTGGAGGGTCTGCCGTTCGATGTCCCAGAGGGCGTAGGCGAACATTCCGGCGAAGCGGGTGATGGCCTCCGCGCCCCATTCGCGGTGGGCGGCGAGGAGGACCTCGGTGTCGGACGAGGTGCGGAAGCGGTGGCCCCTGGCGCGGAGTTCGGCGCGGAGTTCGCGGTGGTTGTGGATCTCGCCGCTGAAGGAGACGACGGCGAGCGGGCGTCCGTCGTCCTCGCCGTGGGCGGTCATGGGCTGGGCCCCGCCCACGGGGTCGGTGACGGCGAGCCGGCGGTGTCCGAGGCCGATCCGGGGCGCGGTCCACACGCCCGAGTCGTCGGGGCCCCGGCGGGCGAGGGTGTCGGCCATCCTGGCGACGGCCGCGCGCTCGCGGGTCAGGTCGCGTTCCCAGTCCAGCCACCCTGCTATGCCACACATGCGGTGTTCTCCTCAGCTGTCGGCGGTGGGGGCGGTGTGCGCGGCGAGGCTCTCCTCGACGACGCCGCGGATGGGGGCGGGGAGCCGGTCCCAGTTGCGCTCGTCGTCGAGGTCGAGCACCCGGGAGAGCTTCCAGCCGAGGTACTGGCCGAGCGAGGCGAGCGGGGGGAGCTTCTCGACCGGGCGGACGGTGAGTTCCCGGCCGGGGAAGAGTCCGGCGAGCCGGGCGGTGGTGGCCCCGGTCCAGTCGGGGCCGGCCGGTCCGGTGGTGGTGACGAGACAGACGACGGCGCGGTCGCGGAGGATGAGCATGTAGTTGAGAATCTGCGGGTCGGGGATCAGCGGGCCGGGGATCAGCGGGCCGCGGATCAGCGGGTCGCGGATCAGCGGGTCGCGGACTTCAGGATTCCGGACCTCAGGATCCCGGGCCTGCTGGTCGGGGTTCAGCGGCCCCGGGTCCTCCGGGTCGCTGCTCCGCGCGTCCCCGGCGGCCGGGGCCTCGCCCCACAGCGCGGACTCCACGTCGTTCTGGCGGATGCCGCCGCCTTCCAGCGTGATGAGGTCCTGGGAGCGGCCGAGGGTGCGCAGCAGCGGGGTGGCCACTCCGCAGGGGCAGTCGGCGCCGGTGATCTCGACCAGATCGCCGGTGCGGTAGCGCAGCAGGGGCCGGGCGAGGACGTCGAGGGTGGTGACGACGAGTTCGCCCCGGTCGGGGCGGCCGTCGACGGGGCGGGATCCGGCGTCGTCCGCGATCTCCAGGGCGTAGCTCTGGGTCTGGAGGTGGAGTCCTCGGTGTTCGCAGGTGACGGCGGTGGTGCCGGTCTCGGACGAGCCATACGCGGCGACGTGGGCGCGGGCTCCGGTGAGGCGTTCGAGGTGGCGGACGAAGGCGGGTCCGGTCTGCTCGGCCATCAGCAGGAGGGTGTCGAAGACGGGGGCGGGCTCGCCGTTGCGGTGGGCGAACTGGATCATCTCCAGCAGCCGGGAGGGCGGGCCGACGAAGACATTGACCTCCAGTTCTCGGACGAGTCTCAGAACGCGGGTGTAGTCGCCGGTGATGTTGTCGACCCACGGCCGCAGTGACATGACCTGGAGGTACTCCAGGACCTTCTCGAACTGGTAGGCGGCGGGCGCGAAGGGGGCGTTGATGAGGATGAGGGCCCGGTCGGCCGGGGAGAGGATCCGGGCCCACAGCTCGCCGATGTTGATGGTGTTGACGACGAGGTCGTCCAGGGCCTTGGGCGCGGCGACGGGGTTGCCGGTGGTGCCGGAGGACTCGTAGTAGTGGAGGAATTCGGACAGGCCCCGGGTGAAGGCCCGGTGACCGCTGCCGCTGAGGGCCGTCTTGGGCAGGAAGGGGAGGCGGGGAAGGATGTCGTCGATGGCGCGTTCGGGCGGGGTCCGTTCGGCCCGGGCGACGAGTTCCGCGCCGAGGGCGTCGTCGTAGAGGGCGGAGCGGGCGGCGGCGCGGAGGGTGGCGGTGAACTTCCGGCCCCGGAAAGCGTGGTCGGGGGTTCCGGCGTGGGCCCGTCGGACGAGGGCGGTGTGGTCCCGTACCGCGTCGGCGAGTTCCCGGCCGGTCGTGGTGTCACGAAGCAGCAGCATCGGTGTCCCTCTCGTCTGGGCTGCCCGCCGCGCGGGCGAGGCTTCCGTCGGATATGAGGCGGGCGACGGCCGCGATGTCCCGGTCCATCCGGCGGTCGCGGTCGGCGAACGGCGCCCGGGAGCGGATCAGCGCGTGGACGCTCCGGGTGCGCGGGGCGGCGGCGTCGGCGCCGCGCAGATCGAGGGCCTGGGCGCCGGCGAGCAGGGCGATGGCGGCGACCTGGCCGGTGAGTTCGTTGACGGTCCTGGCGTCCCGGGCGGCGGTGGTGGCCATGCTGACCTTGTCCTGGTTGTGCGCCTCGGTGGAGCGGGAGAAGAGGGTGGCGGGCAGGGCCGTCTTGAGGGCTTCGGCGGTGACGGCGGAGGCCGCGATCTGCATGCCCTTGAAGCCGTGGTGGAGTCCGGCCTCGGACCGCGGGGCGGGCGGTACGAGGTTGGCGGGGAGCCCGCCGCTGAACTTGGGGTCGACGATCAGGGCGAGCTGGCGGTCGAGGAGGTCGGCGACGTTGGCGGTGGCGGTCTTGAGGCTGTCCATGGCCTGTCCGACGTGTCCGGCGTAGAAGTTCCCGCCGTGGTGGGGCCGGCCCTCGTCGGCGGCGAAGAGGGGGTTGTCGGTGGAGGCGTTGACCTCGGTGGTGAGCCAGGGCTCGACCCAGGAGAGGGTGTCGCGCAGGACGCCGACGACCTGGGGCGCGCAGCGTACGGAGTAGTGGTCCTGGATGCGGCGGTCGAGTTCGCGGTGGTCGCCGCCGTCCAGCGCGCCGGTGGCGTCGAGGATCTCCTCGTAGGTGGTGGAGAGGCGGGAGCCGTCGAGGAGATCGCGGAGCCGGGCGGCGGAGGTGATCTGGCCGGGGTGGGGTTTGGCGCGGTGGAGGAAGGCGTCGAAGTGGGAGGCGTTGCCGAGGAGCGCCTCGCTGACGAAGGCGGTGGCGATCTCGGCGGCGGTGGCGATCCGGGCGGCGTCGTGGGCGGCGAGCACGGCGAACGCGGTGGTGAACGCGGTGCCGTTGATGAGGGCGAGCCCCTCCTTGGCCTGGAGGGCGACCGGGGCGATCCCGGCCTCGCGCTGGGCGTCGGCGACGGCGCGGACGCGTTTGCCGACCTGGGCCTCTCCCTCGCCGAGCAGGGCGGCGGCGATGTAGCAGAGCGGTACGAGGTCTCCGCTGGCGCCGAGCGAGCCGCGTTCGGGGACGAGGGGGAGGATGTCGGCGTCGAGATGGTCCAGCAGCCGTTCGATGATCTGGGGCCGGATGCCGGAGTTGCCGCGGGCCAGGCAGTTGGCGCGGATGAGGAGGGTGGCGCGGACGACGTCGGCGGGGGCGTCGGGGCCGACGCCGTTGAGGTGGTAGCGGATCAGATTGTGCTGGAGCTGCGCGGCGCGCTCGGGGCTGATCTGCTGGGTGACGCTGTCGCCGAATCCGGTGGTGACGCCGTAGATCGGCTTCCGGGCGGCCATGAGGCGGTCACGCAGTCGCACGCTCTTCTCGGCCTCGGCGGCCGCGGCGGGGTGGAGGACGGCTCGGGCCGGCCGGCCGTGCGGCGTGGGGCGGGACAGGCGTACGACGTCGCGCAGGGTCAGGGAGGCGCCGTCGAGTTCGACGCGGGCGGGGTCGGTCCATGCGTTCACCTTCGGGACTCCAAAGGAATGAGGGCATTGCCTGTTCGCCTCAATCCTTGGCCATGGAACGCTGTTTTTCTTCCGCCGGTGGACCGGGTTGTGCCAGGTCCCGGGACCTGGGGCGACCCGGTCTGCCGGAGTGGTCGCCGCCGGGTCATATTCCTGTGACGGCGCCGACACATTCATTTATTGGAACGGGCCGTTGAAAGGGGTGTCGCCGGGTCGTACTCTCGGCGGTGGCGCGGGGCTCCGGCCTGGGCCGTGTCCTGGCGTGGCCGTGCGACGGCGCGCCCTCGGGGATTCGGCGGAATTCGGCGGGCAGATGCTCCCGCGCGCCCGTCCGGCAATTTCTTCGCCCGTCACCGTTCCCGTGTGCGCGGTATTCAGCCGTGCCGCGGCCCGAGTGGGAGATGCAGGTTACTCATGTCCGAATCCATATCTGTGCCCGACGCCGTTCTCGATGATGTCCGCAGGGCTCTCGACGCGTTTCTCGACGCCCTCAACAGCCGGTCCGTCCCCGACTGGGCGCGGACGCTGCACTATCCGCATCTGCGGGTCAGCGACGGCGAGGTCACCGTCTGGGAGACCGAGAAGGAGTATGTGGAGCGCTCGGAGCCGGAGGTGGCGCAGCTGCTGGCGACCGGCTGGGTCCGCAGCGGCTGGGAGAGCGTCGAGCTGATCCAGGGCTCGGCGGGCCAGGTCCACGCGCGGGTGCGGTTCGCCCGGTACGACCGGAACGGCGCGCTGCTCGGTTCGTTCGAGTCGCTGTACGTGCTGACGCTGCGGGACGGGCGGTGGGGGGTGCTGGCGAGGATCGCCTTCGGGGTCTGACCGTCGCGCCGTGAGGGCCGCCTCGGCGGTCGGCTTCCCGGCTGTCGGCTCCCCGGCGGGCGACTCCCCGGCGGGCGACTCCCCGGCGGTCCGGGGCGAACGCCCGCCGGGGCGGCCGGCGCCTCGCCGCCGGGGAGGTCAGGGACGGCGCGGCAGCGGGATCGCGTCGAGCGCGGTCCCGATCCGTTCGGCGAGGACGTGCTCGCCTTCGGCGGAGGGGTGGAGTCCGTCGGCGTAGAGCGCGGGGGCGTCCTTCACGGGGGCGAGCGCGAGCCCGTCCACCAGGTGCAGGGCGCGGTCGCCGAGCCGCTGGAGGACGCGTACCGCCTCCTCGGTGAGGGCGCGGGCGTCCCGCAGGGTCAGTCCGGCGGTGTTGAGGCTCTGTTCGCGGTCGGGCGAGGAGAGCGGGGTGATGACGGCGACGGGGGTGTCCGGGTGGCCGTCGCGGACGGTGTCGACGAAGCCGCAGACCGCGGAGCCCCAGGTCCTGGCGGTGAACGCGCCCCGGATGTAGGCGTTGATGCCGAGTTCGAGGCTGATCAGCTCCGCCGGGGCGTCCCGGAGGGTCCGGGCGACGACCGGGTCGAGATAGGCCTCCCCGGCGAAGCCCAGATTCCGCAGCCGCCACCCCCGGCCCGCCGCGACGATCGCGGGCCAGGTCTCGGAGGGCCCGGAGGCGAACACGCACTGGGTGAGGGAGCTGCCGTACGCCGCCCAGCGCGGTCCCGTCCGCTCGACGGCGGCGAGGGTGCGGTGGCCGTGGAAGGCGACCGCGACGAGCCGGGTGACGCCCAGGTGCGGGAGCCAGACCTCGACCTCGGCGGGTGCGCGGGCCGCCGGGGGCAGCGGGAAGTCGACCCGCTGCGGGCCGGGGCCGCCGGACCAGCGGTGGACGAGGACGCCGTCGACCCTGATGTCGAGCGGCGCGCCGCCGGGGTCGGTCTCCGTCTCCAGGGTGATCCGGGCGGCGTCGGTGCGGACGGCGAACCGTATGCCCGCGGCGGTCCGGGCGACCCGGTCGAGGCCCGGTGACATCGCGGTGGCCAGGCGTTCCAGGGGCATGCGCAGCGGCAGCGCCCCGGCGGGTCCCCGGCTCCAGCCGCCGACGCCGTCGAAGGAGAGCCGGGGGTCGTCGGGGGCCAGGCGCTCCGCCGCCGCGGCGGGCCGGGTGTCGGCGGTCATACGGGGCTTCCTCGGTCGGGGCGGCGGGGGCGGGCGGTGCTCCGCGCGTGTTCACCGGGGGCGGCGTTCGTACGCGTCCACGCGCCGAGGGCGTCGGTCACGCGCGCTCGCTCTCCAGGGGCGTCCGGTCGGCGCTCCCGGCGTCGTCCGGCTCCGGCCCGGGGCTCTTCGCCGGGCCCAGTCCGAGCGCCGCGGCGGCCGCTCCGACGAGGGAGAAGAGACCGACGGCGAGGAAGGCGTAGTGGTACGAGTCGAGTTCGCCGGCGGTTCCGGCGGAGGCCAGCACCGCGGCGGCGACGGCGACGCCGAGGCCGCCGCCGAGCTGGAGCGCGGACTGGATCAGGGAGGTCGCCAGGCCCTGCTGGGCGTCGGGGACTCCGCTGACGCCCGCGATGTTGAAGCTGGGGAAGCTCAGACCGTTGCCGACGCCGTGGATGATGAGCGCGGGCAGCAGCACGGCCGCGTAGCCGCTGTCCTCCCCGGCGCGCAGGAAGAGCAGGATGCCGAGTCCCTGGAGGAGCAGTCCGGCCACCGCGGGGATCCGCAGCCCCCAGCGGTTGATGACCTTCGGGGTGATGTTCACGGTGACGAGGATCGCGGCGGCCATGGGCACGATCGCCAGCCCCGCGCCGAGGGCGTTGTAGCCCAGCACCTGCTGGAGGTACAGCAGGGCGACGAACTGCCAGCCGATGGTGGCGCAGGCCCAGGTCAGGCCGATGACATTGGCGGTGGACAGGGTGCGGGAGCGGAAGATCGAGAGCTGGACCAGCGGTTCGCGGCGGCGGCTCTCGACGACCACGAAGGCGACGAGGAGCAGTACGGCCGCGGTGAGCGAGAGCACCGTCGCCGCCGAGCCCCAGCCGGCCTCGGGGGCGCGGGTGAGGGCGAGGACCAGGAGCAGCGCCCCGCCGGTGGCGGTGAGCGCGCCGAGGGCGTCGAATCCGGGGCGGTCGCCGGTGCGGGGCCGGTCGGGGGCGACGGCGTACCGCACGGTGGCGAAGACCAGGGCGGCGATGACGAAGGGGACGAAGAAGGTGAGCCGCCAGTTGAGTTCGGTGAGCACGCCGGAGAGGACCAGCCCGGCCGCGTAGCCGCTCGCGCCGGTCAGCGAGAAGATGCCCACCGCCCGGTTGCGCTCGGGGCCCTCCTTGAAGGTGGTGGTGATGATGGAGAGCGCGGCGGGGGCGATGAACGCCGCCGCGACGCCCTTGACCACCCGGCTGACGATCAGCAGCGTCCCGTCGGAGACGAATCCGCCCGCCAGGCTGGCCACGGCGAAGACGGCGGTGCCCCAGAAGAACATCCGGCGTCTGCCGAAGAGGTCGGCGGCCCGGCCGCCGAGCAGCAGAAAGCCTCCGTACGCGACCGCGTAGCCGGAGATGATCCACTGGAGCTCCTCCCCGCTCAGCCCCAGATCGTCCTTGAGTTCGGGCAGCGCCACGCCCATCAACGAGACGTCCATGGAGTCCAGGAACAGCTGCGCGCAGAGCACCAGGAGGGCAAGTCCCTTACGGGCGCCGAGAGTTTCCCCCGGACGCGAGGCCGAGTGTGGATCCGACATCGTTCGCCGCCATTCGATCCGTCAGACAACTGTCTGCTCGCCAGTGATGTGCCCTGAAAGTAGCAGCCAGATCGTCTGGCAGCAAACAATCTGACGCGAAACACAAAGACTTCAGCCTTGCGAACCGACCGGCCCGCCCCTACGCTTCGAATGTTTTCGAACAATAAAAGTTGTCCGGTTCTCCCCTCCGGAGCACAGCCATGTCTCTGTCCGAAAACCGGCCGCGCCTGCCCTCGCTCACCGGGCTCCGCTTCATCGCCGTCCTTCTCGTCTTCGCCTTCCACGCCTCCCTCCAGACACCGTTCGCCGACCGCGGCCTCGGCACGGCCTACGCGGAGCTGGTCGCGGGCGCGGGCTGGCTGGGCGTCAGCTTCTTCTTCGTCCTCAGCGGATTCGTGCTCACCTGGTCGTCCCGGACCGGGGACACGGCGGTCAGCTTCTGGCGCCGCCGCGCCGCGAAGATCTATCCCCTGCACCTGCTGACCTGGGCGGCGGCGCTCGCACTGCTCGCCTGGTCGGGCGCCCCGGCGACGGCCCGCCAGGCCGTCCCCAATCTGCTGCTGGTCCACACCTGGGCGCCCGACCGCGCCGTCTTCTCCAGCCTCAACGACGTCAGCTGGTCGCTCTCCTGCGAGGTGTTCTTCTATCTCGCCTTCCCGCTCGCCATCGCCGCCGTGCGCCGGATCCGCCCGGAGCGGCTCTGGCTCTGGGCGGCCGGGGCGGCCCTCGCCGTACCGCTGCTGCCCCTGCTCTCCGAACTGCTGCCGCCCGGCGAGGCGCTGCCCTTCGGCTCCGGATCCGTCGCACAGTTCTGGCTGGTCTACGTCCTTCCGGTGGGCCGGGCGCTGGAGTTCGCCCTCGGCGTGCTGCTCGCCCGGATGGTCCTCACCGGCCGCCGGCTGCCCGGCGGGATCCCCACGGCGGCCGTCCTGCTCGCCGCCGGATACGCGCTCTCCCTGCGACTGCCCTTCCTGTACGGGCTGACCAGCGCGACCGTCGTCCCGATCGGCCTGCTGGTGGCGGCGGTCGCCCGGCGGGACGCGGCGGGCCGCGGCTCCTTCCTGGCCCGCCCGGCCCTCGTCCGCCTCGGCGAGTGGTCGTTCGCCTTCTACCTCGTCCACCGGCTGCTGCTCCAGCACGGCCACCGGCTGCTCGGCGAGGGCCGCACCTGGTCCACCCCCGCCGCCGTCGCCCTGCTGGCGGCCGCCTTCGCGCTCTCCCTGCTCATCTCCTGGGCGCTGCACACGCTGGTCGAGCGGCCCGCGATGCGGCTGCTGGGCGGATCCCGGCGCACCGCACCGCCCGAGCGGCCCGCCGGTCCCCCGCCCACCGGTCCCGCCCCCGCCCCCGTCGCGCCGGCCGCCGCCGGACGCCCCCGACACCCGAGAGGCAGCTCCCGATGACCGACCCGATCCTGCCCGAGTACCCCTTCCCCGTCGGCCCGTTCGCCGAGCCCCCCGAGGAGTACGCGGCGCTGCGCGCCCAGTGCCCCGTGACCCGCGTCCGGCTCCCCAGCGGGGACAGCGCGCTGATGGTCACGGGGTACGACGAGGTGGTGGCCGCCATGGCCGACCGCAGGCTCTCCCGGGCCGCGCTGCGCGAACCCGGAGCCGTTCGCACCGTGAAGGGCGAGGACTTCTCCGACAATCCGTACAACCTCCTCAACCAGGAGGGCGAGGACCACGCCCGGCTGCGCCGGCTGATCGCCCCCGCCTTCACCCCGCGCAGGGCGGAGAAGTGGCGGGCCCGGGTCGAGGAGATCGCCCATGAGCTGATCGACCGGCTGGAGGCGGGCCCGCGCCCCGCCGACCTCCACCACGACTTCGCCGCCGTACTGCCCGTCTGGGTCATCTGCGAGATGGTCGGCGCGCCCGTCGAGGACCGCGACCGGCTGCACCGCTGGACCGAGGCCCTCGTCAGCATCACCGCCCACACCCCCGAGGAGCGGCTGGCCGCCCGCGAGGAGTCGGCCGCGTACGTCGCCGGACTCATCGCCGAACGCCGCGCGAACCCGAGCGACGACCTGCTCAGCACCCTGATCGCCGCCCGCGACGGCGACAACGACCGGCTGGGCGAGCGCGAGCTGGTCTGGCTCGGCATCAATCTGCTGGTCGCCGGGCACGACACCACCGTCGGCGCCGTCGTCCGCTCGCTCTACCAGCTGCTGCGCCACCCCGACCAGTGGCGGCTGCTGACCGAGGACCCCGCGCTCGTGCCCGCGGCCACCGAGGAACTGCTGCGGTACGCGCCCCCGTCGGACATCGGCTTCATGCGCGTCGCGACCGAGAAGCTGGAGATCGCGGGCACGGCGATCTCCCCCGGCGAGGGCGTCATCCCGGTGATGCACGCGGCGGGGCGCGACACCCGTCACGTCGACCGCCCCGAGGAGCTGGACCTCACCCGTACCGACGCGGTGCACGCCGCGTTCGGGCACGGCGCGCACTACTGCCCGGGCGCGGGGGTGGCCCGGATGGAACTCCAGGTGGCCTTCGGCGTGCTGGCCCGGCGGCTGCCGTCGCTGCGGCTCGCCGTGCCGCCCGAGCGGGTGGAATGGCTGGGCGGTCTGCTCACCCTGCGGCCCAGGGCACTGCCCGTGGAGTGGTGACCGCCCCGCGCTGAGCGCCGGCGGGCCGGAGGAGCAGACACGAGAGCGCCGTACGGGCCGGGCCCGTACGGCGCTCTCGTCGCGGTCAGACGGCCGGGCCGTCCTTGACGCCCCAGGCGGTGAACACGGCCAGCGACAGATCGTGGAACGCGGGGTCGCCCAGCTCGGCGTAGGCCGCCTCGAAGTCCTCGTCCGAGGCGAGCCCCTCGGCGACCACCGCCGCCCTGGTCTGCTCCAGGGTGAGCCGCCACCACAGCGCCTCGTCGTCGCCGCCCCGGATCCGCTGGATCCTGGCGTCGTAGCCGATGCCGCTCAGGCCCTTGCCCTCGAACGGCACCGGGAAGGCGCGGGCCCACTCCGTGTCCGTGCCCACCGCGCTCTCCAGATGGGTGCGGAAGGCCCGCATCACCTTCCGGTACGCGGGGTGCGGCGAGTCCTTGATCGGGAAGAACGCGGGCTCCTCCAGGACCAGTACGCCGCCGGGCGCGAGCCACCGGACCAGCCGGGCGAGCGCCTTCTCCGGGTCGGGCAGATGGATGATCACGTACCGGGCGTGAACGAAGTCGAACGAGCCCGGCGGGAAGTCCTCCGTGTAGACGTCGTGGCGCAGCACCCGTACGCCCTCGTCCGCCAGTCCGTCCAGGAAGGTGGTGTCCAGATCGGTGACGGTGACCTCGGCGCCCCGCCCGGCGAGCCAGCGGGCGACCGAGCCGCCGCCCCCGCCGACCTCCAGCACCCGGTGCCCCTCGGCGAGCCCGAGGCTCTCGAAGCGGGCGCGGGTGTGGTGGTCGAGCACGGACTCCAGCAGGCTCAGCCGCTCCCGCTCGGTGGAGACGGCGTGGCTGAAGACCCCGTCCCGGTAGCGCTCCTGGTTCCACTCCCAGCGGTCGGCGGTCTCGGGGGCGTCGGCGGTGGGGGATGTGCTCATGACCTGGTCTCCCTGGCGTCGGACGGTACGGAGGGCGGTACGGGCGGACGGTGCTGGGGGCCGAGGGGGCGTCGGCGGGCGCGGTGCTTCGCGGGAGCGGGCCTCACAGGAACGCCAGCACCCGGACCGGACCGCCGGTGCCGCCGACATGGCGGGGCGCGCCGACGACGGCGACGGCCCCGGTGTCGGGGACGGTGTCCAGGGCCGCCAGGCACTCGATGGCGTACTTCCCTGCGGGCAGCAGCACCCGGTGGGTGTACGGGTCGGCAGGCCGGGAGCCGGGGTCCAGGCTCGGCGAGTCGATGCCCACGCCCACCACCGAGCGCTCCTCGACGAGGAAGGCCGCGGCCTCCACCGAGATCCCGGGGAAGCGGTAGAGGCCGTCCTTCTCGTCGAAGTTGAGGAAGGCCCCGGGAGTGTCGATGCGCGCGGCCCAGCCGTTGTCCACGGCGAGCAGGGCGCGGTCGGGTATCCGGCCGTTGCGGCTCTCCCAGCGCAGGAGGTCGTCGACGGTCAGCTCGGTGACATGGTCGCGGGCGGCGCGCTCGCCGACGCGGACGACGGCGAGCGGTGCGACGAGGGACTCCACGGGGATCCGTTCGACGGTGAGGCCGTCGTCGTCGAAGTGGCTGGGGGCGTCGATATGGGTGCCGATGTGCTCGTTGTAGGTGAGTTCCAGGGCGTTGTACTCGTGCTCCGCGAGATTGGCCAGCCGCTTGATCTCCATCGGCCGCACATAGAGGTCGAAGACGGGCCAGTCGGGGCCGACGACATGGGTGAGGTCACGGACGGCGGAGCCGGGGAGCCGGACTCCCCCGGCGGCCCCGGACCGGCGGGCGTCCTTCCGTTCCTGGGCGTCGGGGGCCGTCGGGCCGGCCGGACGCTCCGGCTCCGGTGGCACCGAGGCGGCGATGGTCTGCGGGTTGCACATGGAGAACCTTCCGTTCCGCCGGCTTCCGCGAGTCGACGTTAGACTGATGAGGGAAAACGTTCTGGCATCAGACGATCTGGATTACGCCGGGTGGTCCGCCGACCATGACCGCATGAGGAGCAGCCATGACCGTCACCCAGCCCTCGCGCCGCACGTCGCCCAGCAGGCAGCAGACGGAGGCCGGCCGGGATCCGTACTTCTCCCGGCTGGCCCAGGAGCGCCCGGACATCGCGCTCTGCCGGGCGACCACGCTGGTGGCGCGGGCGATCGACGAGGAGCTGACCGGCCGCCGGCTGACGGTGGCCCAGCATCTGGTGCTGAAGATGCTGAAGGACGTGGGTCCCAGCTCCCAGCAGGAGCTGAGCGAGCAACTGCGCATCGACCGCAGCGTGATGGTGGGGTGTATCGACGGCCTGGAGGATTCGGGGCTGGTCCGCCGGGAGCGGCACCCCCGGGACCGCCGGGCGTACGCGGTGACGCTGACCCCGGAGGCGGGGCCGGTGCTGGACGAGGCCGAGAGCGGGGTGCCGGCGCTGCTGGACCGGGCGTTCGAGGCGCTGACGCCCGCCGAGCGCAGGACCCTGACCCGGCTGGTGGGCAAGATCCTGGACGTGGGGTGACCGGGAGCGGTCCGGGCGGCCGCCCGTCGGCCGGTCGGTCCGGCAGTCCGGTCGGTCCGGGTCGGTCCGGGTCGGTCCGGTCCGTTTCGGTCCGTTTCGGTGACCGGCCGAGTCCGGCTGGGTCCGACTGAGCCCGGTCAGCTGATGAGGGCCTGATTGACGAGCTGCCGCAGCCGCCCGTGCAGCGGATGGGCGCTGGACGGCATCAGCTGGGTGAAGAAGAGCACGGTGAGCCGCTCCACCGGATCGACCCAGAAGACGGTCCCGGCCGCGCTGTGCCATCCGTACTCCCCCGGGCTCGCGAGGACCCCGGCCCGCGCGGGATCCTCCACGACGGCGAATCCGAGGCCGAAGCCCACTCCGGCGGTGGGCATCTCGGAGAAGACCGGACGGCCGACGGCGTGGAGATCGGCTCCGCCGGGGAGATGGTTGCGCAGCATGTGCCGTACGGTGCGCGGGCCGAGGACGCGCACACCGTCGTAACTGCCCTCGCCGAGCAGCATCTGCGAGAAGCGGTGGTAGTCGGCGAGGGTCGTCACGAGGCCGGCGCTGCCGGAGAGCGCGGCGGGCCGGTGCAGCGCCCCGGCGCCGAAGGCGTCGTTGCGCACGGCCCGGCCGTTCGCCGGGTTCACCGTGTAGAAGGCGGCGAGCCGGTCGGCCTTCTCCGGCGGGACATGGAATCCGGTGTCCCGCATCCCGAGCGGCTCCAGGACGCGCCGGGCGAAGAAGTCCTCCAGGCTCTGCCCCGAGACCACCTCGATCAGCCGCCCCAGGACATCGCTGGAGACTCCGTAGTTCCAGGCCGTGCCCGGTTCGAAGAGCAGCGGGAAGGAGGCCCACTGCTCACAGCAGGCGGCGAGGTCGAGGCCGGGCGGAGTGGCCCATTCGTAGCCGTTCTTCGTATAGATCTCGTCCACGGGGTGGGCGCGGTGGAAGCCGTAGGTGAGTCCGGAGGTGTGGCTCAGCAGATGGCGGACCCGGATCGGTTCGGCGGCGGCGACGGTGACCGGGCGGTCCACCGGTCCTCGCTGGTAGACGCGGGCGTCGGCGAAGGCGGGGAGATAGCGGTCGATCGGGTCCTGGAGTCCGATCAGCCCCTCCTCGACCAGGATCATGGCGGCGACCGAGGTGACGGGTTTGGTCATCGACCAGGCTCGGTAGAGGGTGTCGCCCTCGGCCGGCAGGCCGTTCTCGACGTCCCGCAGTCCGTACTCGGCGAGATGGGCGACCCGACCGTCCCGGGTGACGGCGAGCTGCCAGCCGGGCAGCCGTCCGTCGTCCACATAGGCGGCCAGGGCCCGGTCCAGCCGGCCCAGCCGGTCGGCGTCGAGCCCCACGTCCGCCGGGTCCGCCTCGATTTTGATCCGGGACACATCGCCTCCTGGTGAGCCGCGAACGGCATATGATTTGAAGGTTCGCGATTGATGGAACTATAGGATCGGGACCCGTCGCCGACAAGGGATTAAGCGGCCGACTCGGGCGAACGCGGGGTCAGTTCACCGGGGCGAGCGCGCGCAGCGCGGCGAGCATCGCCTCGGGGCCGGCGCCGAACTCGGGCGCGGGCAGCACCGCCAGCAGGGGCGTGGTCACCCCGGCCGCGACATAGCGGTCCACCTGCTCCCGGCACCGCTCGGGGCTGCCGTGGACCAGGAGTTCGTCGATCAGCGCGTCCGGGACGGCCTCGCAGGCGGCCCAGTGGTCGCCCGCCGCCCAGGCGCGGTGCGAGGCGGCCAGCTCGTCGCCGCGCCCCAGCCAGGCGTGGAACGCCGAGTAGGTGCGGGCGTTGAGGATCGGGCCGAGGAGCGCCCGCCCGCGGGCACGGGCGTGGGCGGCGTCCCGGGTCGGACAGACGAAGATCCTGGCGACCACCTCCTTGTCCGCCCCCTCGGGCCCCATGGCCGCCAGCACGGGGGGAAGATCGCGCACCGCGAGGAAGTTGGTGACCAGTCCGTCCGTCTCGCGCCCGGCCAGGCGCAGCATCTGGGGGCGGAGCGCGCCGATGAGGACGGGCGGCGGCGGGTTCGGGCGGACGGCGGGCCGGTAGCCCTCGATGGTGAAGGAGTCGAAGACCCCCTGCACCGGCTTGCCGGCCAGCGCCCTCTTCAGGAAGCGCACGGTGTCGCGGACCCGGCGATAGGGGTGCTCGAAGGGGATGCCGTTGATCCGGGTGACGAAGGGCGGACCGGAGGAGCCGACGCCCACCGCGACCCGGCCGGGGGCCGCCTCGGCGAGCGTCGCCACCGTCATCGCGAGCAGGGCGGGGCCGCGGGTCTGCACCGGGATCACGGCGGTGCCCAGCCGCAGGGACGGCGACCAGGCGGCGGCGAGGGCGAGCGGGGTGAATCCGTCGTAACCGGCGGCCTCGCCGGTCCAGACGTCGGTGTAGCCGAGGTCGGGCAGCTCCTCGATGATCCGCCGGTGTTCGGAGAGCGGCACGGTACTGAGCGGGATCGTCACTCCATGACGCGTCATGTCTCCCTCTCGCACAGAGAATTCGATTGTTCTACGTTCTTCGAATCATTAAGTTAGGGGCAGCCTCCCCGGCTGTCAACGCCCACCGACCGCCCCCGTACACCCGAAACGGTGACCATGGCCCCTGGGACGTGTCACACGTCACAATTGAATGCCCCGAAATACCGGAACATTACGGGCTGGCCCTCCGTTGAGAGGTATGTGGCTACGGAGGGGACAGTGTCCCCGGGCCCACCCCTCGGCCCCTGGGGAAGATCGTTCGGCTGAAGCCCCATGGAGCCCTCCGCCGCGAGGCGACCGCCCTTCCGTGACCGCGTCATACCGCCCCCGGCTGGTCATCCCCCCGTCCAGCCGGGGGCTTCTCCATGTCCCGACCTCCCCGGCCCGCCTCCTGGGCACATCCCCGCGCCTGGCCGGCCCGCCTCCCGAGTACGTCCCCGCGCCTGCCCGGGCACCTCCCGGACGCGCCCCTCGCGCACATCGCACCCCTCACGCCCCTCACACCCCTCGCGCCCCGGCGCGGAGGCCGTGCGGCGCCGCCGGCTCCCGGCCGCGTACCCGGAAAAGCGCCGAAAGGAACCGGCAGTCGGCGCGATCGCGTCTGCTGCCGGGGAACGCCGGTGGGCTACGGTGCGGCAGGCGCGCGCCGACCTCCGCTCCCCGGGCCCCTCGGGTCGCGGGGCGCGCGAGCCCGGCAGGATCCGGCGGGCAGGCCCGAGGGGGGCGGGATGAAGACATGGACGGTGCCCGGATACACGGACGCACGGGAGCTGGGTTCCGGCGGGAGCGGGCGGGTGGTCCTCGCCGTGCACCGGGCCACCGGAGCGCCGGTGGCGATCAAATATCTCAGCGAACGGCTGCGGACCGACCCGGCCTTCGTCCAGAGTTTCCGCAGCGAGGCCCGGGTGCTGGGCGAGCTGGACTCCCCCCATGTGGTGGGCCTGTACGAGTATGTCGAGGCCCCGCGCGGCGCGGCCATCGTGATGGAGCTGGTCGACGGGATCGCCCTGCGCGCACTGCTGCGCCAGGAGGGCGCGACCGGGCCCGAGGCGGCGCTCACCGTGCTCAAGGGCTCCCTGCTCGGGCTGGCCTCGGCGCACCGGGCCGGGGTGGTGCACCGGGACTACAAGCCGGAGAACGTGCTGATCGCGGCGGACGGCTCGTCCAGCCTGGCGGACTTCGGCATCGCCGTCGGCGAGGGCTCCGCGCCCGAGGTCGCGGGCACCCCCGCGTACATGGCCCCGGAGCAGTGGCAGGGGGAGCCCGCCTCCCCCTCGGCCGATGTGTACGCGGCGACGGCCACCTTCTTCGAGTGCCTCACCGGCCGTAAGCCGTTCACCGGGGAGAATCTGGCCGAACTGGCCCTTCAGCACATGAACGCGCCCGTGCCGCTGGACGAGGTGCCGGAGCCGGTCCGTCCACTCGTCGGGCGCGGGCTGGCGAAGTCGCCCGGGGAGCGGGCCGGGGACGCGTCGGCGTTCGTGGCCGAGCTGGAGGAGATCGCGCGGGCGGCCTACGGGGAGGACTGGGAGGAGCGGGGCCGCCGGACGCTGGCCGCGCTCGCCGCCCTGCTGCCGCTGCTGTTCCCCTCCTCCGGGGAGCGGGCGGGGACGGCCGACCGGGCCGTGACCGCGCTCGGGGGCGCGGCGGGCGTCCTGGGCGGCCGCCGGCGGAAGCCCGGCGGCCGGTCACCCGCCGGGGCAGGAGCCGCAGCCGGGCCGTCTCGCGGGTCTCGGGGCATGTGGGCGACCGTCGGCTCCCTTCTCGCGGGGCTGGTCGTCGCGGCGCTGCTGTTCGGCCTGGTCGTCGCGCTCGAGCCGGACGGCGGCGGACCCGCCCGTGCCGCCGCGCGGAGCCTCGCCACCACGGGAGCGTGGCCGGACGGCGCCGCCGGGCCCGTGTCCTCGCCCCCGGCGGGCGCCCCGTCCCGTGCGCCGGGGCGGGCGGCGGCCGCGGGCGCGCCGCTGCCGTCGCCCGGCGGCTCCCCCTCGGCCTCGCCGGTACGCGCCGGGTCCCGGGCGCCCGGTTCCTCCGCGCCGGAGCGCGCGGCCGGCGCCCCCTCCCCGACCCGGGGACCGCCGACGCCCTCGCGCTCCCCCTCCGCCTCGGCCGCGCCCTCGGCGAGCGCTTCCGCCTCTCCTTCCGCTTCCGCCTCCCCGACGCCGAACGTCCCCTCCCCGGTACGGGTGAGGTCGGTGTCCGTCACCGGCTTCCAGCAGACGAGCCGGGCCCGGCGGACGCCCGGCGAGGGCGACTCGGCGACCGCGACGGTCGAGGTGGTGACGGACGGGACCGGGCCGATCACCGTGACCATCGGCTGGTACACCGGCGATGTCCAGGGCGAGCCGGGCGTGCTGGAGGGCTCGGAGACCTTCCGGCGCAGCGGTGCGCGGAACTACTTCCTCAGTCCCTCCCATCTCTTCACGGGCCCCGGCTGCTATCTGGCGGTCCGGGCGGTCACCGAGCCGGCCGCGACGGGCGGCGGCTCCTGGCGGCAGATCTCCCGGGGGTGTTCGATCGGGTGACGGATCCACGTATTCCCTACCGGCGGCGCGGCGAGCGGCCCGACCGGGGCGAGGGAGCCGACGGGGGCGGGGGGCCCGACCGGGGCGAGGGGCCTCCAGGCCCCGGCCCCGATCCTTCTCAGGAGCCTGGTGCCGGGACCGGCCCCGACCTCGGTCCTGGCTCCGTTTCCGGCCCCGGCTCCGTTTCCCGTTCCGGTCCTGGTTCCGTTTCCGAACCGGCCCGCGCCTCGGAGGACGACGGCTACCGGGCCACCGCGCTGGGCGGCCACTGGTCCGAGGGGCCGGATTCCGGACCCCGGCCGATGCCCTGGACCGGCCGGCCGGAGCCCCGACGGACGGCCTCGCACCGGCGGACGGTCCCGTACCCGCGCGAAGAGGGCGAGCTGCGGCGCTTCGGCCCCGGCGTGACCGGTTCCGTGCGCCGTCACGCCCCGGGCGGGACGGCGGAGGCCGCCGCCGTCGCAGCGGCCGTGTGGCGCGAGCCGTCGCGTACCGAACGGCTGCGCCGGGCACTGCGGCGATGGGCCCCGGCCGCCTCGGCGGCGGCGATCGCGCTCGCGCTGCTCCTGTGGCAGCGCTACGGCGGTCCGGTCGCCGTGGACTCCGTCTCCGCCCGCCCCGCGTCGGCGGTGCTCGGCTGCGGCGGCACGGCGGACATCGTGGGAGTGGTCGACACCAACGGGCGGCCCGGCACCCTCGTCTACCGCTGGGTGCGCAGTGACGGCACCTCGTCGGGGCGGCTGCGGCAGAAGCTGGCCCGGGGCCAGGAGGAGGCGCGGCTGCGGCTGCTGTGGTCGTTCCACGGTCGGGGCGACTACCGCGCCGACGCGGAGCTTCAGGTGGTCTCGCCGTCGAAGCACCGGAGCACGGCCCGCTTCGACTACCGCTGCCGCTGAGCCCGCGCGAGGCGGCGCGGGCACGCGGGGGCTCCGGCGGCGGGAACGGCGGCGATCCGCGACGAAGAAATCCGTGCGGAAATCACGAGAAACAAACAGATCCGGACAGCAAGGCTTGGCGTAACAAGCGCGGCAATCACACCATTTCACTGGTCGGCCGAGCGGTCCCGAGCGGCGGAGGACGGCCCCGTACCCCTCCCACCGGCGAGGATGCCCCGTACCGACCATGAGTCACCGGCGCTGAGAACTGCCGTCGACAGAGGCGGGCACAGAGGCGGTGTCCTTACGATGACTACATTTTGTTCGAATGTGGTCACTCTCTGAACAGGCGGAACAGGGGGTGCCGGAGCGCATTTCGAGCCGGGATCCGGTGCCGCGAGGACAACCTGTGCGGACGCCGAAGGGGCGTTCGCACCGGGCCGGCCGAGGATCCGCCGGGGCCGGGACGGCGGCGGGCTCCCCCGGCCGCCGGGCGGGCCGGGGCCATCGCCGCGCCCACCGGGGGCGACCGAAAGCGGATCTTGTGGCGCGGTGGTGCGGAGTCCAGGATTCCTAGCACCTCGGCGGAACGGCGCCCCGGCCGCGGCGGCGGCCGGACCTCTCGTCGCCGAGCGTTCGTCCGGCCCTTCTCCCCACGGGTCCGGAATCCCCCCAGCCGCAATCCCCACAGTGAGGAAGCAGAGTTGAGAATCACGCGCTCCACCCCGTTCGGCGGCGCGGCCGTGCGGGTACGGCTGACAGCCGTGGCGGCCGGTCTGCTGACCGTGTCCGCGCTGACCGCCCCCAGCGCGGCCGCCGAGCCGGGAGGCCCGGCCCGGGCCACCGCCGCCCAGCTCGCCGAGGTGAGCGACGCCGTGCTCGACGCGGACATCGCGGGCACCGCCTGGTACACCGACCGGGCGAGCGGCGCCGTGGTCGTCACCGCCGACCGGAGGGTCTCGGCCCGGGAGGCCGCCCGGCTGGAGCGAGCGGCTGCCGGGACCCGGCCCGGCGTACTGAAGATCGGGTACACCCCCGGCACGATCACCAAGCTGACAGCGGGCGGCGAGGCGATCTACGGCAGCGGGACCAGATGCTCGCTCGGCTTCAACGTCCGCCGAGGCAACGCCCACTACGCGCTCACCGCGGGGCACTGCACCCGGGGCGGCGGCACCTGGTACACCAGCCCGAGCGGCGCGGTGGCGCTCGGCGCCGCCAAGGGCTCCAGCTTCCCCGGCGACGACTACGGAATCATCCGGCACGCGGACCGGTCCGCCGCCGAGGGCCGGGTCTATCTCCACAACGGGGGCCATCGCGACATCACCTCGGCGGGCACGGCCCGGGTGGGGCAGTCGGTGCAGCGCAGCGGCAGCACCACCGGGCTGCGCGGCGGGCGGGTGACCGGGCTCGACGCCTCGGTCAACTACGGCGGCGGCGATGTCGTCCACGGCATGATCCAGACCGATGCCTGCGCCGAGGCCGGGGACAGCGGCGGTCCGCTGTTCGCGGGCCGTACCGCGCTCGGTCTCACCTCCGGCGGCAGCGGTGACTGCGCCCGGGGCGGAGTCACCTTCTTCCAGCCGGTCGGCGAGGCGCTGAGCGCCCACGGGGTGAAGGTCTACTGATACCGGCGGGAGGTCCGGTGGTCCCCCGTCGGCGAGGGATCACCGGACCTCCCGCCCCTGCGGGCGCTCAGCCCTGCCCCGGGGTCCCCGGCGGACCGGCGCTCGGTTCCGGGTCCCGGGCGGCGGCCGGGTTCAGCACCCGGTCGAGGAAGTTCCTCGTACGCTCGTGGCGCGGATCCCCCACCACCCGCGCGGCCGGGCCCTGCTCGACGATCACTCCGCCGTCCATGAAGACCACCCGGTCGGCGACCTCCCGGGCGAAGCTCATCTCATGGGTGACCACCACCATGGTCATGCCCTCGTCGGCCAGCATCCGCAGCACGGCGAGCACATCGCCCACGAGTTCCGGGTCGAGCGCGGAGGTCGGCTCGTCGAAGAGCATCACCTCCGGGCCCATCGACAGCGCCCGGGCGATCGCCACCCGCTGCTGCTGACCGCCGGAGAGCTGCGCCGGATAGGCGTCCGCCTTGTCCAGCAGCCCGACGCGCGCCAGATTCTCCCGGGCGACGGCCGCCGCGTGCGCCCGGTCCCGGCGCAGCACCCGCCGCTGCGGAAGGGTCAGGTTCTCGGTGACCTTCAGATGCGGGAAGAGGTGGAACTGCTGGAACACCATGCCGATACGGCGGCGTACCGCGTCGATGTCCACATCGGGGTGGGTGACGTCCGTCCCGCCGACCACGACCCGTCCGGCGGTGGGCTCCTCCAGCAGGTTCACACAGCGCAGCAGGGTCGACTTGCCGGATCCGGAGGGGCCGATGACACAGACGACCTCGCCCCGGCCGACGTCCAGATCGATGCCCCGCAGGACCGGTTCGTCCCCGAACGACTTGTGCAGCCCCCGGATCTCGATCTCGGCCCCGCTCGTCGCGGGCACGGGCTCGTCCTCGGTCATGGCTTCCTCATCCGGTGCGGTCCGAGCGGGCTTCGAGGCGGCGTACGACCAGGCTGAGCGGCACGGTGACCAGCAGATAGCAGAGGCCGGCCACCAGGATCGGGGTGGAGTTGGCGCTCTGGCTGGCGAGGTCCCGGCCGAATTTGGTCAGCTCCCGCTCCTCCAGGGTGACGCCGAGGAACAGCACCAGTGAGGAGTCCTTGAAGAGCAGGACGAGTTCATTGGTCAGCGGCGGTATCACGATCCGGAACGCCTGCGGGATGATCACCGACACCATGGCGCGGGCATGGGAGAAGCCGAGCGAGCGGGCGGCCTCCAGCTGTCCCTTGGGCACCGCCTGGATGCCGGCCCGGATCGTCTCCGCCATGTAGGCGGCGGCGACCAGTCCGAGTCCGAGCGCGACCTTGCCGTAGGTGCCGCCGGGGATCGCGGTGCCGGGGAAGGCCAGCGGCACCGCGACGCCGACGAAGATGAAGATCAGCAGGGCGGGCAGGCCCCGGAAGAACTCGATGTAGAGGGTGGCCGCCCAGCGGTAGGGCGCGACCGGCGAGAGCCGCATCAGGGCGACGACCACGCCGAGGACCAGTCCGAAGAGGAATCCGGAGAGGGTGTAGACCACCGTGTTGCGCAGGGCGGTGGTGATGATGTCGGGGAACAGCTCGCGGGCGAGGTCCGGCTGGGCGAACTGGCGCGCCAGCCGGTCCCAGTCGGCGAGCGCGCCGACCAGGACCACGAGCCCCGCGAAGACGGCGTACTGGGCGCCCCGGAAGGCCCGGCGGCGCTGCCGCGCGGTCGGCCGCAGGGTCACGACGAGCCCTGGGGCGGCGGTCCGATCCACCGTCGGTAGAGCGAGTCGTAGCTGCCGTCGGCGCGCGCCTCCCGGATGGCCCGGTCGATGGCCGCGAGGAGCTTCCGATTGCCCTTCTTCACCGAGATCCCGTACTGCTCGCCGGTCTCGATGGGCCGGCCGAGGGAGAATTCGGCGGCGTTGCGCCGGTCCTTGAGCCAGCCCTGGACGACAGGGTAGTCGATGACGACCGCGTCGACCTGTCCGGTGCGCAGTCCGGTGAGCACGGCGTCCGAGCTTTCGAAGGCGACGGGGTCGAGGCCGTGCTTCTTGGCGTGGCTCTCGCCGGTGGTCTCGGTCTGGGCGCCGAGCCTGGCTCGGCGGCTCTTGACCTGGTCGAGGGAGGTCAGACCGCTCTTCCTGGTCGCCAGCAGGGCCTGGGTGGCGTCGAAGTAGGGGACGGAGAAGTCGACGTTCTTCTTCCGGTCGTCGGTGATGGTCATCCCGGCGGCCGCGAGGTCGCACTCGCCGGAGTTGAGGAACGCGCCGGTCTTGAAGTTCTCGAAGGGGGTGTCCACGATCTTCTGCTCGACCTTGAGCCGTTTCGCCACCAGGTCGACCAGGGCGACGTCGAAGCCCACGATCTCGCCGTCCCGTTCGAACTGGAACGGCGGATAGGGCAGATGGGTACAGGTGGTCAGCGCGCCCTTCTCGACGACCGGGACGCCGCCTGCGGCCTCGGCCGGTCCTTCGCCGGAGGAACAGCCGGCGACGAGGAACATCCCCGCCGCCGCGCCGGCGACCGCCCGGGCCCGAAACCCTCCGGCGGCCGGTCCGCTCCGTTTCGCGGCCCTCCGCGACTCGTACGGCTCCGCGGCTCCTTCTGACCTGTGCGGCTCCGCGGTTCTTTCTGACCTCTGCGGCTCCGCGGCCTTCCCGGACCGGTACGGCTTCGCGGCTTTCCCGAACATGTGCGACTCTGTGGCCTTCCCGAACACGTGCGACCTCCATGACGGGGGAATGTGCAGGGCAGGCGGTCACTCGAACGAGACCGTCCGTCGGAGATCGTAGACATCACGCCATGGAGTGAACATGCTGTTCACGAGGCGTTCACAACCGCCCGGGAAGACCGGGGGCCGTCCGCTCACCGGCCGCCCGCCGGTGTCGCCTACGCTGTGACCTGAACGGTCGGGTCACAACACCAGGGGGCGGGCGCATGCGACAGCGCGTACGTCTCCTCGTCGCGGCCTCCCTGCCGCCGCTGCTGATGGGCGTATGGGCGGTCTTCGTGGTCCTCGCGGGGGCCGGGCCCGCCCCGATCGCCGGAGCGGTCGCCTCCGCCCCCGCCGTCACACCCGCCGTTCCCGCCCGTACCGACGGCCCCTCGCGGACCGCTTCGGCGCGGGCCGAGGTGCGGCGGGCTCCGGTCGCGACCGTCCAGGAGGTCGTCTCCTCCGATCCGGGCGACCGGCCGCCCCTGGCGCCCGAGGCGGCCGAGCCGCCGACGGCCCCCGTCACCGCGCTGCCGTCGGCCGGCCGCGAGGCGGCGGGTCCCCGGCAGGAGCGCGCGCCGCCCCTGCCCGTCCACGGCCCCCGGCAGACCCGGGCACCGCCCTCCTCCACGAGCAGCTGAGGTCTCTTCGGCGTCCGCCGCCCGTCCCTGTGGCATGTCCACGGGCACGACGGCGCGCGATCGCCGCGTCCCTTACCTGTCCGCGGCCGCCCCCCGGGCGAGCCGTGTGCCGCCCGTGGAGTACTCATGTCCTCTCGCGCCACGTTCTGGCGTGCGCTGTTCGCGCTCGCCGTCGTCGCCGTATCGCTCTATGTCGCCATGACCCAACCGCCCCGGCTGGGGCTCGATCTGCGGGGTGGCACCCGTATCGTGCTGGAGACCCGCGACTCGCCCACCGTCCGCGCCGACGCGGGCGCGACCGACCGGGCGCTGGAGGTGCTGCGGCAGCGGGTGGACGCGCTCGGGGTCTCCGAGCCGTCGCTCGCCCGCTCCGGTGAGCGCCGTATCGTCGTGGAACTGCCCGGGGTGCAGGATCCGCGCAAGGCCGCCGAGGTCATCGGGCGCACCGCCCAGCTCACCTTCCACCCCGTGGTGGAGGCGACGCAGGGTCCGAAGAGCGCCCCGGCCTCCGACGGCTCCCGGGTGCTGCCCGACCCGGACGCGCCGGGCGCGTTCCTCAAGCTCGCGCCGCCCGCGCTGACCGGCGAGGGGGTCAAGGACGCCGAGGCGGTGCTCGACACCCAGATGGGCCGGGGCTGGTCCGTCGACCTCTCCTTCCGGGGCGGCGGCAAGGAGTGGGCCAAGATCACCGGCGACGCGGCCTGCGCCGCTCCGGGCGACCCCGCCCGGCGGGTCGCGATCGTGCTGGACGACGCGATCGTCTCCGCGCCCGGCATGGAGACCTCGGTGCCCTGCAAGGCGGGTATCACCGGGGGATCGGCGCAGATCACCGGCAGCTTCGACGCGGCCGAGGCCCGCGATCTGGCCGCCCTGGTCAAGGGCGGCGCGCTGCCCGTGCCCGTGACCACCATCGAGCAGAGCGTGGTCGGCCCGACCCTCGGCGCGGACGCCATCCGCGCCAGCGCGATGGCCGCCGTGATCGGCCTGATCTGCACCGGACTCTTCATCATCGCCGTCTACCGGCTGGTCGGAGCGCTCGCCACCCTCGCCCTGGCGCTGTACGGACTGATCTCGTACGCCGCGATCGTGGCGATCGGCGCGACGCTGACCCTGCCCGGACTCGCCGGCTTCGTCCTCGCGATCGGCATCGCCGTGGACGCCAACGTCCTCGTCTTCGAACGCGCCAGGGAGGAGTACGCCCTGGCCAACACCGGCCGCACCGGATCGCGGTCCGCCGCGGCGGCCTCCGATCTGCGCCGGCCGCTGCGGATCGGCTTCAGCAAGGCGTGGAGCGCGGTCACCGACTCCCATGTGACCACGCTGCTCGCGGCCGGGCTGCTGTTCATCTTCGCCATCGGGCCGGTCAAGGGCTTCGGGGTGACCCTCGTGATCGGGGTGCTGGTCTCGCTGATCTCGGCGATGGTGATCACCCGGCTGCTCGCCGACTGGGCGGTGGCCCGCGGCGCGGTGCGGCGGCGGCCGAAGCTGACCGGACTGGCCTCCAAGGGCCGGATCCGGACGGCCCTGGAGCGCCGCCCGCCCCGGCTGATGCGCCACCGGCGGCGGTGGCTCGGGATCTGTCTGGGGCTGCTGGTGTTCGCCCTCGGCGGGATCGGGGTCCGCGGTCTGGAGTTCGGGGTCGAGTTCACCGGCGGCCGTCAGGTGCAGTACGCCGCCGAGCGGCCGGTGGACGCCGACATCGCGCGCGCGGCCGTCACCGAGGCCGGGTTCCCCCGCGCCGTGGTCCAGACGACGGGCGAGCGGGGCGTCACCGTGCGCACCGGCGAGCTGAGCAATCAGGAGCAGGAGAGGATCCGGGCCTCGCTCGGCGAGGTCGCCGGAAAGGTCACCGTGGAACGGGACGAGAAGATCGGACCGAGCCTCGGCAGCGAGCTGCGCACCCATGCGCTGATCGCGCTGGCGGTGGCGGTCGCCGCCCAGCTCCTCTATCTGACGGTGCGGTTCCGCTGGACCTTCGCCGCCGCGGCCGTCGCCTCGATGGTGCAGGACGTGCTGCTGGTGGTGGGGCTGTTCGCCTGGCTGGGCAAGCCGGTCGACAGCGTGTTCCTCGCGGCGCTGCTGACGGTGGTCGGCTACTCGGTCAACGACACGGTCGTCGTCCTGGACCGGCTGCGCGAACTGCGGCGGATGTCGCCGCGCGGGGCCTGGCCCGAGCTGGCGGACAAGGCGGTGGCGCAGACCCTGCCCCGTACGGTGAACACGGGCATGGGCGCGCTCTTCGTGCTGATCGCGCTCGCGGTCCTCGGCGGGGACTCGCTGGCGGACTTCTCCGTCGCGCTGCTGGCGGGTGTGGTGATCGGCATCGCGTCGACGGTGTTCACGGCGATGCCCCTGGCGGTCGGTCTCCAGCACCGCTGGCCCGACCGGCCGCGCACCCGCCCGGAGCGCGCGAGCGAACGGCGCGGCACGGGCGCGGTGGTCTGAGGCGTCGTACCCCCGGGGGGCGGCCCGAGGCATCGGCCGCCCCCGGGGGTACGGGGCGTCGGCGGTCCCACGGGGTACGGGCCGACGGTCCGGCGGGGTAAGGGCCGACGGTCCGGCGGGGGTACGGGGGCGGCGGGGGTACGGGGCGCCCGCCGCCCGCAGTGATTCAGCCGTCCGCGGCGACCGGGAGCACCAGCTCCGGCCGGTCCCAGGCCACCGCGGGCGGATTGGCCGGACAGGTCCCGACGCGCCGGGCCCCGACGCTGAGGTAGAAGCCCTCCGACGGCGGATGGGAGACGACGCGCACCGCGTCGATCCCGGCGCGGCGGGCCTCGCCGGTCAGATGGCCGACGAGGAGACGGCCGATGCCGAGCCCCTGCGCCCGGTCCGCGACGAACATCAGATCCAGCTCGGGCGGGTCGAGCACCAGGGCGTAGAAGCCCAGCGCCGCGCCGCCGCCGTCCACGGCGACATGCACCGCGTGGCTCTCGATGTAGTCCGGGCCGACCCGATAGCCCTCGACCATGGCCGCGTACGGGCCCTCGTAGGCGCGCGCGCGGCGGACCATGGCGGTGAGCCGCTTGGCGTCCGCGACGGTCGCCCGCCGGATCCGCACCGGGCCGACCGGTGCCGCCCGACGGGCACCTGTCAGATGTGAACTCATGGAGTGAGTATTACATTCGCAGGTCACTCGGGGGATACGAGGAACAGACAGAAGGGGTGGCCCGCAGGGTCCAGCAGAACGCGAAGGTCGTCCTGCCCCCGCGCGGAGGTCTCGGTGGCTCCGAGGGAGACCGCGTGCCGGACCGCCGGGCCGAGATCGTCGACCCGGATGTCGAGATGGAGCATCTTCTGCTGCGCTCCCGGCTCCTCGGGCCAGAGCGGCGGCTCATACTCCGGTTCGCCCTGGAACGAGAGGCCGAACGCGCCGTCCGGGGAGCGGAGATGGACCCAGTCCGGCTCGCTCGCCCTCACCTCCCAGCCGAGGAGCCGTCCGTAGAACTCGGCCAGGGCGTGGGCGTCCTGGCAGTCGATGACCAGGCTGGCCAGGGTGAACCGTGGGGTGGGCGGCACTCTCTCTCCTTCTGCGGGGCGATGATCGGGCCCGTACGGCGGCGGTGGGCTCGCCGGCCGCGCGGAGGACGGTCCCGGGGGCGTCCGCCGCGGGGGTGCTTCCTGGGGTGCGGGCATCCCGACAGGCTGCCAGAAGGCGGTCTGGCGCGGGGCGCCGATCCGCGGTGGAATGTGCCCGCGCTTCCGCGTGATCGTCACCTTCCGAGCCTGGAGGCACGATGGCGAGACTCCCCGCGTCACCCCGCACCGGCGTCTTACGGAGGGCGGCCGCGCCCGTGCTGGCGCTCTGTCTCCTCGGCGTGCTGCCCGCGCCCGCCGCCGCCCGGGTCGCCCCCGGGCCCGCCCCCTCGCTCTCCGTCGCGAACGGGCGCACCGAGCCGGTCTTCTCCCGCGCCGACGCCGTGTCGCAACTGGTGGACATCGAGACGGAGGCCGACAGCGACGAGGACGGCCGGCGGGACACCGTACGGATGCGGATCCTGCGGCCGAAGGAGACCGGCGACGGGCTGAAGGTGGCGACGATCATCGAGGCCAGCCCCTACTGGGGCGGCGGCAACGAGGTCCCCTTCCATCCGGTGGATCTGGCGGAGGACGGTCTTCCGCCGACTCGGGGGACGGCGGCCGAGAGCCGGCTGCCGGGACTCGTCGACCCGTCGGCGTCCGCCGCGTCCCCGGCGCAGTCCGAGCGGTCCGCCCCGTTCCCCGGATACAACGACAACTACTTCCTGCCGCGCGGCTACGCGGTCGCCCAGCTCGACAGCGTGGGCACGGGCGGGTCGACCGGCTGCCCCAGCTCCGGCGGACGTGCGGAGACGCTCGGCGCGAAGGCGGCCGTGGACTGGCTGAACGGCCGGGCCCGGGGCTGGGACCCGGACGGCCGTCCGTCCCGCGCCTCCTGGTCGACGGGCGACGCCGCCATGATGGGGATCTCGTACAACGGCACCCTGCCGACCGCCGTCGCCGCCACGGGCGTCGAGGGGCTCAAGGCCATCGTGCCGATCTCCGGCATCTCCTCCTGGTACGACTACTACCGGGCCAACGGCGGGGTGGTGGCCCCCGGCGGCTATCAGGGCGAGGACGCCGACATCCTGGCCAAATCCGTGTACAGCCGCGCCGACCGGGAGATCTGCCGGCCCGTTCTGGACCGGCTGACGGCGGAGCAGGACCGGCGGACCGGCGACTGGAGCCGGTTCTGGGCCGAGCGGGACTATCTCAAGGACGCCCGGAGGATCAGGGCCGCGGTGTTCGCCGTCCACGGCGGCAACGACTGGAATGTGAAGACCCAGCACGTCGGCCGTCTGTGGGAGGCGCTCGGGAAGCACGAGGTGCCGCGCAGGCTCTGGCTGCACCAGGCCGGGCACAACAATCCGATGCCGCTGCGGATGGAGGAGTGGCTCGGACAGCTGCATCAGTGGTTCGATCACTGGCTCTACGATCTGGACAACGGCGCTCCCGAGGCGGCTCGGGTCGAGGTGGAGCAGGCGGACTTCAGCTGGCGGCGGCAGTCCGACTGGCCGGCTCGCGGCACCCACGATCTGACGCTGCGGCTCAATCCGGCCGGGCTGGGCGCCCGGCCCGGCCCGGCGGTCGAGCACTCGCTGAGCGACGCGGGCCGCACGGTCCGGGCGGAGGCCCTGGTCGCCGACCCCGGCGCCGCGCATCCGAACCGGCTCGCCTACACCACCGGCCCGCTCACCGAGGAGCTGCGCGTCAACGGCGTCCCCCGGGTCTCCCTCCGGTCCTCGCTGGACGGCGCCTCGCCCTATGTGACGGCACTGCTGGTGGACTACGGCCGGGACACCCGGGCGGTGGCGGGCACGGTGCCCGACGCCTCGGCGCCGGTCTGCTACGGACAGGGCGTCCCCGGCGACACCGGCTGCGCCCACCGCACCCGGCACCGCACCGAGACCGCCGACTTCAAGATCGTCTCGCGTGGCTGGCTGGACGTCCGCAACCGGCGTTCGGCCGCCCGGGAGAGCCGGGTGGAGGAGGGGCGCGAGTACCGGCTCCGTTTCGGGATGCAGCCGCAGGAGTACGTCTTCAAGAAGGGACACCGGCTGGGCGTGGTCCTGATCTCCACGGACCACGACTACACCCTGCGCCACCCGGCGGGGACCCGGCTGACCGTGCGGACCGGGGTCAGCGGGGTGACCCTGCCGGTGGCCCCCTGACCCGCCCGGCTCCACCGCGCGGACCCGGCCGGACCCCGTCGGGACGGCCGGCCCGCGCGACACCGGGCCGGTCCGCCGGGCTCGCCGACGGCGGACCGGGGCGGGCAGGCCCGCGCAATGTCGGACCCGCGAGGCGTCAGGCGGCTCGCCAGTAACCCAGCGCGTTGACGCGGTCCTTGGCCAGGCCCAGCTCCTTGCGGGCGTACGAGGCGAGGGAGCGCGTCGTCGCCGTGTCGCAGGCGATCCAGAGATACGCTCCCGCCGGGTCGTCCAGCAGGGCGGGCAGCTCCGACCGCACCTCGGCGACCAGCCGCGCGCCGCGCTCCTGGCGGGGGACGCGGCGCAGTTCGTGGCGGGCCGGGTCCAGCCGCAGCGGCAGATCCGGGTCGGAGGCGTGGCTCGTCTCGAACCAGATCGTCGCGGATGCCTCCGGAATCGCTCCGAGCAGGGAGTTGATCGCGGGAAGGGACGCGGGGTCGCCGACCACGAAGAGACGTTCCGGGGCCGGGGAGGGAGCGGTGAAGCCGGTGCCCTGCAAGGTGGCCTGAACGGTCTCACCGGGCCGCGCCTGCCGGGCCCAGGCGCTCGCCCGGCCCTCGTGCAGGGCGAACTCCATGCTGAAGGCGCCCGCCTCGGGATCGGGATCGACGAGGGTGAAGGCCCGCTGATGCGGCTTGTCCCCGTTGTCGAACCAGACCCGGACCCACATGGTGGGGTGGACCCCGGTCTGCGCCAGCATGCCGCCGTCGGTGAAGTGAACGCGCCGGAAGCGGTCGGTGACCTCTTCGACCCCGGTCACCGTGAAGGCGAAGTCCTTGCCGCGCATCAGTTTGAGGACGACGCCCTCCCAGCCATGTCCCACGGCAGACTCCTCCCCATCGGCCCGGCCGGCCCGCCGAACCCAGATCCATTTATTTAGGCAAGCCTAACCTAAACTGATCCCGACTGGATCTCCGCCGCATCTCCCCTCCCCCTCGCTCTCCCGAAGGCCGCCGAGGCCCGGCCTCCGGGCCCGTCCGTCACTCCGTCAGAAAGTCGGCGACCAGCTCGGCGAACTCGTCCGGCGTGGCCGTACGGACGCCGAGCTGCTCGGCCTTGGCCCGCTTGGAGCCCGCGTTCGCACCGGCGACGAGCAGCGAGGTCCGCCCGGAGACGGAGGAGGAGGACTTCCCTCCGGCCCGCTCCACGAGTTCGTTCATCCGCCCGCGCGACAGCGACGCCAGCACTCCCGTCATCGCGCCGCTGACCACCACCGTCATCCCGCTCAGCGGCCCCGCCGACCCCGCCGGCCCTCCCTCTTCGCCGGCGCTCCCGCCCGCGTCGGCGCCGGTGCCGGCGTCCGCGTCCGCCGGGGCGGGCGGACCGGTCACCCCGGGCTCGCTCATCCGGACCCCGGCGGCGGCCAGCCGGTCGATGAGCGGCGCCAGCTCGACCAGCTCGGCGACGACCGTCCGGGCCTTCTCCCCGCCGATGCCGTCGACCCGCTGGAGCGCCTCGGCGTCGGCCGCGCGTATCCGCTCCATGGAGCCGAAGTGCCGGGCGATACGGCGGGACATGGAGCGTCCCGTGCCGCGCACCCCGAGCGCGCAGAAGACCCGCGACAGCGGACGGTCCTTCGCGGCCCGGACCGCCGCCAGGAGATTGTCGGTGCTGGTCTCCCCCATCCGCTCCAGACCCAGCAACTGCTCCCGGGTCAGGGTGAAGAGGTCGGCGAAGTCGCTCACCAGCCCCGCGTCCACGAGCTGGACGACCCGCGTGACGCCCAGCCCCTCGATGTCGAGCTGATCGCGCCCCGCCGCGTACGCGACCGAGGCGACCAGCCGGCAGTCGCGCCCCCGGACACAGCGCCAGCGCTGCTCCGAGGCGTCGATGTCCGATCCGCACTGCGGGCACGCCGTGGGGAAGACGATCGGCCGCTCCTCCCCGGTGCGCAGATGGGCCACCGGCGCCTCGACGCGCGGGATGACGTCCCCCGCCTTGTGCACCATCACCTTGTCGCCGATCCGCAGATCGCGGCGGGTGATGTCGCCGGGGTTGTGCAGGGTGGCGTAGGAGACCGTCGAGCCGTCGATCTCCACCGGCTCCAGCACGGCGCGGGGCGCGATGGCCCCGGTGCGCCCCACGTTCCACTCGACGGCCAGCAGGGTGGTCACCTTCTCCACCGCGGGCAGCTTGTAGGCGACGGCCCAGCGCGGGGCGCGGGAGCCGGATCCGGCCGCCGCCCGGTCGGCCGCGAGATCGGCCTTGACGACGATGCCGTCGATGCCGAACGGCAGCCCGGCGCGGAGTGCGGCGAACTCCTCGATCCGGGCCTGGAGGGAGTCGGCCTCCGTGACGGTGCGCGGCGGGACGGCGGTGGCCGCGGCCGTGTGGATCCCCAGCTCGGCGACGCGCTCCATGAGCGTGCTGTGCGGCCACTCGGCCGTCCCCTCGGCGAAGGCGTCCGCCGACCCGGGCAGCGGCAGCGCGCCGTACCCGAAGAAGGTCATCTCCACCCGGTACGCGCGGTCTCTCGCCCGCAGGGTGCCCGCCGCTCCATTGCGGGGATTGGCGAAGGGGGCCCCGCCGTGGGCGGTGCGCGCGGTGTTGGCCCGCTCGAACTGCTCGCGGGTCATCAGCACCTCGCCCCGCACCTCGAGGGTGACGGGCTCGGTGAGCCGGTCGGGGAGCCCCACGATGGCGCCGATCGCGTGGGAGACGTCCTCACCGGCGAAGCCGTCCCCCCGGGTGAGCAGCCGGGCGAGCCGCCCCTCCTCGTAACGGGCGGCCACGGCGAGGCCGTCGAGTTTGGCCTCGACGCTCCACCGCTCGACGGGCCGGCCGATCCGCCGCTCCACGGAGGCCGTCCAGGCCAGCAGCTGCTCGGCGGAGAAGGCGTTGTCCAGCGAGAGCATCGGCTCGGTGTGCGGCACGTCCCCGACCGCCGCGCCGCCCGCGACCTTCCCCGTCGGCGAGTCGGGCGACAACTCGCCGGGATGCGCCGCCTCATAGGCGGCGACACCGCGCACCAGCCGGTCGTAGGCGTCGTCGTCCAGAGCGCTCTCCCCCGTCGCGTAGTACGCGGCGGCGGCCCGGGCGGCGGTCTCGACAGCCGACGCGTACGCCGTGGCGCCGACGAGCACCACGGCGGGAGCGGGCTCCGCAGCGGCCGGGGCGGACGGCGCGGAGGAGACTGCCGGAGCGGATTCCGGCGATGCGGCCGCGACGGGGGCGGCGGGAGAAGTCGTCATGGTTCACATAGTGCGGCCCACCACTGACAATGCCCCTCGATACCGGCTCCGACCTGGTCTTTCATGGTCCGCCGGGAGCCGTGGGGACCGGTCCGCGACCGGGGCCGGCGGCCTCCGCCGGGGCGCCCGCCGCCTCGCACCACCGCGCACGGCGCGGGCCCGCCGCCGCGCACCGCCGCTACCGGGTAAACCCGCCGACTCGCACGCCGCGTACGGCGTGAGCCACCGACTCCGCGCGGAACGTCGCCCCGTCGCCGGGGACCGCGTGAACCCGGCCGGCTCCCCCGGCCCCATGCCGCCGGGGCCGGTGCGTGATCCCGCCGGACCTCCGGTCGCCGGGTCCGAGCCCTCGGCGAACGGACTCGTCGTGGACTTCGCACCGCCCCGCAGTCGATTCTCCGCCATTCGGCCGTCCCTCGTCCGACGGAGCCCCTCCGGACGCGTTCTTGGCCGGTTCTCCCTCCTCGATCGTGGCCGCTTCGGCGGCTCGGAGCCGGCCCGAACGGCCTCCCAGGAGTGCGTACACGAACAACTCCGGAGTCGGCGACGCACGCTCGGAGCCCGTACCGACGGCTTCGCACCCCATCGAGGAGCCGCAGCTCATCGGGGATCACCCCACCGACGGACCGTTTCTCCGCGTCGGCCGACGCCGTCGTTCCGCAGGACCCGGCGGAACGGCGCGCCGCGCCTGGCGCCGAAGGCGGCCGTCAGCCACGGGGCCACGACCCCGCCGAGCTGGGAGAACTCCCCATGACACACGATGGCCTGAACCAGACTCCGTGGACCGCCGACTCCCGACATATGACCCGGGCACCACCGTGCCGAGTGTCGCCAAATCCCTTACGGGTCCTCCCCGCCTGTGCGAGAGTCGTACCGGTCCACAGCTCAAGACCGTGTCTCAGACCTGGCCGAGGCCACGCCTGTATCGGAGTCCCACATGCCGTCCCATGTGTTCGCGGAGCGTCCCGCCTCACAGCCGCCCGAACGCGGTTCCGTAGACGCTCTGATCACTCGGACGCGCCGGCTCCGCGGCGATGTGGACGCGGTGCGCCGGGACGCCGCGGTGGACGAGGACGACCCGCACGGCCGGTGGCAGCGGGCACTGTGCGATCTGGCCGTCCATCAGCTCGACGACCTCGGGACCCATCTGGGACAGCTCAGGGAAGGGCTGCCGGACACCCTCCAGGACGAGGCCGAGGACCCGCTCGCCGGACACCTGGCCGACAGCGCCCAGCGCACCGGATCGCTTCTCAGCCGGGTCGGCAGCGCCGAGTGGAATCTCCTCACCGACGAGGTGAGCTGGTCGGACGAGCTGTACCGGATCCTCGGGCGCACCCCGCAGAGCGGCCCCATGACCCTGGACGAACTGCCCTCCGTCGTCTTCGCCGAGGACCAGGCCCTGCTGACGACGCTGGTGACCGGCTGTCTCGTCGACGGGCGGCCCATCGACGGCGAGTTCCGTATGGTGCGGTCGGACGGCCGGGTGCGCACCGTCCATATGACCGGTGAGCCCGTGCTCGACGCCGACGGCTCCACCGCCTCCATGTGGGCGGTGTTCCGGGACGTCAGCGAATTGCGCCGCAGTGAGCGGGCGTTGCGTGAGAGCCGCGACTCGCTCCATCGCAGGCAGCACATCGAACACACCGAGCACCGGCTCGCGGTGGAACTCCAGGAGGCCGTCCTTCCGCCCTGGCGGGGCTCGCTCCGCTTCCCGGCGGACGGAACGGGCGGGCTGGACGTCGCGGCCCATGCCTTCCCGGCCGCGACCGGCACGGTGATCGGCGGCGACTGGTACGACGCGTTCCAGCTGCCCTCCGGCGCCTCGCTGCTCGGCGTCGGCGATCTCACCGGGCACGGGGTGAGCACCACCTCCACCATGGCGATGCTGCTGGGCGCGCTGCGCGGGCTGGGGCTGGCGGGCATCGAGCCCGGACAGCTGATGGGCCATCTCAACCAGCTGCTGGAGACCTCGGCGCAGCCCGCTCTCGGCAGCGCGGTCTGCTGCCGCTTCGATCCCGCGGGCCGCACCCTGACCTGGGCCCAGGCGGGCCACCCCGCCCCGCTGCTCTTCCGCAACGGGACGGGGCGCGCCCTGACCCAGCTGGACGGCGTCCTGCTGGGCGCGACCACGGGGGCCGCGTACGAGCAGGCCGGTGTCCGTCTGCTCCCCGGCGATCTGCTGGTGCTGCACACCGACGGCCTCACGCGCACGGACGCCGTCGGCGACTGCGACCCGGGAGAGCTGCTCGCGCTGGCTCCCCGGCTGGCCGAGGCGGCCGACGCCCAGGAATGCGTTCGGACAATCGTACGGACCGTCGGCGCGGACGGCCGCGACGGCGGTGCGTGTGTGCTGGCCGTGCGGATCGGGCTGTAGCGGTACACGGCCGGGCGTGGCACAGCACCGGGCGTAGAGCACGGCGGATCGAACGGATCGAAGAGCCCGGCACACGGTCCGGAGCCCAGGGGCGGGGAGGCTAGGCGGGGGCGCCTCTGTGCCTCCGCAGGGGGCTGTTGGGCAGCGCGAGAAGGATCTCCTGGCGCAGATCGTCGATCTTGCCGTGTCCGGCGTAGTGCCCGGTCAGCCGGTACATCTCACGCAGCCTGTCCCAGGTGCGGTGGGACGAGGTCTCGCCCATCGAGACCAGCGCGAGTCTGGCGTAGCGATCGGCCTGTTCGGGATCGTTGCCGATGAAACACGCGGAGGCCATCGAGATGTAGTCGAAGATCTTGGAGCGCTGTCGTCCGCCCTCGCGCAGCTCCAGGGCCTTTCTGGCGTGTCCCTGCGCGATGTTGGCCGCCGAGGGATCGTGTTCGGCGAGCGTGCGGTAGGCCAGCGCCTCCATGCCGTGCAGATCGGCCTCGTCGAACATCTGCATCCAGCTGGGGGGCGGCACATCGCCCTTGTCGGAGACGAAGAGGTCCTCGGCCTCGCCGAGGGTGCGGCGCATGGCCTTGCCGTGGCCCATGGACGCCTGTGCCCAGGCCTCGATGGTGTGCAGCATCGCCCGGGTGCGCGGCAGGGTCTCGTCGCCCGATCCTGATTTGGCGAGCTTCATCAGGTCGAGCGCGTCGTCGGGGCGGCCCAGATGGACCATCTGGCGGGCGGCGCGGGAGAGCGCCTCCCCGGCTCTGGGCCGGTCGCCGCCCTCGCGCGCGGCGTGGGCGGCGATGACGAAGTACTTCTGGGCGGTGGGTTCGAGGCCGACGTCGTGGGACATCCAGCCGGCGAGGACGGCGAGGTTGGCCGCGACGCCCCACAGGCGCCGCTGGAGGTGATCGGGGTGGCGGTAGGCGAGCATGCCGCCCACTTCGTTGAGCTGGCCCACCACGGCCTTCCGCTGGAGCCCGCCGCCGCGGGCGGCGTCCCAGGCGCGGAAGACTTCGACGGACCGCTCCAGTGCCTCGATCTCCTCGGACCCGATGGGGGCCGCCTCGTAGCGGTCGTACCCCACGGGGTCGGCGTGCAGGGGGTTCTCGGTGGAGGGGGCGTCCTGGGCGAGAGCGGGATCGGTCTGCAGCCAGTCGTGCATCGCGCTGCTGAGCGTCGTTCCCGCGGCGAGCGCGGCGCCCGCGCCCACCAAGCCGCGTCGGTTGAGCATGAGGTCCATTCCCGTGAATTCGGTGAGGACCGCTGCCGTCCGGTCGGGCGCCCACGGCAGGCCGTCAGGGTTCTCCGAGCCCTGCGCGTCCTTCCGCCTGCCCGCTCGCCCGTTCCGTACGAACCCGAGGTCCTCGATGGTCACGACACGGCCGAGCCGCTCGGTGAACAGAGCCGCCAGCACGCGGGGCACGGGGTCGCGCGGGGTCTCCCCCATGTCGATCCAGCGCCGTACCCGCGAGGTGTCGGTCGCCAGTTGGGGGTGGCCCATGGCCGCCGCCTGCCGGTTCACGAGTCTGGCGAGTTCGCCCTTGGACCAGCCGGTCATGCCGAACAGGTCGTACAGGCGGGTGTTGGGTACTCCGGTCACGTCAAGCCCCCAGGTTCTCGGCTGAGTTGACAGTAGCCCGCCCCCGGGCGCGGGCAGCCGCGCGACCGCTATTCGCCAGGGTTCGCCAGGGTTCGCCAGATGGTGTGCCACCCGCGCGCTGGTGTGACGTAGGAACGCGTCACCCCGGCCCGGCTCCGGTCGCATTCCCCAGGATGCGGCCGGAGCCGGGGCGGGCGGCGCACGCGAACTGTCGGCGCACGAAGGGATCTGTCACCCCCATGCACACAGCATCGTCCTCCGTGTCCGCCCCGTACCGGCCGCAGCGCCCGCCCACGCTGAACGGAGCCGGACCGTATCTCGCCCCGGCGCGCACGGGCCGGCCGCCGCTGCGGCCCGCCACGGCGGCCGGCCAGGCCCCCAGCGGGAGGATCGACCTGTCCGGAGCGCAGGGCGCGCAGCTGAGGATGGCGGTCGCGGCGGTGCACCGGATCTGTCCGGAGTTCACTCCGGTGCAGGTGCTGCGCCGCAGCGGGCGCTCCGTGCTGATCGTCGGTACGACGGGGAGGACGACCGCGGTCGCCAAGTGTCTGCTGGACCGCTCCTCCGTCTGGGTCGAGCGGTTCCGGCACGAAATAGCCGCCTACCGCGCGTTCGTGCGCCACCGTCCGCCGGTGCGCGCCCCGCGGCTGATCGCCGCGGACCCGGAGAACTGCACCCTGGTGATCGAGCGGATGCCCGGCCGTCCCGCGGCCCTCACCCGTCACCCGAACGAGGCTCCGCCGCGCACCGATGTACGGGCCGTGCTCGGCGCGATCGCCCGGCTGAGCACCTGGCGGCCGCCGGCCGAGCTGTTCGACCGGCCGCTGGACTACGCGTCGCGAATCTCCCGCTATCACGAGCTGGGTCTGTTCACCGATCGGGATCTGGGCGATCTGCAGAAGCTGTTGCGCGGGCTGGCGCATGCGGGCGGGCGGCACGGCATCAGCCAGTTCTCCCACGGTGACGCGCTGCTCTCCAATGTGCTGCTGTCGCCGACCGGTCCGGTGCTGGTCGACTGGGAGCACGCGGGCTGGTATCTGCCCGGGTACGACCTGGCCACGCTCTGGGCGGTGCTCGGCGACGCGCCCGCCGCGCGGCGGCACATCAGTCAGACGGCACAGCAGGCGGGCCCCGAGGCGCGGGACGCCTTCCTGGTGAATCTGATGCTGGTGCTGACCCGGGAGATCCGGACCTACGAGACGGCGGTCCAGCGGACGATGCGGGAGGCGACGCCGACGGGCGGCCCCTCCGGGGCGGCTCCCGGCGGGCTCTCGGCCGGTGAGGAGCAGCGGCTGCTGTTGCGGCGGCTGCACGACGACTGCGCGCGGGCGCGTCGGGCGGTGCGTGCCGCCGTCGGCACACGCTGAGCGATCTCTTCCTCCGCGCCGCGCCCCCGGGGAGCCCCGGGCACGCGGCGCGGAGGCGCTGTGACCGGCCGGGGTTGATGGTCGGTTCCCGGAATCCAACTGCCCGCAGATTTATATGCTTATATGGCATTTCATGTGTTATGTGTGGGCCAGATGGGGGACGGGTAAAGCTTTTCCGTAGTCGCCGACTTGACCCGAGAGGCATCTCACGCATGGCACAGCCCTTCGTCCTCCCCGACTTCTATGTGCCGCACCCGGCACGCCTGAACCCTCATGTCGCGACGGCCCGTTCCCACACCCGGGAGTGGGCGCGCGGCATGGGCATGCTGGAGGGATCCGGCATCTGGGAGGAGCGGGATCTTGAGGCCCATGACTACGCGCTGCTGTGCGGATACACCCACCCCGACTGCGACGCCGAGACGCTCTCCCTGGTCACCGACTGGTATGTGTGGGTCTTCTTCTTCGACGACCACTTCCTGGAGATCTTCAAACGCACCCAAGACCGTGAGGGCGGGAAGGCCTATCTCGACCGGCTGCCCGCCTTCATGCCGATGGAGCAGGGCGGCCCGACACCGGAGCCGACCAATCCGGTGGAGGCCGGACTCGCCGATCTCTGGGCGCGGACCGTCCCGGCCATGTCGCCCGCGTGGCGCACCCGGTTCGCGGAGTCCACGCGCAATCTCCTCAACGAGTCGCTGTGGGAGCTGTCCAACATCAATGAGGGCCGGGTCGCCAATCCGGTCGAGTACATCGAGATGCGCCGCAAGGTCGGCGGCGCGCCCTGGTCGGCGGGGCTGGTGGAGTACGCGGCGGGGGCCGAGGTCCCCGAGCCGGTGGCCGCCTCCCGTCCGCTGCGCGTGCTCGTGGACGCCTTCTCCGACGCGGTGCATCTGCGCAACGACCTCTTCTCGTACCAACGCGAGGTCGAGGAGGAGGGCGAACTGAGCAACGGCGTCCTGGTCCTGGAGCGCTTTCTCGGCTGTACGACCCAGGAGGCCGCCGAATCCGTCAACGATCTGCTGACCTCGCGCCTCCACCAGTTCGAGAACACCGCCCTGACCGAGGTCCCCGGTCTCTGTCTGGAGAAGGGGCTCACCCCGGCCGAGTGCGCCGCGATCGGGCTCTATGTGAAGGGCCTCCAGGACTGGCAGTCGGGCGGTCATGAGTGGCATCTGCGCTCCAGCCGCTATATGAACGAGGGCCTGGCGGCCGGGCGGCCGCCGACCGGCGCGGCCCTCGGGGGCCTCGGGACCTCCGCGCTCGACATCAGATCGCTGTTCGCGCGGCAGGGGGCCGGCCGGCTGCGCAGCCTCACCCATGTGCCGCATCGGCGGGTCGGCCCCTCGCTGCTGCCCGAGTTCGACCTCCCGTTCCCGCTGACGCTCAGCCCGCACCACCGGGACGCCCATGAGAAGTCCGTCGCCTGGGCGGACCGGATGGGGCTGCTGGGCGACATCTGGGACGGTCCGATGCTGCGCGGCTTCGACCTCGCGCTCTGCTCGGCCGGTCTGGACCCGGACGCCTCTCCGGAGGAGCTGGAGCTGAGCGCGGAGTGGCTCACCTGGGGGACCTACGCCGACGACTACTACCCCGTGGTGTTCGGCCGCCCCCGCAATCTGCTGGGGGCGAAGCTCAGCAACGACCGGCTGAGGGCCTGTATGCCGGTCGAGGATCCCGCCTCCGCGCCGGCGGCGGCGATGAGCCCGCTGGAGCGGTCGCTCGCCGATCTGTGGGCGCGCACCGCCGGCCCCATGAGCCCCGCCGCCCGGCGGGAGCTGCGGACCGCGATCGAGGCGATGCTGGACAGCTGGCTGTGGGAGCTGCACAACCAGGCACAGCACCGGGTCCCGGATCCGGTCGACTATCTGGAGATGCGCCGGACCACCTTCGGTTCGGAGCTGACGATGCTGCTCTCAAAACTGCGCCACGAGGGCGAGCTTCCGGCGGAGCTGCTGCGGCACGGCACCGTCAGGAGCCTGGAGCTGTCGGCCCAGGACTACGCGATCCTCGTCAACGACCTCTTCTCGTACCAGAAAGAGGTGCAGGTCGAGGGCGAGCTGCACAACGCGGTGCTGGTGGTGCAGACGTTCTTCGGCTGTGACTATCCGGCCGCCGTCACCATCGTCGACGATCTCATGCACGGACGGCTGCGGCAGTTCCTCCATGTGAAGGAGCATGAACTGCCGCTGCTGTGCGAGGACTTCCGGCTGAACGAGACCGAGCGGGCCGCGCTCTACGCCTGTGTGCGGGAGATGGAGGACTGGCTCGCGGGGATTCTCAACTGGCACCGGACCGTGCGCCGGTATCGGGCGGAGGATGTGCACCGGGGCGCGGGCACGGCCCGGCTGGGCGGGCCGAGCGGTCTGGGGACGGCCGCGGCGCGGTTCGCGACGATGCTCGCCCGATAGCAGCGGCCGAGGGGAGAGTGCGCGGGCGCCCGGAGGGACCGGCGGGGTCCGCGCGTTCGGTCCGCGCGGCCGGTCGGGGCGTTCGATCCGCGCGGCCGGTCGGGGCGGGGCCCGGAAGGATGACGCCGTTCCGGGCCCGGTCCGCTCAGCCCTGCTGGAAGAGTTCCGCGGGCAGCGGCTTGAGCAGGGCGTAGAGATCGTCGGTGATCGGGCGGTCCCAGCTGGCGATGGTGACCAGCACCTGATCGCTGCGGTCGAACTGGACGCAGGAGATCCGGCTCTCGGAGAGCTTCAGACGGCGCACGATGAGGAGATTGTCGCCCTGCATCACCGGGACGTCCTCGCTGCCGACGACCTCGACGGGCTCGTCGTTCTCCAGGGCCAGCAGCAGCTGGCCCACCTCGAAGGGGACCTCTCCCTCTTCCAGCTCGCGGGCCGGGGAGCCCTCCGGGAGATTGCCGATGATCATCGCGGGGCCGCGTCCGCCGAAGAGGTCGTACCGCAGAAAGACACCCTGGCAGGTGCCGTCGGGCGCGGGCAGGAGCCCCGCGCCGAGATTGCCGGGCCAGTCCCCCGGGTCCATGGCCAGGACGTCGAAGTCCGGGCCCGCGGGTGTGGCGGCGCTGCGGCGGCGGAGGAAGGACATACCGCCATGGTACGTGGCCTGGGACACCCGGCCGACCGGGGGCCGGGGGTGCGCGGGGCCGGCGGGAGTCTTCGCCGGGCGGCCCCGGCCCGCTCGTCCCGGGCGGTTCCGGACTCGGCACCCGGGCGGTTCGGCCGGGCGGCGGCCCACCGGTCCCGGGTGCGTCCGGAGCGCCGTCAGGTGAGGTCGAACTCTCCCCCGCGGGCGTTCAGCACGAACGCCCGCCACTCGGCCGGGGAGAAGATCAGCGAGGGGCTCTCGGGCCGGCCGCCGTTGCGCATGGCGATGAAGCCCTCCACAAAGGCGATCTGAACGTCTCCCGCCCCCTGACTGCCCGACTGCCAGTCGGCGTTGCTGAGGTCGAGTTCGGGTTTGTCCCAGCCCGAAAACACCTGCGTGGTGGTGGTGCTCTCGCCCACGTCCGTGCTCCTCCCGCGTTGACTCGGGCCACAGCCTAGCGATCGGCCCCCGTCCCGCACAGGCCACGGACCGGCCCGGACGGGTGGCGTCCGAATCGGCGGGTCCATCGGATCCGTCGGGGCGGCGGGCCGGGGGCGGCGGATCGGGCGGACGGCGGGCCCGGGTGGTCCGACGGGATGGCGGGCCCGGCGGATCAGGCGGATCCGGCGGATCCGGGACATCAGGTGGCGGGCGGCTCCGATCCGACCAGCCACATGGCGAAGAACTGCGAACCGCCGCCGTAGGCGTGCCCCAGCGCCCTGCGCGCTCCGTCGATCTGGTGCTCGCCCGCCTGCCCGCGCACCTGGAGGGCGGCCTCCGCGAAACGGATCATGCCGGAGGCCCCGATGGGGTTGGTGGAGAGCACCCCGCCCGACGGATTGACGGGCAGCTCTCCGTCCCGTTCGGTGACCCCGGCCTCGGTGAGCCGCCAGCCCTCCCCCTCGGCGGCGAGGCCCAGGTTCTCCAGCCACATCGGCTCGTACCAGGAGAAGGGGACGTACATCTCCACCACGTCGATCTCCCGGCGCGGGTCGGCGATCCCGGCCTGCCGGTAGACCTCGGCGGCGCACTCGCGCCCGGCGCGCGGGGAGACGGAGTCCTTCCCGGCGAAGAGCGTGGGTTCGCTGCGCATCGCCCCGCCGTGCATCCAGGCGGGGGACCGGGGCGAGCGGGCCGCCCCCGCCCGTCCGGTGAGGACCATCGCGCACGCGCCGTCCGAGGACGGGCAGGTCTCCGAGTAGCGGATCGGGTCCCACAGCATCGGGGACGCCCGGACCTTCTCCAGGGTGATGCCGTGCTCGTGGAGATGGGCGTACGGGTTCTTGAGGGCGTTGCGCCGGTCCTTGTAGGCGACGAGGGAGCCGACCGTGTCCGGCGCGCCGGAGCGTCGTATGTAGGCGCGGATGTGCGGGGCGAAGAATCCGCCCGCGCCCGCCAGCAGCGGCTGCTGGAAGGGGACCGGCAGGGACAGACCCCACATGGCGTTGGATTCGGACTGTTTCTCGAAGGCGACCGCGAGCACCGTGGGGTGGACCCGGGCCTTCACCAGGTCGGCGGCGACCAGCGCGGTGGAGCCGCCGACCGAGCCGGCGGTGTGCACGCGCAGCATCGGTTTGCCCACCGCGCCGAGGGCGTCGGCGAGATACAGCTCGGGCATCATCACCCCCTCGAAGAAGTCGGGGGCCTTGCCGATGACGACGGCGTCGATGTCCGCCCAGGTCAGCTCGGCGTCGTCCAGGGCCCGCCGGGCCGCCTCCCGGACGAGTCCGGCGAGGGAGACGTCGCGGCGGGCGGCGGCGTGCCGGCTCTGGCCGATGCCGACGACGGCCACGGGCTCAGCGTTCATCGCTCTCCCCCTCCAGGACGGCGACCAGGTTCTGCTGGAGGCAGGGCCCGGAGGTGGCGTGGGCGAGGGCCCGGTCGGACGCGCCTCGGTGGATGCGGGCGGCGGCCTCGCCGAGGCGGACGAGCCCGGCGGCCATCATCGGATTGTCGGCGAGCGCGCCGCCGGACGGATTGACCCTCACCCTGGAGTCGAGGGTGAGGGCTCGGCGCAGGACGACCTCCTGGGAGGCGAAGGGGGCGTGGAGTTCGGCGGTGTCGAGGGGCCGGTCGAAGGCTCCGGCGCGCCGGGCGGCGAGCCGGGTCGAGGGCGAGTCGGTCAGATCGCGTACGCCGAGGCCGTGGGCCTCGATCCGGTGGTCCATGCCCCGGATCCAGGCCGGGCGTTCGCACAGGTCACGGGCTCGGTCCCCGGCGGCGAGGACCACGGCGGCCGCGCCGTCGCCGACCGGCGGGCAGTCGCCGGCCCGCAGCGGACGGACGATGTACTCGCCGTGCTCCCGCTGTTCGAGTCCGGCGTCGGCACGGCTGCGCGCGCCGATCGCGGCGAGTTCGGCCTCGTCGGTCCGGCCGTCGTCGATCAGGGTCTGTGCCTGGAGGGCGGCGAGCGACACGGAGTCGGGCCAGAGCGGCGCGGTGTAGTACGGGTCGAGCTGCCGGCTGAGGACGTCCCGCAGCCGGCCCGCCGAGGATGTGCCGTACGCGTACACGAGCGCGGTGTCCGCCGCGCCGGTGAGGATTTTCACCCAGGCCTCGTACAGCGCCCACGCGCCGTCCGTCTCCACATGGGACTCGGAGATCGGCGGCCAGGCTCCGACGCCGTCCAGGGCCATGGTGAAGGAGAAGGCCCGGCCCGCGAGGTAGTCGGAGGAGCCCGAGCAGGTGAAGTCCATGTCGCCGGTCCGCAGACCGGTCCGCGCCAGCACCTCGTGGAGGACCGGCATCAGCGTCTCGACCTCGGACAGCTCCTCCGCGCCGGGCCGGGTGGCGCTCCGCGCGTAGGCGACGATCGCGACCCGGCGGGCGGGGGTCTGGGTCTGCGGGGCGGACGGCACGGTCTGCGGGGCGGACGGCGGGGTCCGGCGAGCGGGGGGCCGGGTCTGCCGGGCGGGGGGCGTCACAGCAGCTCCTTGTAGGTGTCGTAGGCGGCGTCGGGCTCGCCGGTGGGCCGGTAGTGGTCGGGGTGGCCGCCGCCCGGACCCCACACCGGTTCCACCCTCAGCCCCATCCGGACCCGGTCGTACGGGATGCCCGCGATCCGGCCGTGGAGGGCGAGGTCGGCGCCGTCGAGGGCGATGTGGGCGTAGACGTAGGGCACCTCGATGTCCAGGTTCCTGGCCTTGATGTTGACCACGCAGTACGTGGTGACCGTGCCGCGCGGGCCGACCCGAACCTGTTCGGCGGTGGCGACGCCGCAGGTGGGACAGGCTCCCCGGGGCGGGACGTACACCTTGCGGCAGGACGGGCAGCGTTCGCCGACGATCCGGTGCTCGGCGAGGGCGGCGAGATGGGCCCCCTGGGCGCGGCCGGGGGTGTGGACGTAGTCGAGCCGGGCGGGGGCGGCGATGGCGGTGACGGGGTCGGCGAAGCGGCCGGTGTGCGCGCTCGCCCGCCGGTCCGGGGCGCTGTCGAAGGGCTCGAAGCAGGCGATGTCGGTGATGGCTCCGACCCGCCGGGACGCCCAGCGGATCCGGACGCGCAGCCCGGTGCGGACCGCGTCGGGTCCGGGCGTGTCGGGTCCCGGGGCGTCGAGCGCGTGCAGAAGCGAGGTGTCGGCCCCGTCCAGACGTATCAGCGCCCAGGCGAAGGGGCTGGTCAGCGGCTGGCCCCGGCGCGGGGAGGGGTTCCAGGCCCAGGCGGTGACGGTACCGGTGGCGGCGACCTCGGCCAGTTCGCGGAGTTCGCCGGCGGTGACGGGGTCGTACTCGACGGGCGGCACCAGCACCCGGCCGTCGGCGGTGCGCACACCGAGGACGGTGCGTTCGCGCAGCCCGGTGAGGAAGGCGCTCTGGACGGGTCCGAGGGAGCGGGTGAAGGGGAACTCCACCACCAGGGGGGCGCGGAGCGGTCGGGGCATCCGGATCACTCCTCGGTCAGGCGCGCCGGTAGACGGGGTCGCGTTTCTCGGCGAAGGCGCGGGCGCCCTCGCGGGCGTCCTCGGTGGCGAGGACGGGCCATCCCCGGGCGAGTTCGGCGGCGAGCCCCTCGGACTCGGTCAGCTCGGCGCTCTCGTACACCGAGGCTTTGACGGCTTCGACGGCGAGCGGGCCGCAGGCGTTGATCCGTTCGGCGAGGGCGAGCGCCCGGTCCAGGGCCGTGCCGTCGGGGACGACATGGCCGATGAGACCGATCCGCAGGGCCTCTTCGGCGGTGTAGGAACGGCCGGTGAGCAGCATCTCCAGGGCGTGGGTGCGCGGGATCTGGCGCGGCAGCCGGACGGTGGAGCCGCCGATGGGGAAGAGTCCGCGTCTGACCTCGAAGAGGCCGAAGACGGCGCTCTCGCCCGCGACGCGGATGTCGGTGCCCTGGAGGATCTCGGCGCCGCCCGCGACGCAGGGGCCCTCGACGGCGGCGACGACCGGTTTGCGGGGGCGGTGGTGGCGCAGCATGGCCTTCCAGTGGAGGTCGGGGTCGGCCGTGAGCCGGTCGCGGTGGGGGTGTTCCGCGAAGCCGTCGCCGGCGAGGGCCTTGAGGTCCATTCCGGCGCAGAACGCGCCTCCCGCGCCGGTGAGGACGACGGAGCGGATCGCGTCGTCCGCGTCGGCCTCCAGCCAGCCGTCGTAGAGGCCGACCAGCATCGGCGGCGAGAGCGCGTTCTTCGCCTCGGGCCGGTTGAGGGTGAGCACCAGGGTCGCGCCCTCGCGGTGTGCGGTGAGGTGCTCGGCGCCGCCGCGCGGTGTCGGGTGTGCTGCCATGTGCGGGCCTCCCGTTGCCAGAGACAGAACAGGTTGCAGGAGCGGCGGGCGCAGTTCAATAGCTTTCTGACAGACAGTCAGTTTTCTTCCTCCACCCCCCTTCACAGTTGTGGTCCCGGGCGCTCTAATGACCGCCGGAGCCGGGATGCGCCCGCGGTCAGGAGGAGCGGTGGAGTACAACCTTGCCGACCTTTTCGAATCGGTCGTGGATGTGGTCCCCGACCGTGAGGCGCTGGTCTTCGCCGGTCGTGCGGGGACGGGCGAGGAGCGCCGGCTGACCTACGCGGAGCTGGACGCGGCCGCCAACCGGGTCGCCCACCATCTGACCGGCGCGGGGATCGGGCCCGGCGAGCACCTCGGGCTGCATTTGTGCAATGGGATCGAGTATCTGCAGACCCTCCTCGGCTGCCTGAAGGCGCGGATCGTGCCGGTGAACGTCAACTACCGCTATGTGGAGGAGGAGCTGGTCCATCTCTACCGCGACGCCGATCTCGCGGCGCTGGTCTTCGACGCCGAGTTCGGCGGGCGGGTCGCCGCCGCCGCGCCGAGGGCGCCGGGGCTGCGGCATCTGGTGCGGGTGGGGGCCGCTTCCCCGGACGCGCCGGGCCCGGCGGCCGTCGCCTTCGACGACGCGGTGGCCGCCGCCCCGTCCGGGCGCGGCTTCGGCCCCCGGTCGGCCGACGATCTCTTCATCATCTACACCGGCGGCACCACGGGGATGCCGAAGGGAGTCATGTGGCGGCAGGAGGATCTGTTCTTCTCGGGGCTCGGCGGCGGCGCGCCGACCGGTGAGCCGGTCTCCTCGCCCGGGGAACTGGCCCGGCGGGTCGCGGCGGGCGGCGACGGGATCACGTTCTTCCCCACCGCCCCGCTGATGCACGGCACATCGACGCTGACCGCGTTCATCGCCTTCAACTTCGGCCAGCGGGTGGTGCTGCGGCGCGGATTCGCGCCCGAGGAGGTGCTTCGGACCGTCGAGAGGGAACGGGTCACCAGCGTGTCGCTGGTCGGGGACGCGATGCTGCGCCCGCTGATCGACGCGCTGGGCGGGCCGCTGAAGGGCATCGATCTCTCCGCCCTGTTCAGTGTGTCCTCGTCCGGCGCGATTCTGTCGGAGACGGTGCGGGCGCAGTTCGCGGCGCTGGCGCCCGGGGTGGTGCTGCTGAACAACTTCGGATCGTCGGAGTCCGGTTTCAACGGCACCGCGACCGAGGATTCGAGCCCGGAGCGGGGTTTCCGGCTGCGGGTGAACGCCCGTACGACGGTGGTCGACCCGGTGACGTACGAGCCGGTCGCCGCCGGCGCGGTGGGCCGGATCGCGCAGCGCGGGCAGGTACCGCTGGGGTACTACAACGATCCTCGGGCGACCGCCGAGACGTTCTTCCGGCGCGGGGAGGAGCGCTGGGTGCTGCTGGGGGACATGGCGACGGTGGATCGCGAGGGCGTCGTCACCGTCCTGGGCCGGGGCTCGCAGTGCATCAACACCGGCGGCGAGAAGGTGTATCCGGAGGAGGTGGAGCAGGCCCTCAAGGCCCATCCGGATGTGTACGACGCGCTGGTGGCGGGGGCTCCGGACGACCGGTGGGGCCAGCGGGTGGCGGCCGTGGTGCAGATGCGCGAGGGCGCCGGCGCCCCGAGTCTGGAGGAGATCCAGGCGCACTGCCGGACCCGGCTCGCCGGGTACAAGATCCCGCGCCGGCTGGTGGTCGCGCCGGAGATCCGGCGCTCGCCGAGCGGCAAGGCGGACTACCGCTGGGCGCGGGCGCTGGTGAGCGGGTCCTGAGCCCGGGTCCGACGGGGCGGGCAGGGCCGGTGCTCCGGCGGGTCCGGTGGGTCGGCGGGTCCGGTGGGTCGGCGGGTCCGGTGCTCCGGCGGGTCCGGTGGGCCCGGCGCGTGGTGGCCCGGGCCTGGCCGGTCGGGCCTGGCGGATCGGGCCTGGCGGGGCGGTCGGGGCGGCCGGGTCCCGGGCGGCGGCGGGCGGTCCGGCGGGGGCGGCCGGGATCGGGCCGCCCGGGCCCGGGGGCCTCTCAGATGCCGAACTCCCGCAGAGCGGCGAGAAACTCCTCCGGCCGTGTCTCATGGACCAGATGGCCCGCGTCGATGGTCACCATCCGCGCGCCGGGGATGCGCTCGGCCAGACGCGCCAGCCGGTCCTGGCGGACATGGCTCCGGGGACCGCCGCCGATGACCAGGGTCGGCGCCTCGATGGCGGCCAGGCCCTCGCTCCAGGCCGGATCGGGAGCGTTCAGCTCGGCGTCGATGCTCGGCACCACCGGCCAGTCGAAGTCGAGCACCCCCTCCGCCCGCAGGGCCGGCGGGCGCGGCGGATCGAGCGGGAACGGCGGCGGCGGGTCCTCGATGACGAGCCGGTCCACCAGCTCGGGCTCCTCCGCCGCGAGCAGATACGCGGCCGCCCCGCCCATGGAGTGGCCGACGACGTCGACGCTGTCCAGGCCGAGCCCCCGGATGAACGCGCTCAGCTCGTTGCGGAGCCGTTCGAAGCCGTACGCGCCGGGCCAGTCGCTGAGGCCGTGTCCGCCGAAGTCCGGGGCGTACACCCGCCGGGTCGCCGCGAGCCGCTCGGCGATCACGGTCCAGTCCGCCCCGCTGCCGCCCCGGCCGTGGGCGAGGACGACGGGCGGTGCGGACTCGTCGCCCCAGGCCCGGTAGGCGAGCCGGACGCCGTCGGCGTCCAGGCCGAGGATGTCCGGGGCGAGAAAGGCGCGGACGGTACGGACGAACGCGCCGGGGTCGTCCAGCCAGGGGTGGTGCGCCGCCCCGTCGGGCTCGTACGGGAAGAGCGCGGCCAGTTCGGCGGCGCGGGCTGGTCGCGGGCCGTTGTCCCGGGGCGTGGAGAGGACCAGCACCGGCGCGTCGAGCCGGGCGAGCGCCGTCCGGATGACGGCGGGGTCGAAATGCCCGTCCGGCTCCGGCGCGAACTCCTCGCCGCCGCCCCGGGCGCCGGGGGCGATGAGGGTCAGCGAGCGCACCCGCAGGGGGTGCCGGGCGGCGTAGAGGGTGGCGAGATTGCCGGACGCCGAGTGGGCGAGCAGATGCACCCGGTCCAGGCTGAGGTGCTCGCGGAGCGCCTCGATGTCGTCGGTCTGCCGGTCCCAGCGGCGGGTGGCGGGATCGACCGGTTCCGCCGAGCCGCCGGTGCCGCGCAGATCGAGCAGGACCAGCCGGTGGTGGGCGTCGAGGCCGCCGAGCGTTCCGTAGTAGGCGGCGGCGCGCGTGGGGCCGCCCGGCAGGCAGATCAGAGGTTCGCCCGCTCCCTTCAGGTGGTAGGCGAGTTCCGTCCCGTCGTATGCGGTGAACTTCGGCATGTGCTGAACGTTGCCCGTCCGGGGCGGCCGGTGCAATGGCCCCCGCCCACGGCGCGGCGGCCGGAATCCGTCCCGGCCCCGCCTCTTGCCTTCGTGCCGGGCGGGCTGACTTACTGATCTGCGGAACTCACGACCGAACGACCGGTCTGTCGACAGGGGACGGGAGCGACCTCGATGACGAAGCCGCCGGACGCCGGGAAGCCGGACGCCGGGAAGCCGGACGCCGGAGAGCTGCTGAGCCGCGCGGAGCTGGAGGCGCTCCAGCTGCGGCGGCTGCGGGCGACGCTCCGCCACGCGTACGACAATGTCGACTTCCACCGCGCGTCCTTCGACACGGCGGGGGTGCTTCCGGAGGACTGCCGTACGCTCGCGGACCTCGCCCGGTTCCCGCTCACCGCCAAGTCGGATCTACGGGACCACTACCCGTTCGGCATGTTCGCCGTTCCGCAGTCCGAGGTGCGGCGCGTCCACGCCTCCAGCGGCACCACCGGGCGGCCGACGGTGGTCGGCTACACCCAGCGTGATCTGGACATGTGGGCCGATGTGATGGCCCGCTCGATCCGCGCGGCGGGCGGGCGGCCAGGCGACAAGGTCCATGTGGGTTACGGATACGGGCTGTTCACCGGCGGGCTCGGGGCTCACTACGGGGCCGAGCGGCTCGGCTGCACGGTGATTCCGGCGTCCGGCGGCATGACCGAGCGGCAGGTGCGGCTGATCCAGGACTTCCGTCCCGACGTCATCATGGTGACGCCCTCGTACATGCTCACCCTGCTCGACGAGTTCGAGCGGCAGGGCGTCGATCCCCGGACCACCTCGCTCAGGGTCGGCGTCTTCGGGGCGGAGCCCTGGTCTCGGGAGATGCGGCGGGAGATCGAGGAGCGGTTCGCGCTCGACGCGGTGGACATATACGGGCTCTCGGAGGTGATCGGCCCGGGAGTCGCGCAGGAGTGCGTGGAGACCAAGGACGGCCTTCACGTCTGGGAGGACCACTTCTTTCCGGAAGTGATCGATCCGGTCACCGGCGAGGTGCTGCCCGACGGGGAGCGGGGCGAACTGGTCTTCAGCTCGCTGACCAAGGAGGCCATGCCCGTGATCCGCTACCGGACCGGGGACCTCACCCGGCTGCTGCCGGGCACCGCCCGGGTCTTCCGCAGGATGGAGCGGGTCACCGGGCGCAGCGACGACATGATCATCCTGCGGGGCGTCAATCTCTTCCCGACTCAGATCGAGGAGATCGTGCTCCGTACGCCGGACGTCGCCCCGCACTTCCAGCTGCGGCTGACCCGCCCGGGCCGGCTGGATCTGCTGACGGTACGGGCGGAGGCGCGGCCGGAGGCGACCGCCGGGCAGCGCGCGGCGGCGGCGCGGCGGATCGCGGCCGCCGTGAAGGAGGGCGTCGGGGTGTCGGTGGAGGTGGAGATGGTGGACCCTCAGACGCTGGAACGGTCCTCGGGCAAGCTCCGGCGAGTGGTGGATCTGCGGCCGGGTGCGGTCTGAGGGGCTGGTGCTGTGAGGGCTGGGGGCTTCGAGGGCCAGGGCCGAGGGGGGGCAGGTGGCGGGCCGGGGCGGCTCAGGAGGAGCGCGGGGCGGTGGCGCGGCGGGGTGGGGCGGGGCCGGGAGCTGTGGGCCCGGAGCGGGGTCGGGGCCTGTGGTCAAGGCTGTCGTCAGGGGCGGGGTCAGGGGCTGAAGGAGAGGAACACGAAGACGGCGAAGAGCACCAGATGAACCCCGCCCTGGAGCAGGGTCGCCCGCCCCGGCACCACCGTCAGGGCGCTCACCAGCGCCGTCAGGGCGAGCAGCACCATATGGGTGGCGTCCACGCCGAGCACCAGGGGGCCCGGCAGCCAGATCGAGGCGAGGGCGATGGCGGGGATGGTGAGGCCGATGCTGGCGATGGCGGAGCCGTACGCCAGATTGAGGCTGGTCTGCATCCGGTTCCGGCGGGCGGCGCGGACCGCCGCGAGGGTCTCAGGGAGGAGGACGAGCAGGGCGATGACCACACCGACGACGGTGGTGGGCAGTCCGGCGGAGTCCACGCCCTCCTCGATGGCCGGGGAGACCAGTTTGGCGTTGCCGACGACGGCGACGAGCGCCACCAGCAGCAGGCCGACGCTCCACCAGGTCTCGCGGTCGCTCGGCGGCGGGGCGTGCTCGTCGGGATCGATGTCGCCCCCGGTCGCGCTCACCGGGAGGAAGTAGTCGCGGTGGCGTACGGTCTGGACGCCGACGAAGAGCCCGTACAGACAGAGCGAGGCGGCGGCCGCGAACGCCAGCTGGTCCCCGGTGAACTCCGGTCCGGCGTGGCCCGTGGTGAAGGCGGGCACGACGAGGGTCATGGTGGCCAGCGTGCAGACGGTCGCGAGCGCGCCGCCCGAGCCTTCGGCGTTGAAGATCGCGACCCGGTTGCGCAAGGCGCCGACCAGTACGGAGATGCCCACGATGCCATTGCAGGTGATCATGACGGCGGCGAAGACGGTGTCCCGGGCGTAGGTGGACGCCTTCGCCCCGCCGCCCGCCATCAGGGTGACGATGAGCCCGACCTCGATGACGGTCACGGCGACCGCGAGCACCAGGGAGCCGAAGGGTTCGCCGACCCGGTGGGCGACCACCTCCGCGTGGTGCACGGCGGCGAGGACGGCCCCGATGAGGCAGAGTCCGACGAGGGCGACGGCGACTCCGGAGAGGTCGCGGCCCCAGGCGAGGATGAGGGCGAGCACCGCGACGAGCGGGATCCAGGTCGTCCACTGCGGTCTGAGCTGTGCCGCGCCGGTCGTCATGCCCGCCACGCTGCCAGCAGCCGGTGCGGCGCGCGCGGGATGCTGCGCCAACGGGTTGACGGGCCCGGCCCGGGGATCACGGCTCTCCCGGGGCGGGTCCGGGCGGGGCGGCTCGCCGCCGGGTTGGACCGGGCGGACCGGCGCGGGACTACCGGCTGGGCGGGCGCGGGCGGGGGCACGGAGGCGGGGCGAGCGCGGGCGGATCGTCACATCGGGCGCTCATGGCCCTCCCAGTAGGGCGCGCGCAGCCGGCGCTTGTAGAGCTTGCCGTTGGGGTCGCGGGGCATGGCGGTGACGAAGTCCACGCTCCTGGGCCGTTTGAACCCCGCGAGCAGGCGCTCGCAGTGGGCGAGGATCCCGGCCGCGAGGGCGTCGTCGGGCGGGTGGCCGTCCGCCGGTTCCACGACCGCCTTGACCTCCTCTCCCCGGTCCGTGTGCGGAACGCCGAAGACCGCCGCGTCCGCCACGGCGGGGTGGGTGAGCAGGGCCGCCTCGATCTCGGCGGGGTAGATGTTCACTCCGCCCGAGATGATCATGTCGATCTTGCGGTCGCGGAGGTAGAGATAGCCGTCCTCGTCGAGAACTCCGAGGTCGCCGACGGTGAAGAAGTCGCCGATGCGGTCGCGCCGGGTCTTGGCCTCGTCCTGGTGGTAGCGGAAGCCCGCGCCGCCCATGCGCAGATAGACGGTGCCCGCTTCGCCCGGCGGGAGTCTGACGCCGTCGTCGTCGAAGATCGCGATCTCACTGATGGGCCAGGCCCTGCCGACGGTCCCGGGCCGCCGCAGCCACTCCTCGGCGGTCGCGGACGTGCCGCCGCCCTCACTGGCCGCGTAGTACTCCTCCACACAGCCGCCCCACCACTCGATCATCGCCCGTTTGACCGGCGCGGGGCAGGGGGCCGCGCCGTGGACCGCGTGCCGCATCGAGGAGACGTCGTATCGCGCCTTCACCTCCTCGGGCAGCGCGAGCAGCCGGTGGAACTGCGTCGGCACCATATGGGTGTGGGTGCAGCGGTGGGCGTCGACGAGACGGAGCATCTCCTCGGGCGTCCAGCGGTCCATCAGCACCAGCGGGTGCCCGATGTGCAGGGCCGCCGCCGCGAACTGCAGCACGGCGGTGTGGTAGAGCGGTGAGCAGACCAGATGGACATGGCCGCCGAAGGGCCGGATGCCGAAGAAGCCGAGGAAGCCGCCGAGGTGGACCTCCTCGGGAGGTTTCCCGGGCAGCGGGCGGCGGACGCCGCGCGGCCGTCCGGTGGTGCCCGAGGTGTAGTTCATGACCCCGCCCAGGGTGCGGTCGGCGGGCGGCGCGCCGGACCGGCCGGCGAGGAGGTCGGCGTACGGGCGGAATCCGGCGACCGCGCCGACGGCGAAGCGGCGGTCGGCGGGCAGGGCGGCCGCGTCGGCGGCCGCGGTCGCCGGCCGCGCGAACCGTTCGTGGGCGATGAGGACTCGCGCGCCGGAGTCGGCGACGATCCAGGCGATCTCGGGGCCGAGGAGATGGTGGTTGACGGGGACGAGATAGAACCCGGCCTGGGCGGCGGCGAGGTGGGCGGTGAGGAACTCGACGCCGTTGGGCAGTACGGCGGCGACGGCGTCGCCTCGTTCGAGCCCTGCCGCGCGCAGGCCGTGGACCAGTTGGTTCGCGGCGGTGTGCAGCTCCTGGGCGGTCCATCGCTCGCCGTCGGGAGCGGTGAGGACAGTGCGCCCGGGGTCCGCCGCGGCCTGCGCCCAGAAGCCGTTCGGACCGTCCGTCACGGCCGGTGCGCTGTCGTCGTTCGAGCCGCCCTTCGGCGCCTGGGCGCTGCGGCCGTTCGGGCCGGCGGTCGTCGCCGGTGTCCTGTCCTCGTTCGGACCGCCGGTCGCGGCCCGGGTTCCGACGTCTTCGGGGCCGTCGCTCATCGGTCAGCCCCTTCCCGCGATGCGGTTGATCCGGTCGACGGCGCGTTCGAAACCGCGGGTGAGATCGTCCACGACTGCCTGGACGCTCCGCTCGGAGGTCATCCGGCCGACGATCTGGCCGACGGGAGTGCCCAGCAGCGGGACCACCTCGTGCTTCTGGATGCGGGAGACGGCCTCGGCGACCAGCAGCCCCTGGAGCGGCATGGGGAGCGGGCCGGGGCTCTCGGGGCCGTCCCAGGCGTCGGTCCACTCGGTGCGCAGCTGGCGGGCCGGCTTTCCGGTCAGGGCGCGGGAGCGGACGGTGTCGCCGGAGCCCGCGGCAAGGAGTTTGGCGGTGAGCGCGCGCGAGTGGAGTTCGGCCTCCGTGGTGGTGAGCCAGAGGGAGCCGAGCCAGACGCCCTGGGCTCCGAGGGCGAGCGCGGCGGCGATCTGCTCCCCGCTGCCGATGCCGCCCGCGGACAGGACGGGCAGCGGGGCGACGGCCTCGACCACCTCGGGGGTGAGCACCATGGAGGCGATCTCACCCGTATGGCCGCCGGCCTCGTAGCCCTGGGCGACCACGATGTCGATTCCGGCGTCGGCGTGGCGGCGGGCGTGGCGGGCGCTCCCGGCGAGCGCGGCGACCCGGACGCCGTGGTCGTGGGCGCGGGCGACGACGTCCTCGGGCGGTGGGCCGAGGGCGTTGGCGAGCAGGGCGATGGGGTGGTCGAAGGCGGCGTCCAGCTGGGCTCGGGCGACCTGCTCCAGCCAGCCGGTGATCCGCCAGCCGGAGCCCTCGCCCTCGGCGAGTTCGGGGACGCCGTGCCGGGCGAGGGTGTCCCGGACGTACTTCCGGTGCCCCTCGGGGATCATCGCCTCGATCTCGGCCTCCGTCGCGCCCGCCGCCCTGCGGGCGGGCATGACGACATCGAGGCCGTACGGCTTTCCTTCGGTGTGCCGCTCCATCAGGTCGAGATCGCGCCGCAGCGCGTCGGGGTCGGTGTAGCGCACGGCCCCCAGGACGCCCAGGCCGCCGGCGCGGGTGAGGGCGGCGGCGACCGCGGGGAACGGCGTGAAGCCGAAGATGGCGTGCTCGATCCCCAGGGCTCTGCTCAGCTCCGTCTCCATGGGCGGCAGGATGCCGCAGCCGGGCGAACGGGGGAAGAGCTTTTCTGATGCCACGTCAGATCTCATGGGGCCGACCAGGGGCACGGAACGGCCGTCGGGACGGGGGCCGGTACGCGGAAGCGGCCCGTGGAACGGCCGGTCGGACCGGATCGGCGGCTCGGGAGGGATGTGCGGGGCGGCCGTACGGGGTCGTCGCGCCCGGGGCGGACGCCGGCTTCCCGGCGTGGGACGGTTGACGGCTTCCCGCCCCGGGAAGAAAGGTTCCCTTGCTGTTCGAGGCCCCGAAGGACGATTCTCAGGAGTGGGTGGCGCATGTCGGAGGACGCGACAGGAAGCGGGATCAGCAGGCGGAGGCTGGGGAGCGGTGTACTGGCGCTCGGTGGGGCGCTCGCGCTGACGCCGATCCCGTTCGCGGAGGCCGCCGGCGGCGGGGGCGGGCCGTCCGCGGCCGGGAACCCGGCGGCAGCGGCCGACGGCGGCCGTGGGCGGCGGGTGCTCCGGCACGGCACCCCGGAGCGCGCGGGTCTGCTCCGGGAGCCGCTGGACCGGCTCGTCGCCGACGCGGAGAGGTTTCTCGGCCCCTCCCCCCAACACCCCTGGTACGCGGGCGCGGTGCTGCTCGCCGGGCGCGGCGCCACGGTCGCCCTGCACAGGCCGATCGGCAAGGCGGTGCGCTACTCCTCGTACGACGAGAAGACCGACACGGCGGTCGAATTCCCCGCGGACCGGCAGATCCCGATGGCCGAGGACACCGTCTTCGACCTCGCCTCCGTGTCCAAGCTCTTCACCTCGATCCTGGCGGTGCAGCAGATCGAGCGCGGCGCGCTGGAGCTGGAGTCCCCGGTCGCCCGCCACCTCCCGGAGTTCGGCGGCGCGGGCAAGGCGGAGATCACCGTGCGGCAATTGCTGACCCACACCTCGGGGCTGCGCTCCTGGATCCCGCTGTACACCGAGCCCACCCACGAGGGCCGGCTGCGGATGCTGTGGAACGAGTCCCCGACCGCGCCGCCGGGGAGCCGGTACCTCTACTCGGACCTGAATCTGATCTCGCTTCAGCTGATCCTGGAGAAGATCACCGGCCGCCCGCTGGACACACTGCTCCACGACGAGATCACCGCTCCGCTCGGCATGCGCCGCACCCGGTTCAACCCGCCCGCCTCCTGGCGGCCGGACATCGCCGCGACCGAAGTGGCCAGACCGCCGTGGTCGGGTCTCGACCGCGGGCTGGTCTGGGGCGAGGTGCACGACGAGAACGCCTTCGCGTTCGGCGGCGTCGCAGGCCACGCCGGGGTGTTCTCCCGCGCCTGGGACCTCGCCGTCCTCGCCCGCGCCCTCCTCGACGGCGGGGTGTACGACGGGGTCCGCATTCTGCGCCCCGAGTCCGTGGAGCTGATGTTCACCGACTTCAACACCGCCTTCCCCGGCGACGAGCACGGGCTCGGCTTCGAGCTGTACCAGCACTGGTACATGGGCGCCATGGCCACCCCGCGCACCGCGGGCCACACCGGATTCACCGGGACCAGCCTGGTGCTCGATCCGGGCAGCGACACCTTCCTGATCGTCCTCGGCAACTCCGTGCACCCCGTCCGCTCCTGGCGCTCCGGCAGCGTGCCCCGGGCGGCGGCCGCCAACCATCTGGCCCGCGCCGTCGCCGTACGCCCCGAGCGGGGGCGCGCCGCCTGGTTCTCGGGGACGGCCGCGTCCGCCTCCGCGACCCTCGTACTGCCCGCGCTCGACATCCGTTCCCGGCGGGCCCGGCTGCGCTGCTCGCTGTGGTGGGACACCGAACCCGCGGCCGACGGGCTCTTCCTGGAAGGCTCCCGGGACGGCGGGGCGAGCTGGAGCGCGGTGCCGTTCGCCACCGTACGGCCGGGCGGGGAGGAGGCCGCTCACCCATCGGGGTCGGTGACCGGCTGGTCCGGGCGGGTCTGGCACCGGCTCACGGCGGATCTGTCCCCGTGGCGCGGCGCGGAGGTGCGGCTGCGCTGGCGGTACACCACTGACCGGCTGCACTCGGGCCGGGGCGTGTACGTGGACGCGATCCGGGTCGAGGACGGCGGGCGCGCGGTCTTCGACGAGTCCCGGCCCCGGGACGCCGCCCGGATCGAGGCGGCTGGCTGGACGGCGTCCCGCGACTGACAGGCGGACCGCACCGATCCAGGCCCAAAGACGTCGGCAGCGGCCCGGGGCCCGGGACGGACGACGCACGCGGCGGCCGCCGTCCGGGCGCGGTCGCCCGCCGGCCGCGCCCGCGTGGCAGGCGCCAGTCCCCCGGCCGCCCGCGGATGCCTCCGACGTCTCTGGGCCCGCGTCCGCCGTGCTGAGCGGGCGTCGGCCCGGCGCGAGGGGCGCGCTCGACGCCGTGCCTTCGAAGAACGTCTGTCGTCGCATGATGCCTCCTGAAGCGGTGTGACGGTGCTCGGTCGTTGTGCGGGAGGTACGGTCGTGCGCGGCCGCGCATGCCGGGCGGAGGGCGCGGCCCCTCCCGGTTGAATGATCGTGAGAGGTCCGTCGCGGGCGTGGACGGCCGTGCCGACGCCGTGCGGACCTTCCGTGCCGGCCCTTCCGCGGTGTGCGGACCGGGCGAGCGCGGCGCTTCCCTCTTCATCATGCCCCGGCTTCGGCACGGTTCGGCGAACATGGCGCAAGGACGCCAATCTTCCGTAGCGACCCTGTATACGCGCTGGTCAGCGGCTTGCCCCAGGTCGGTGCACCCCGCCTGACACGGCGTCCGGGACCGGCGTTGTCAGTGGTCGCCCGTAAGTTCGTCCATGTCCCGCCGCGATGGTGCGGACACCCCCCTGTCGTAGAGGAGATGGTGCGATGTCTGCTGCCGAGAGGTCGAGCACAACACGGGTGATTCCGCCCGCGCGGCCGCGCAAGCTGGCCAAGGTCCCGTTCGTCGAGCTGGCCGACGGACGTCTGCAGGGCGTGGTGTCCAGCGGCTCCGACATCGAGCGGGTCTATGTCTCGTCGGTCGCGGCCGGCACCTACGCGTTCGCCTGCAGCACCAACAACAACCGGCCCTGCGGCGGAGCCAGGGGCTCGTTCTGCAATCACATCCGCGCTCTGATCAACGAGGCGGTGGTGCAGTACGGCGCCGAGCGGGTCGCCCGCGGTCTGAAAGTCGAGATCGCGGACGGGGAGCCCAGCGCGCAGACCATCACCGCCGGCATGAACGGTGCCAGGCCGCCGCAGGCGGACGCCACGGCCGCGGCTCCGGTCTTCAGCCGGTTCCTGCGCCATCTGACCTATCTGGAACTCGCCCCGGCCACCGCACCGGTGCCGGAGATGCAGTGGTTCCCGCCGACCCGGGCGGTGGCGTGATGCGCGCCGACCGATTGGCCGATCCCACCGACGGGCTCGACGAGGCCCTGACGGCCGTCGACGCCTTCGACCGGGCTCTGACCGACGGTCTGCTCCGTCCGCGACCCGACCAGGCCTCGGCGGTGACCGGGCTCGCCCACGCCGTCGCCGGATCGCCCCTGGCCGCCAGGGTCGCCGAGGCGGCCGAGAAGACGGCGGCGGGAGCCGCGGGCGAGGAGCATCTTGTCTCCCTGGCCGCCGCCCGCACCGCGCTCCTCGGCTCCGTCCACGACGCGCTGACGGCCCGCGTCGAGGAGGCGACCGGCCGGCCGCGCGGCGGGGAGAGCGTCCCCGAGCCCGGCGAGAGCCGGTCGGTGAACCTACTCACGGCGGCCCGCTCCTGGCTCGCCGACCTGGCTCGCCACGGGTGGCGCGGCATCGACCACGAGGTGGTCTCCGGTGCGGCTCCCATCGTCTCCGCGATGCTCACGGACCCGGCGCTGCGCCGCCCGGCGACGCTTCTCGACGGCTTCGCCGCCGAACTCGCCGCGTCCTGCCCCGGCTCGGCCCTGGAGCGGATCCCGGTGCGCCGGTGGGCCGATCTGTGGTCGCGGGCGATGGTGCTGACGCTGCCCGGCGCGGCGTCGGTGTCCCCGGTCGGCACGGCCACCGGCCGGCTGCTGCCCCTCGGCGTCGATCTGCACGAGCACCCGACGGCCGTACAGGCCCAGGTCCACGCGGTGTTCGAGCCCGCCGACGGCTCAGCGCCCCGTCTGGTGCGGGCCAGTGTGTCGGCGCCGAAGCCCGACACGGTCGTCGGAGCCGGCCTCTGGCAGCTGCTCCGCCCGCACATGTCGCTCCTGGCAGCCGTCGGCGAGGGCCGCGCGGCGGAGCTCTCCGGCATGCCGGTCACCGCCGAGGGCGATCTGATCTGGAGCGAGGAGCACGCCCGGCCGGGCAAGCCGGCCGACGCCTTCGCCACCGCCCGGGTCGCCCTGCCCGCCGCCACCGCCCCGGTGACCGCGCCGCTGGACCGGCATCCGGCGAGTATCGCCGTCCCTGTGTTCCTGGAGGGCTACGCCGTCCGGAAGGACGACGACGGGCTGACGTTCACCGTCGCCGGACACCCTCTCGCCGTCGACACCGACCGCGTCCCGGCCGCCGGACCGCTCACCCCCGAGGCCGTCGCCGCGTCCGGCGCCTGCATCGGACTGCTCCGCTGGGACGCGGGGGCCTTCAGCGTCCAGCCCCTGGCCGTCGAGACGACCGTACGGAAGAAGCCCGTCGCGATCCACGCCGGAGGCTGGGCCGGGGGCACGGCCGACAAGGCCGGGATCCGGGCCGAGAAGGCCGCCACCGACGCCGTGGCCGTGCTGCGCGAGCGCGCCGGAAGGCTGCTGCGGAAATGACCGAGCACACGACCGGGCCGTCGCCCGAGCACACGACCGGCGTCGACGCCGGGTGCGATCCCCACGAGAACCGCCGTCAGGTGCTGTACTGGCGGCTCCTCGCCCGCCTCTTCGACCACGAGGAGCAGGCCACGCTGGAGAACGCCGGCCTCGCCGTCGCCGAGGACATCGGTCTCCCGTCCGCGCTGCTGGACCCGCAGACCTCCGTCGACTCGATCGTGCAGCGCCGGCCGGAGCTGGCCGCCGAGTTCGACTCCCTGATGGCGCCCGCCCCCGACACCGCCGGGGCACGCGACCGGGAGGCCGAGGTACGGCGCGCGGCCCTGGTGTCGAAGGTGCTGCTCAATGTGTTCGCCTCCGGCTCCGGCACGGTCACCGCCGGACAGCTCGCGCGCTGGCAGTCCGACGCCGGCTGGCTGGAGCGCGCCCTCGGCTGCGCGCCCGGCGAACTGCGCGGCGGACGCGCGGGCGCGGGGGCCTCGGGGCCGGGCGCCGGACGCACCGGCACCGGGGGCCCGGGCGCCACGCCCGACCTCGACACGCTGATCCCGCGCATCGGACCGGAACTCGCCGGCATCGAGGCGGACCTCGTCAAGCGGATGCATCTGCGCGAGGTGCTGGCCGACCCCGCGCTCGCCGCCCGGCTGACCCCGAGCATGTCGCTCATCGAGCAGCTGCTGCGCGACAAGAACAACCTCTCGGGCGTGGCCCTGGCCAACGCAAAGGCGCTGATCCGGCGCTTCGTCGACGAGGTGGCCGAAGTGCTGCGCACCCAGGTCGAGAAGGCCACGGTGGGCGCCCTGGACCGCTCGATCCCGCCCAAGCGAGTGTTCCGGAACCTCGATCTCGACCGCACGATCTGGAAGAACCTCACCAACTGGAGCCCGGAGGAGGAGCGGCTGTACGTCGACCGCCTCTACTACCGGCACACGGCCCGCAAGACGACGCCCCAGCGGCTGATCGTCGTCGTGGACCAGTCGGGATCGATGGTCGACTCCATGGTGAACTGCACCATCCTGGCGTCGATCTTCGCCGGCCTGCCGAAGGTGGACGTCCACCTGATCGCGTACGACACCCAGGCCCTCGACCTCACCCCGTGGGTGCACGACCCCTTCGAGACCCTGCTGCGCACCAACCTCGGGGGCGGCACCGACGGCACGGTCGCCATGGCACTGGCCCAGCCGAAGATCGCCGAGCCGCGCAACACCGTCGTGGTGTGGATCTCCGACTTCTACGAATGGCAGACCGAGCCCCTCTTCGAGAGCATGGCCGCCATTCACCGCTCCGGGGCGAAGTTCATCCCGGTCGGCTCGGTGACCAGCTCCGGCCGCGGCAGCGTCAACCCGTGGTTCCGGGAGCGCTTCAAAGACCAGGGCACGCCGGTGCTCTCCGGCCACATACGCAAGCTCGTCCACGAACTCAAGACGTTCCTCGCCTAGAAGGAGACCCTCCCATGTCCGATCTGCTGCGCGCCCCCGCCGAAATCAAGTACGCCGAGGAACTCGACTGGCTGGAGTCGGTCGACGACGGCCCCAAGCCCTTCTCCTGGCGGCTGTCCCCGAAGATGGTCCGCCTGTTCGTCCTGGGCTCCGAGCGCTCCGACGGCCTGGACCGGGAGATCTCGCAGAAGTGGTTCGGCGACCGCAGTTTTGTCGAGCGGTCCATCGTCACGCTCGCCTCCGACCGGGGTCTGCTGCTCATCGGCGACCCGGGCACCGGCAAGAGCTGGCTGGCCGAGCTGCTGTCCGCGGCGATCTGCCGCAGCTCCACACTGGTCGTGCAGGGCACGGCGGGCACCACCGAGGACCACATCAAGTACTCCTGGAACGTGTCCATGGTCATCGCCAAGGGCCAGTCGCGGGAGTCGATGATCCCCTCGCCGATCATGACCGCGATGGAGACCGGCGCGATCGGCCGGTTCGAGGAGCTGACCCGCTCCACCAGCGACGTCCAGGACGCGCTGATCTCCATCCTGTCCGAGAAGTACATCTCGGTCCCGGAGCTGGACGACGACGCCATCGTCTTCGCCCGCCCCGGCTTCTCGATCATCGCCACCGCCAACAGCCGGGACCGGGGCGTCAACGACCTCTCCTCGGCGCTCAAGCGCCGTTTCAACTTCGTCCGCATCCCGGTGGTGACGAACAAGAAGAGCGAGGCGCAGATCGTCCGCTTCCGCACCGAGGAACTGCTCCGCCGCCACCAGCTCGAACTGGACGTGCCGCCGACACTCCTCGATGTGCTCCTGCAGAGCTTCGCCGACCTGCGCGCCTCGGCCGCGGCGGCCGGCAGCGACGACGAGAAGCTGGAGTCCGCGCTCTCCACCGCCGAGCAGATCGGCGTGCTGGAGGACGCGATCCTGCACAGCGACTTCTTCGGCGAGCGCACCCTCACCGCCCGCACCCTGGCCTCCTCCCTCGTCGGATCGCTCGCCCGGCGCGAGCCCGAGGACCTGGCCATACTCAACAAATACCTGCACGGTGTCGTCGAACCGCGCAGCAAGGACGAGGGCGGATCCTGGCCCGAGTTCCTGGAGGGCGGCCGCGACGCGATCGCCACCCTGTCATGAGCGCCACGCACGAGGGGACGTTCACGACGCTGCGCGCGCAGCTGCGGGAGGCCGCCGCCGCGTTCGCCGACGGGCCCGGGGCGCTGGAGGGCATCCTCCTCGGACTCGTCGACGACGTCGACCGCGCGGTGCGGGAGCCGCTGGAGATCTTCCCGGTCTGCCACCACTCCCCCGCCTCGGCGGTCGCGATGGCCCGCCGTCTGCGCGAGAAGCGGCCGAAGGTCGTCTATGTGGAGCTGTGCGAGGACATGGCCGCGCCGCTGGCCGAGCTGCGGAACTGCAGGCTCCCGGTGGCCCTCCAGGCCTTCGCGACCGAGACCGACGGCTTCCCGGCCGAGTGGTCCCCGCTGTCGGTGGTCGCGCCGATCACCGAGGCCTCCGCCGAGTACCAGGCGATCGCCTACGCACTGGACACCCCGGGCGTCGAACTCGTGCTCGTCGACCGCTCGTCGGACCATGTCTTCCAGTGGGACGCGCGCGGCAACCCCCGCGCGGATTCGGCCGATCCGGATCCGTCGGCCGGGGAGGACGCCGCGCTGCACGGCGACGCCGTCGGCGTGGACATCGGCGACCTGCGGCCCCGCTTCGCCGAACTGGAGGAGCACCTCCTTCGCCACGGAAAGGTGCGGCACTGGTCCGAGTGGTGGCACCAGTACGTCGAACTGCCCCTCGGCGACAGCGACCACGACACCTACCGCCAGGTCATGCTCCTGATCGGCAGCCTCTTCCGGCGTCTCGCCCCCGGCGACCCGCGCCGGGTGCGCGTGGACGAGGACCGCGAGCGCCACATGTGGACCAGGATGCGCGAGCACCTGGCCGCCACGGGCGCCGATCCCGCGGACTGTCTGTACGTCTGCGGCGCCTTCCACGCGGTCAGCCGGGTCGCCGAGTTCGGCGTCCACGGCGACGACGCCTTCACGATCGGCCCGCGCACCGCGACCCGGTGGCAGTACGGTCTCGTGCCGTCCAGCCACGCGGCGATCGAGGCGCAGTTCGGCCTCGCCGCCGGCTCGGTGTCGATCGCGGCGACGCTCTGGGCGAAGAACCTGCGGCGCACCCGTGTGGAGCCGTACCGCCTGGCGGGACAGGCGGGCGCGAAGAAGCCGAGGACGGCCAGGGCCGCCGTCGCGGCGGATCCCTCACCGGCGCTCGCGCCCTCCGACCGGCTGACCGGATTTCTGCGGCAGCCGCCCGTCCTGGACCGGCTCGACGAGGCGGAACTGCTCGGCTGGTCGGTGGAGATCGTGCGGGCCGCGCGGCGCAACGGCTATCTCGCCTCCACCGCGGACGCCATCGCCGTGTTCGAGACGTCGATCCTGCTGGCCGGGATGCGCGACCGGGCCAGACCCACGCCGTACGACTTCCAGGACGCGGCCGTCACCTGCATCGAGAAGGACACCGTGCCCGGCCGGCGCGATGTGCGCCGACTCGTGGAGATCATGATGGGCGGCGACCGGATCGGCCAGGTCGGCTACGACGCGCTGCCGCCGCTCGCCCGTGATGTGCACGACCGGCTCGCACCGCTGGGGCTGAAGCTCCAGCAGCGCGGAGTGCGGCGCGCGCTGCTGGACATCGCCGCCCAGCCGGATCTGGAGCGCTGCTCCGACGTGCTCTGGATGCTGCGGCATCTGATGCCGCGGGGCGCCGCGCGTCCGATCATGGGCGAGCGGAGACTGGGCGAGCGGCCGATCCAGGAGTCGTGGGATCTGGCGCTCGGCACCCATCAGCGGGCGCTCATCGAGCTGGGCTACGAGGGCGTCAGCATCGAGCAGGTCCTGGAGCAGCGGCTGCGCCGCAGGGCGTACGACCCGCTCGCCACCGCGGCGACCGTTCTGGAGACCGTCGAGGACTCGGCCCTCCTGCTGCGCAGCCGCCGCCTCGCCGACGAGCTGGGCACCCATGCCCTGGAGGTGCTGGCGGCCGAACGCGGCGTCGACGGCGCGCCGGAGGTGCTGCGCCGGGTGCGGCGGCTGCTCGCCCACTACCGCACGAGCGAGCCGGTGCTGCCGCCGTGGATCGAGTCCTTCGTCACGACCGGGTACGCGCACTACTGCACCCTGCTGCCGACGGCGTTCGTCGACGACGACGCCACCGTCCGCCAGGTGGCGGCGATGCTGGGCTTCCTCTTCAGCATGGAGAGCCTGGCGCTGTCCCTGGGCTGCGACCGGACCCAGTTGGAGCTGGCCCTCGCCCAGTGCCGCCCCGAGGACCCGTCGAAGACCGCGCTGCTGTGGGCGGCCCGGACACAGCTCGGGAGCCTCTCCCGCGCGGACCTCCGGGCGAAGTGCGACGCGCTGCTGGGCAACCCCCTGGCGGTACCGTCCTACCCGCGCTATCTCAGCGGCTTCGTGCACGCCCTGGAGCCCGTCCCGGGACTCACCGACTTCGTCGTGGAGGCCGTGTCGAACGCCTTCGCACGGCTACCGGACCCGGTGCTTCTGCCGTGGCTGCCGACGCTGATATCCACCCTGCGAGGTGACGGCGCGGAGACGGCCCCGCTGCTGATCCGCGAGGCCGGGCGGATCTTCCCCGGCCGGCTCGCGGCGCTGGACGAGTGGGTGCCTCCGTGGCGGGCGCTGCCGGAGGCGGAGCTCTCTCGTCCGGGGCGTCCCGGGGACGGCGGCGGAGGCAGCGCGCTGCTCGCCGCCCACCCCGGGACGTGCGACGCGGTGGCCCGTCTGCTGGGCTGCGACGGGGAATGGGCGGCGGCCGAGCCCGGCCCGCCGGGCGCGGTGCTGATCGGCCGCCACCCGGAGACGGCCGACGCGTTGGAGGCGCTGCTCACCGGGGTGTGACCGCGCCGCCGACGGTGGCCGCGCGTGCGGCCGGGCCGCCGTCAGCGGGGGCGTCCCGTCTCGGTGTCGGCGCTGGCGCCGGCGTCCAGACTCTGCGTCGGCGGCGGCCTCCAGCGCCGGTGTCTGTGCCGGTGTCGGCACCGGCCTAGGCATCGGCGGAGGGGCCCGAGTCGACGGTGCCGCCCCGATCGTGCGGTGACGCCCGGAGTACGACGGCTCTGCGGTAGGCGACGGCCGGGCGCACGACCAGGCGGCCGGTCAGGCGGCTCCGGCCGGGGCCGAGGCCGGGGTCGGGGCCGAGGCCGAGGCCGAGGCCGGGGCCGGGGCCGGGGCTTTACGGGCGAGCAGCTGAATCTCCTGGAACTGCCGCCGGGCGGTGGGCAGGGGTTCGCCGATCGTGCGGGCCGCCTCGGCGAGCCCGGCCTCGTCCAGCAGCGCGGCGAGATGATCGGGGCACCACCGATAGGCCGGCGCGACGGCGTGGTCGAAGACCTGCGTCGGGTACGACGGGCCCTCGCTCGCCCACAGTCCGATCAGCAGATGGCCGCCCGGCGCGAGCACACGGTGGAACTCGGCAAGGACGGCGGGGAGTTCCGCCGGCGGAGTGTGGAGGACGGACCAGCGTGAGAGCACGCCGCCCAGCACACCGTCGGGGATGTCCAGCGAGGCCATCGACCCCACGTCGAACCGCAGGTCCGGATAGGCCTGTCGAGCCAGCTCGATCATCGTGGGCGAGACGTCGACGCCGAAGGCGCCGAGTCCCAACTCGTTCAGATGGGCGGTGACATAGCCGGGCCCGCACCCAAGGTCCGCGACCTGTACGTTCCCGCCCGCCCGTACGGCCTCGGCGAAGGCGCCCAGGATCGCGCGCTCCAGGGGGCTGTCGCTCAGCGAGTCGCTGAAGAGCCGAGCGTAGGTGTGGGCAGCGGCGTCGTAGGCATCGCGGGTGGTGCTGAGGGCATCGTGTTCGACCATGCCCGCGACAGTAGTTCCTGACGCCGGGGCGGGCCGAGGTGGTCAGGGGATCACGGTCCCCCTCGGGGCCGTACGACGAATCGGTGGACCTGGGAGTCGCGGGCCTGGAAGCCCAGACGCTCGTACAGCCGGTTCGCGGACTGCCGGGCCGGGCGCGAGGTGAGATCGACGGTCCGCGCACCGGCCGCCTCGGCGAGGCGCGGCGCCCGAGCCGTCAGCGCCGCTCCGACGCCACGGCCCCGGGCCGCGTCGTCGACCACGACGTCCTCGATACGACCGCGCAGCCCCGTCGGCAGCGGAAACATGATCAGGGTCAGCATGCCGACCGCTCGGCCCTCGGCCCGGGCCAGCAGCAGGGTGTTGGCCTCGCTCCGCAGCAGCCGGTCCACCGATTCACGGTCCGGCGCGGGGGCGCTGCCGGACAGTTGGGGCAGCAGACGCGTGACCGCCTCGACCACCTCGTCGGTCGACTCGCGGACGACCTCCACCTCGACGCTCATGACCGTGACCCTACCGACGGATCGAGCACCGGTGATTCGCCTTCCCGGAACTCGGCTCCCGGGCCGGCGTCCGGCCGAGTGGTGTGACAGGCAGGGGGTGGCCGGACTCAGTGGTCGGGGGTGGTGCGGTGGTCGCGGAGGGCGGCGACGCGGCGGTAGAGGGCTACCGCCTCGGCGCGCCGGCCGAGCTGTTCCAGGCAGTGGGCCTCGTCGTTGCGGCTGACGAGGGTGTCGGGGTGGTCGGCGCCGAGCACGCGCTCGCGGGCGGCGGCGACGCGGCCGTAGACGGCCAGGGCCTCGTCCCAGAGGCCCAGACGGCCGAGGCCGACCGCGACTTCGCGGTGGCTGACCAGGGTGTCGGGGTGCTCGGGTCCGAGCACGCGCTCCCGTCGGGCCACGGTCTCACGGGCCTCGGCGAGCGCCTCCTCGCACCGGCCGAGCCGGCCGAGGCTCACCACGAGACCGTGGCGGGCCCGCAGGGTCTCGGGATCGTCCGGGCCCTGCGTCCGTGTGCTGTCGTCGACCAGCGCGCGGTACAGAACGAGGGCTTCGGCGCTGCGGCCGAGCCGGCCGAGGCTGATGCCGGCCTCGTAACGCGCGGCGAGGGTGTGGGGGTGGTCGGGGCCGAGCGCGCGGGCCCGGGCCGCCGCCACCTCGCGGTAGACGTCCAGCGCCTGGGTCCAGCGGCCGAGCCGGCCGAGCACGTCGGCCATCTCGTACCGGGTGACCAGGGTGTCGGGGTGCTCCGCGCCGAGCACCCGCGCCCGGGCCGCCGCGATGTCGCGCACCAGCCGGAAGGAGTCCTCCAGCCGGCCCAGCCTGCTGAGGTTGAAGGCGAGGTTGTGGCCGCAGCGCAGGGTGTCGGGGTGGTCGGCGCCCATGCTGCGCCGTCGGGCGGCGAGCACGGCGGTGTAGACCTCGTTGGCCTCCAGATGGCGGCCGAGCTGCCCGAGGACGTACGCCGTCTCCTGGCGGGCGGTGAGGGTGCCGGGGTGGTCGGGCCCCAGGGTCCGCCGTCGGCCGTCGGCGACTCTGCGCAGCTCCCGGAGGGCGTCGTCGGCCCGCCCGGTCCTGATGAGGGTGAAGGCGACCTCGTACCGGCTGTCGAGGGTGTGGGGGTGGTCGGGCCCCAGGGCGTGTTCCCGTTCGGCGGCGACCGCGCGGTGGACCTCGCCGGCCTCCTCCCAGCGGCCGAGGCGGCCCAGGCTCAGCCCGGCGTTGTGGCGGCCGGTGAGGGAGGCGAGGAGTTCGGGCGAGGGCACGGGCCGCCCGACGGTGGCCCGGGGGGCGCCCGGCGCCCGGCCGCGCGGATCGGCGAGGGTGGTCCACTCGCCGGTGAGGCCCGCCGTGTGGTCGGGGAGCACGGTCCGCAGCCCGGTGTCGACCGCCTTGTGCCCCGCCGTCATCCCCCGGCTCCACGGCGGCAGCCCGGCGCCGGGAGGACCGGCGGGCCCGGCGGGACCCGTGGGGCCGAAAGGCCCGGCCGAAGCGGCGGGGCCGGACGGTCCGTGGACCGAGGAGGGGGCGGCGAGGGGCGGCGGGACGGCGCGGCCCTGCCGGGCGATTCTGCGGCCCAGATCCTTGGCGTCGGCGGGCCGCCCCTCCGGGGTCTTGGCGAGCAGTTCGAGCACGAGCCGCTGGAAGTGGTCCGGGAGGTCGTCCCGGTGGGCGTGCAGCGGCGGCGGCGGGGTGTCGCGGTGCCCGACCAGGACGGCCCAGGCGTCCTCGTGGTCGAACGGCGGCACGCCGGTGGCGATCTCGTACAGCACGCACCCCAGCGAGTAGAGATCGCTGCGGTGGTCGACCGGCCCGCCGCCGATCTGCTCGGGCGACATGTAGTGCGGGGTGCCCATGGCGACGCCGACGCCGGTGAGCTGGGAGGAGGCTCCGATGCCCTCGCCGAGGCGGGCGATGCCGAAGTCGCAGATCTTCACCGCGCCGTCGGTGAGCCGCATGATGTTGGCGGGTTTCAGATCGCGGTGGACGATGCCTCGCTCGTGGGTGTACGCGAGGGCGTCGGCGACCTGTTCGGCGATGTCGACGACCTCGTGGACCGCGAGCGGACGGCCGCTGTTCTCTTCGAGGAGCTGGCTGAGGTTGTGGCCCTCCAGCAGCTCCATGACGAGATAGAGCACGCCCTCGTACTCGCCGAAGTCATGGACGACGGTGACGCCCCGGTGCTGGAGGGCGGCGGCGACGCGCGCCTCGCGGCGGAAACGCTCCCGCAGCACGGTGGTGAAGGTCGCGTCGCGCTCGGGCGCCATCGGCTTGAGGCATTTCACCGCGACATGCCGCCCCAGCGACTCGTCGACGGCCCGCCACACCTCGCCCATGCCGCCGCGTCCGATGACGTCGAGCAGCCGGTACCGGCCCTGGATCAGCCTGGTCTCCGCCATCGCGTGCTGTCAGCCCCCGTCGTTCCGCTCCGCCCTCCCGGCAGCTCCAGTATGGCCTTCTGGCTGCGCGGTTTGTACGGGGTGGGGCGTACGGCGCGGCCGAGCCGGGCCGTCGGTCCCCGGACGGGGGCCGCCCGGGCCCCGGCGACGGAGCCCGCCCGCCCGCGTGCGACGGCGCCGCCTTCACTCCGTGATAGCGGCCGGACGTCCAGGGCCACGACCACGACCACGGCGCTACCACTACGACTACGACTGGACGTCGGCGGGAACCCCGCGCCGGTGCAGCGCGTCCCTCAGCAGCCCCATCTCCGCCGGCGTCCCCGCCAGACCGTCGCGGACCAGCTCCGCCGCCAGCTCACGGGCCTGCGGCAACGACACCCCCGAAGCCTCCCGGAGGGCTCTGAGCACGGGGACGAGACCGGGCGCCGGACCGGTCGGCCGCAGTGTGACGGAGCCATGGGCCGCGAGCAGCGCCTGACGGACGTCGTCGGGTGCGGCCCCGGGGCCCGCGTGTTCACACAGACGGGTGCCACAGCTCTCGCAGGAGAACTCGGAGACCCACCACAGCTCGTCGTGGAGGACGAACTGGCTCACCTGCCTCGCCGCCGTACCGCCGCACTCGCAGCGTGCGGCGATCCTCGCCGTCCGGCCGTCGGTACGAGCCCGCTCCCGCGGCGGGAACACGGTACGGAGCCTCCGCGTCAGGACCGGGCGAGGACGCAGAACTCGCGGCCCTCCGGGTCGGTCAGACAGGTCCACGGCACATCGCCCTGGCCGACGTCGAGGTCGGCGGCCCCGAGCGCACGCAGCCGGGCCACCTCCGCCGCCTTGTCGTCGCCGGGCTCCGGCACCAGGTCGAGATGGACACGGTCCGGCACGGTCTTCACACCGGTGCGGCGGAATTCGAGATACGGGCCGACGTCCTTGGCGGAGCGCCACACCGCGTGCTCGTCGGTCACCTCGCGCAGGGTCCAGTCGATCGCCTCGTCCCAGAACCGGGCCATGGCCCGGGGATCCGCGCAGTCGACCACCACCCGGGCGATCGGCCCGGTGTCCCGGTAGACCTCCCGGGGCTCCAGCACACAGAATTCGTTGCCCTCCGGGTCGGCGAGGCATGTCCACGGCACATCGTCCGGGCCCGCGTGGACGGGCGTCGCGCCGAGCGTCCGGAGACGCGCGACCAGCTCCGCCTGATGGGCCGCGGAGTCGGTGGCGAGATCGAGGTGGACACGGTTTCTGGCCGTCGTCTTGGGTTCCGGTACGGCGATGACGTCGATGCAGACGGAATCCGGGTCCTGCCAGTCGAAGCCTGGGGGTTTCGCGGCGGTCGCGCCGGGTTCCGGGCTGGTCACACGCCAGCCGAGCGCCTCTCCCCAGAACCGGCCGATCGCCGTGTCGTCGACGGCCTTGATGTTCACCAGGACGGGGCGCAGTGTCATGCCCGCGATCCTATGCGGGAGGTCCGTGTCCGCGGCCGGGAATTACGGACGCGGATACGGACGCGGACGTGGATACCGACGCGGATACGGATACGGATACGGATACGGATACGGATACGGATACGAATGCCGAGGCCGTGCCGAGTCGGAGCCGGCCCCGGCCGGGCCGGCTCCCGCCCGTCAGCGCCGTACGCGGGGCATGCCGAGGCCGATCCACGAGATGATCTCGCGCTGGATCTCGTTGTTCCCGCCGCCGAAGGTGAAGATCACGGCGGATCGGTAGCCGCGCTCCAGTTCGCCGTGGAGGACGGCGGAGGCGGAGCCCTCCTTGAGCGGTCCGGCGGCTCCCACGATCTCCATCAGCCAGGCGTAGGCGTCGCGGCGGGCCTCGGAGCCGTACACCTTGACGGCGGAGGCGTCCTGGGGGGTGAGGGCGCCCTCCTGGAGGGCGCTGACCATCTGCCAGTTCATGAGCCTCATGGCGTCCAGCCGGGTGTGGGCGCGGGCGAGCCGGCCGCGTACCCAGCCGAGGTCGATGACGCGGCGGCCGTCGGAGAGCGCGGTGGCGGCGGCCCAGCGCCGGACGTCGTCCAGGGCGCGGACGGCCATGGTCCCGTGGGCGGCGAGGGTGACGCGTTCGTGGTTGAGCTGGTGGGTGATCAGCCGCCAGCCGCCGTTCTCGGGGCCGACCCGGCGGGAGGCGGGCACCCGGATGTTCTCGTAGTGACTGGCGGTGGTGTCGTGGGAGGCGAGGGTGTTGATGAGGGTGCAGGAGTAGCCCGGGTCGGCGGTCGGCACCAGGAGGATGGTGATGCCGCGGTGCGGGGGCGCGGCCGGGTCGGTGCGCACGGCGAGCCAGACCCAGTCGGCGGTGTCGCCGTTGGTGGTCCAGATCTTCTGCCCGTCGACGGTGTAGTGGCCGCTCTCCTCGTCGCCCTCGCGTACGGCGCGGGTCCGGAGCGCGGCCAGATCGGTGCCGGCGTCGGGCTCGCTGTAGCCGATGGCGAAGTCGATCTCGCCGCTGAGGATCCGGGGCAGGAAGTACGCCTTCTGCTCGTCGGTGCCGAACCGCATGATCGTGGGACCGACGGTGTTGAGGGCCATCAGCGGCAGCGGCACGCCGGCGCGGGCGGCCTCGTCGAAGAAGATGAACTGTTCGGCCGGGCCGAGCCCCTGACCGCCGTACTCGGTCGGCCAGCCGGCCCCGAGCCGGCCGTCGGCGCCCAGCCGGCGGACGGTGGCACGGTAGAAGCGCTTCCGCTCGGCGGGGTCGTGGTGGCGGGCGTCGCCCCCGGTCGGCATCAGCGCGGCGAAGTAGTCGCGCAGTTCGGCGCGGAGCCGCCGCTGGTCGGCTGTGTGGGCGAGATGCACGGGCCCTCCTGGGTCTCGCGGTCCGTCCCGGGCGCGGCGCACACGGTAGAACGCGTTGCAGGAATTCGGAAGGGGCGCGGGAAGTCGACTGTCTCGCCCCGGTGTTCGCGCGGTCGCGCCGCCCGCGTGCGCCCACCGCTCCCACCGCCCCCTCGACCGCGCTTCCGATGAGCGAGGATGGGCCGCAAGGATCACCGCCCGGAAAGGAACGTCCATGTCAGCGGATGCCTCCGACCCCGTACTGCGGCGCATCGAGGGCCGCGCCGCGTATCTCACGCTCAACCGGCCCCGGGCCCTCAACGCCCTCACCCACCCGATGGTCCGGGCGATCGACGCCGCGCTCATCGCCTGGGAGCGGGACGAGGGCGTGGCGACGGTGGTGGTCTCGGGGGCGGGCGAGCGGGGGCTGTGCGCGGGCGGCGACATCCGGGCCATCCACGCGGACGCGGTGGCGGGCGGCCGGGCGTCGCTGGACTTCTGGCGGGACGAGTACCGGCTCAACGCCCGCATCGCCGCCTTCCGCAAGCCGTATGTCGCCTTCATGGACGGCATCGTGATGGGCGGCGGCGTCGGCGTCTCGGCCCACGGGAGCGTACGGATCGTCACCGAGCGCTCGTCGGTGGCGATGCCGGAGACGGGCATCGGCTTCGTGCCCGACGTCGGCGGTACGCATCTGCTGGCGCGGGCCCCGGGCGAGCTGGGAACCCATCTGGCGCTCACCGGGCTGCCGGTGGGCGCGGCCGACGCCCTGCTCTGCGGGCTCGCCGACCATTTCGTACCGGCGGCCGAACTGCCCCGGCTGGCCGCCGCGCTCGCCGACGCGTCGCCCGCCGAGGCGCTGCGCGGCCGTACCGCGACGGCCCCGGAGGGTGAACTCGCCGGTCACCGGGCGTGGATCGACGTCTGCTACCGGGGCGATTCGGTGGAGCGGATCGTGGCCCGGCTGCTGGATCACGGCGACCCGGCGGCGAAGGAGGCGGCGCGGACGATTCTCACCAGGTCGCCCACCTCTCTCAAGGTCACCCTGGCCGCGCTGCGGCGGGCGCGGGCGCTCGGGGCGCTGGAGCCGGTGCTGGAGCAGGAGTACCGGGTCTCCGCCGCCGCCCTGCGCTCCCCCGATCTCGTCGAGGGCGTCCGCGCGCAGGTCATCGACAAGGACCGCCGGCCGCGCTGGTCGCCGGCGGAGCTGTCCGGGGTGACGGACGCGGCCGTGGAACGGTACTTCGCGCCGCTCCCGGACGGACGGGCCGGTCTGTTCACCGACCGGACGGACTGACGCCCGGACGAACGGATCGGTGGACGGGCCCGGACGGCGGGCCTTGGGGGACGGCGGGCCTTTGTGGACGGGCGGGACGGCGGGCCTTGGGGGACGGGCGGGACGGCCTAGCGGGTGGGGCGGAGCAGCAGCAGGGCGATGTCGTCGCCGCGCTGGCCCAGGGCGGCGTCCGGACCGGCCAGCGCGTCGGCGACGGCTTCGAGCGGTCCGGTGGCGGCGGCGAGCCGGCGGGCGAGGGCCGCGAGGGCCTCGTCCATGTCGGTGCCGGGGGCTTCGATCAGCCCGTCGGTGTAGAGGGCGAGTACGGATCCGGGGTGCAGCGGCATCGTGGTGGTCGGGTAGTCGGCGGTCGGGTCGACGCCGAGCAGCGGCCCGCCCGCGAGGTCCAGGACGCGGACCGTGCCGTCGGGGTCGCGCAGCAGCGGCTGGGGGTGTCCGGCGCGGGCGAGATGGGCGCGCCGGGCCCGCAGATCCAGATGGAGATAGGCGCAGGAGGCCAGCAGATCCTGGTCGAGTTCGATGAGCAGCCGGTTGGTGGACTCCATGACCTGGCCCGGCGACTGGCCGACGGCGGTGTAGGCGCGGACGGCGGTGCGGACCTGGCCCATCAGGGCGGCGGCGGTGACATTGTGGCCCTGGACGTCGCCGATGACGGCGGCGGCGGTGCGGCCGGTGGGAATGAGGTCGTAGAAGTCGCCGCCGATGTCCATGCCCTGGGTGGCGGGCCGGTAGCGGGCGGCGACCTCCAGACCGTCGAGGGCGGGCAGGGTGCGCGGCAGCAGGGCGGACTGGAGTCCGTGGGCGAGGCGGTGTTTGGTGTCGTACAGCCGGGCCCGTTCCAGGGCCTGGGCGATGAGCCCGCCGAGTCCGGTGAGGACGGCCCGTTCGTCGGTGGAGAAGCGGTGCTCCTCGGCGAAGCCGAGCACACAGGTGCCGACGGGCCGGCCGGAGGCGATCAGCGGGAGGAAGGCCCAGGCCGCCAGGCCGTCGGGGGTGGCGTACCGCTCCGGGTAGACGCGCTCCAGCTGTTCGCGGGACTCGAAGAAGGAGGGCACCCCGGTCATCAGGGACTGGGCGCCGGGGATCTGGGCGGTGAGCGGCACTCCGTCGAAGCGCTCCACGATCCGGGGATCGCGGTAGCCGCGGTGGCCGAGGACGCGGAGGCGGCCGTTCTCGGCGGCGAGCATCACCAGGGCGCTGCCGCCGAGCGAGGGCATGATCTCGTCGGCGACCAGGCCGATCACGTCGGAGACTCCCACCGCCTCCGTGAGCGCGATCGCCAGATTGGCGATGTGGGAGATGGTGACGAGCCGGGGCGGGTGTTCGGCCGACGGCCGCGTCCCGGGCTCGTTCCCGTTCCCGGTCCCCGTCCCGTTCCTGATCCCGGTCCCGGTCCCGGTCCCGTTCTCGGTCACTCGGGCGCGGGCGGCGGTGATGTGAACGGTGACGCCGTCGCGGCCGGGGTGCAGCCGGAAGGAGAGCCAGTCGCGGGGCGGTCTGAGCGCGCTGAAGGAGGTGGTGTGCTGGCTGAGCATCGCCGCCCGGTAGCGGTCCTCGTGCACGGGGTCGTTCAGCCAGGGCAGGGCGGTCCACAGCTGCTGTCCGGTGAGCCGGGAGACCTCGATGCCGAGGAGTTCCCCGGTGGCCGGGTTGGCGTAGGTGACGCGCCCGTTCACGTCGAGGCCGCAGACGCCCTCGGGGAGACGGTCGACCGTACGGGCGGCCTCGACGGCCCCGGCGGTCCCAGCGGCCCCGGCGGCCCCAGCAGTCCTGGCGGTCCCGGCGGCCTCCGCGTCGGGGCGGCCGGCCCGGGAGGCGGCGGCCGGCTCGGGCCCGGGGAAGTGGTCCTCGGGGACGACCGGGCGGCCCCGCTCGGCGGCGCGCCGGAGTCCGAGAGCGACCCGTCGGCAGGCGGCGTCGATGAGGGTGAGCTCGACCGCGGACAGCTCGGACGGGTGGGAGGCGGGCCAGGTGACGTAGAGGGCGCCGTAGACGACGCCGCCGCTGACCAGCGGGGCGGCGGCGAGACGGTACGGGTACGGCAGGACGACGGCGATGCGCGGGTAGCGGTGGGCCATGTCCTCCTCGCCCGCGACCCACACGACCCGGCGCTCGCGCACCGCCTCGGCGACGGGGATGGGCGCGGTGAGGGCGACCCGCTCCCAGGGCGCGGAGAACGAGCGGGGCAGCCCGGCCTTGGCGGCCATCTCCAGCATCCGGCCGCTCTCCCCGCCCCCGGCCGGAACGCCGCTGAGCAGGTAGAGGGCGCCCGAGTGGGCGTGGACCTCCTCCATCAGCCCGGCCAGGGCGAGCGGCAGCGGCGGCGGGGAGCCCCCGTCGGCCCGGGAGCCTTCCTCGCCGCGGCCCGACGCTGCGGCCCCGGAGGCACGCGGCCCGGTCAAGCTGAAGCACCTCCTCAGGCACGCTCATGACCAAGGCTGCCGGGTGATGGGGTTTCCCGCACGGCGGGGCGGACCCCGCCGTGCGGGATCAGCGGACTCCGCCGCGGGCCACGGCCCCGGTCCCGACGTCGATCACGGCGCGTTCCGTCACGTCACCGACGGACACGGTAAGGACGGCCGTGCCCGGGCGCAGCGCGGTGAGGCGGCCCGTCGCCGGGTCGAAGGCGGCGGTGTGGCGGGGGCGGGCGGTGTGCGCGGGGCCGATGTGGAGTCCCGGGGAGCCGGTCCAGTCGACGCTGAGCGGGAAGGCGGCCGGGACGCGGCGGTCGCCCTGGGCGACGGTGGCCCGGACCTCGGCGACGGCGCCCGGGGGGAGCCGGCCGGGCGCGTGGAGGGCGAGGGCGTCGGTGTGGGCGCGGGTCTGGACGGAGATCCAGTCCGCCGGGGCCGGCCGGGGCCGATGCCGGGGCCCGGTCCCGTCCCGGCCTCCGGGCCCGCCCCGGACCCAGTCCTCGGCCCCTGCCGCTGCCCCGGGCCCGCCCCGGACCTCCACCCGGTCGACCCCCACCAGGGACCAGCCGGTGAAGCCGCCCTCCGCCGCCGGGGCCGCCGGGCTCTTCCCGGAGTTGCCGTTGATCAGATACGGCACGCCGTCGACGCGCTCGGCGTGGAAGACGCCCACGTGGGCGCCGATGAACGCCGCGCCCTTGCCGGTGGTGCGGCGGAAGTCCGCGAGCCACCGTTCGATCAGCGCGGCCTCCTTGCGGTCGCCGAGCCGGCTGCCCTGCTGGGGCGTCGGGTCGCGCGGCGGCACATGCTGGACGAGGATCACCGAGCCGACGTCCGGGTCGCCGGCCGCCGCGTCGAGCTGTGCGCGCAGGTTCTTGATCTGGGCGAAGCCGCCGCCGCGCAGGGTGAGCCGGGAGGTGTCCAGGGTGATCAGCCGGGTGCCCCGGTGGTCGAGGACGCGGTGCGCGGGGCCGAATTCGGCGGTGAAGTTCTCGATGCCGCCGCCCATGACCTCGTGGTTCCCCGGCACGTAGTACCAGGGCAGCTCGTCGCCCAGCTCCTCGGTCAGCACCCGGCGGGCGAAGGCCAGATCGGCCGGTGAGCCCTCGTCCACCAGATCGCCGTTGACGACGAGGAAGTCGGGCCGGGCCGCGCGGATCTCGCGCAGGGTCCGCCGGGCCTGGCGGACGATCGCGCTGTCGGGGTCGCGGGCGACGAACTGCGCGTCGGACATCACCGCGAACCGCCAGTCCCGGTCCCGGGTGACGGCGGCGGAGTCGATCAGCGGGTCGGGGACGCGCGGCCGCGCGGGCAGGTCCACGGCGGGCGGCACCTGGGCGACCAGCCCGTCGATCACGATCCTCCCGGTGTACTGCCGGGCCGCGGCGGTCTCGGCGAGATAGAAGCGGTGCACCGACAGCGGGGTCGCGGCGGCCGCCGGCACGGCGAAGGCGATCTGTCGCCAGCCGGTCCAGGTGAGATACGGACCGCGCAGCAGCTGGTCGGAGCCCGCCGCGTCCTTGAGGTGGAGGGTGGGCCAGGCGCCCTGTCCGTCGCCCTTGATCCAGAGGGTGAGGGAGCGCGGCTGTCCGGCCACGGCGATCGGCCGGGGCGGTACGGCGTAGGCGGCGCGGGTCGCGGTCGAGCGGGTGAAGTCGTAACTCAGCTCCAGACCGGCGCCGTCGTGGCCGTCGGGGGCGGCCGCGACGGATCCGCCGGCGCGCGCGTGGGCGAAGGTCCAGGTCGCGGCGTCCTCGAAGTCGGCGGCCGGCTGCTCGGTGAGGCCGACGGTGACGGCGAGCGAGGCCGTCGCCCCGCGTACGGTCGCGGTGACGACGCCCGCGCCGCCGTCGGTGCGGGCGGCGACGGTGAAGGAGCCCGCGCCGTCGTCCCGGACGTCGAAGAGCGAGGGGTCGTAGTCGAGGCGGACGTCGGCGGGTTCGACGGGCGCGCTGTGGCCTTCGGCGTCGAATCCGACGACGCCGAAGCCGCCGGAGTCGCCCGCGCCGTCGAGTCCCAGGCGGCGGGTGGTGGGCTCGACGCGGGCGAGTTCGTCCAGCACGGTCAGCTCAATGTCGCCGTGGGCCCCGGCCCGTTCGGCGCGGACGGCGGTGGTGCCGGGGCGGCGGGCCCGGAAGACGCCCCGGTCGTCGACCCGGCCGGCCGACGGCCGGAGCGTCCGCCAGCGGGGGGCGCCTGCGGCGGGGCCGTGGGTCTCGTCGTGTCCGGCTGCGGTCAGTTCGCGGGTGAGCCCGGGGAAGACGCGTTCGGGGCGGCCGCCCGCGACCGGGTCGGCGGTGGGGGCGACGGAGGCGGGGGTGCGGGTCCGGACCCAGTAGCCGCGGAGCTTTCCGCTGCCGTCGGGCGCGGTGAGCGCGAGCCCGTTGGGCACCGTGCGCTCGCTGCCGTCGGAGGGGCTGTTCTCCACCCGCAGCGCGTCGCCGCCGGGGACCCTGGCCAGGAGGGTGGAGGAGCCGCCGCCGTCGAGGTTGAGGGCGTTGTGGGCCCCGGCCCGGCGCATCATCACGCCGAGTTCGGTCAGGGTGACGCCGCCGCTGTCGGCCTGCCGTCCGTCGACGGTGAGGATGCTCATCGCGCTGCCGTCGCGGGAGAAGCCGACGGCGGTACGGGGGGCGGCGGTGTTGTTGCCCTGGCCGTCGTGGTTCTGCGGTACGCCGTCCACGACGAGCAGTTCGCGTCCGCCGACGGCGGTACGGGGCACGGGTCCGCCGTCGGTGCGCGGGGAGAACTCCATGCTCACCGGGTCCCCCGGGCGCAGCGCGGCGAGCCGTTCGGCTCCGGCCTCCCGGCCGATCAGCACGGTGGATCCGGCGGGGACCGGTCCGGCGCCGGGGCGGTCGGCGACGGAGACGACCCGGCCGTCGCGGACCACGGCCTCGGCGGCCGGGGTCGCGCCGTCGACGGTCAGGGCGCGGTCGGCGCGCCCCCAGGCGGGGGTGTAGGCGCCGATCCCGCCGGGCGGGACGTCGGCCGCGTTGTAGGCGGTGAGGGGATGGGCGCCGGACGGGAGGGTCAGCGTCCCGTCGAAGTGGAGCCGCAGGACGCGGCCGGCGGCGAAGGGCCCGATGCCGACGGCTCGGTGGGCCCCGGGCAGGGGCGAGTGGGTCATCTCGCCGTTCCTGATGCCGGGGCCCTGGGGAGCGCCGGTCTGGTTGATGTCGAAGAAGTCGGCGTTGACGGCGGCGACGGTACGGCGGCCGGGCCCGGGGTCGTGGCGGGCGGCGAGGCCGGAGACGGTGTCGCGGCCGGTGACCTCGCCGGTGGAGAGATAGTCCGCGCCCACGCCGTCGGCGGCGAGGTCGACGGAGAGCGCGTCCACTCGCAGCCACCGGTCGGACTCGAGACGGTCGTAGGAGGTGAGGCGGATGCCGGGGGCGACGGGGCGGGAGTCGCGCGCGGTCTCGATGCCGTCGCCGTCGACGACGGTGCGCGAGCCGCCGGGGGCCGGGTCGGGGCCGGGTCGGGGCGCGCCGGCGGGCGGGGGTGCGACGGGCCGCAGGATCTCGGCGGCGTTCGCGGGGCGCGGGTCGGCGTCGGAGTGGGCGTCGGAGTGGGCCGCGGCCGGGGCGAGGGCTCCCGCCGCGAGCGCGGACACGGCCGTGATCAGTACGAGGGTGCGTCGGGTTCTGCTTCTGCCTGGTCTTCCTCGGCCCACAACGTCTCCTGGGTCCTGGCTGCTTGAGCACCTGGCATGCGCTGTCGGCGGACAGCATCCCGGGGCTCGCCGGGGCGCGCCAGAGGGCCGGGGAGGGTACGGGGAGTGGGTGCGGGGGCGGGCGGCAGAGGACGGGCGCGGGCCGACGCTCAGGCGGCGGGGCCGCGCCCCGTGCCGTCGGGCCCGCCGGGGGCGGCGTCGGTGTCGGAGCCGGGGCCGGTCGCAGAGCCGGGACGGGTCTCGGAGCCGGGGCCGGTTCCGGGAGGACCCGTGTCCGCGTCGGCGTCGGCATCGGCATCGGCGTCGTACCGGAGCCGTATCCAGAGCGGCAGGACGAACCAGCAGAGGACGAACCAGAGGACCATGGCGGCGACGATCCACAGCGCGGACGCGTCGTGCAGCGCCACCCGCAGGATCAGCAGCAGCGCGGAGGCCATGGTGCAGAGCAGCAGCACCAGCCCGACGATGGTGATGCGGGAGGCCCAGACGACCGTCTGGGGCTTCAGCCGGCGGCCGGTGAGCAGACGGTGGAAGGAGACGGGGCTGATCAGCGCCCCGGTGGCCGCCGCGCCCAGCACCACGGTCGCCAGATAGATGTCCCGGTCGGTGTCCGACAGGGTGGTGAAGCGCGGCTGGAACACCACGGTCAGCAGAAAGCCGAAGAGAATCTGCACGCCGGTCTGGGCGACCCGCAATTCCTGCAGAAGATCCGTCCATCTGCGGTCGGCGCGCTCGTCCTCGGTCTCCTGACGGCCGTCTTCACTGCCGCTCGTCGCCACCGGTTCTCCTCGTCTTCCCGGGAATTCGGTCCGGCATTCCGCAGCCTATGCGGCATCCCTCATGATTTCGCGGCGCAGCCGTTCGCAGGAGGTGCTGATCAGTCGTGACACATGCATTTGGGAGATTCCCAGGTCTTCCGCGATACGGCTCTGGGTCATATCCCGGAAGAACCTCATGTAGAGGATTCGCCGCTCCCGCTCCGGGAGTTTCCGCAGCCGCGGTTTGACCGCCTCGCGGTCGACGACGACATCGAGGGCAGGGTCGGGGGCGCCCATGGCGTCGAGCATGGTGTGGCCGCCGTCCTCGCCCCCGATCCCGGCGTCCAGGGAGAGGGCGCTGAAGGATCCGAGGGCCTCCATGCCCGCCCGGGCCTCCTCCAGGGTCAGTCCGGCGTACTCGGCGATCTCGGCTTCGGTCGGGGTGCGCCCGGAAGCGGTCCTGACCAGCTCCTGGCGGGCCGCCCGGACCCGGTTGCGGTGGTCCTGGACGCGGCGCGGCACGTGCAGGGTCCACATGTGGTCGCGGAAGTGCCGTTTGACCTCGCCGGTGATGGTGGGCACGGCGTAGCTGACGAAGGCGGTCCCGCGCTCGGGATCGTAGCGGTCGACGGCCTTGACCAGTCCGAGGGCGGCGACCTGGCAGAGGTCCTCCACGGTCTCGCCGCGGTTGCGGAACCGCCGGGCGATCCGTTCGGACATCGGCAGCCAGGCGTTCACCAGCTCCTGGCGCAGGGCGTCGCGCTCGGGCCCGTCGGGCAGTCCGGCCAGGCGGACGAAGGCCGCCCCGGTGTCGGGAGCGTCGTCGTGAGGATGCCGGGCGGGTCCCCGGGCGGCGGCGGGCGCGGTCCGGGCCACGGCGCCCGGGCCCGTACGGCCGGTCTCGGCACCGGCACCGGCACCGGCGCCGGTCCGGGTGATCCCGGGTCCGGTCCCGGGGCCGGTCCGGGCGGCCTCGGCGATCTCGGCGGTCGTCGTCGTGGTGCTCGCGGTACTCGTACGCATACGCATGGTGCGCGCCACTCCCTCGGCGATGCGGGCGGATCATGGCGACCGCGGCGGCGCGGATCGGCGATCGACGATCGGCCCATCGCCTCCGCGCCGCGGAGGAATCTCCGTTTCCGCGGCGTGCCTCCGGTCCGAAGCACACACTGCGCATGCCCTTCGATTCCTCGCACAAACGGGCGAGTTCTCGATAAGGGTGTCACCGGACCGGGGCGCGGACTTTCCCGAAGCGGCAGGAGTAGCCCGGCACTTCGTGGGAAGACGCTCCCCCGGAGGTGCAGAGACTATGGTTCCCATCCTGTTGGTTCTTCTGTTGGCCGTCATTCTTTTCGGCGTCGGATTCGCCGTCAAGGCACTGTGGTGGATAGCGATCGCCGTACTGGTCGTCTGGCTCCTCGGATTCGTGATGAGGAGCACGACCGCCGGAGGCGGCAGGTCGCGCTGGTACCGCTGGTAACGGCGGCGCGAGCACGGAAAAGCGGTGGCGGCGGCCCGATTGGGGCCGCCGCCACCGCTTTGTGTGCTCAGCCGCTCTATGGCTCAGCTTGTGTGATCAGCGCACCACGGCCTCCTCCACCAGCAGCCGCACCGCGGCGGCGATCGACTCGGCGTCGATGCCCGCGAGCCTCAACTGCTCCTCGGGGGTGGCCGAAGCGGGCATGTTGTTCACCGCGAGCCGGATCAGCCTCGGCAGCGGGCGGCCGTCCGCGAAGGCGGCGGCGACGGCGTCCCCGAGGCCGCCCTCCGGCCGGTGGTCCTCCACGGTGATCAGGGCTCCGGTCGCCTCGGCCGCCTCCTGGAGGGTGGCGGTGTCGACCGGTTTCACGGAGTAGAGGTCGATGACGCGCACGTCGATCCCGGCGGACGCCAGGGAGTCGGCCGCCCGCAGCGCCTCGTGGACGGTGACTCCGGCGGCGACCAGGGTGACCCGGTCCCGGTCCCCCGACCGCAGCACCTTGGAGCCGCCGACCGGGAAGCGCTCGTCGGGGCCGTAGAGCACCGGGGTCGCTCCCCTGGTGGTCCGCAGATAGCCGATGCCCGGCGTGTCGGCCAGGGCGGTGACGAGCTGGGCGGTCTGCCCGGCGTCGCAGGGGTAGAGCACCGTACTGGCGTGCAGGGCCCGGAACATCGCGAGGTCCTCCAGCCCCATCTGGGACGGACCGTCCTGACCGATCGCCACCCCGGCGTGCGAGCCGACGAGTTTGATTCCGGTGCCGCTCACCGCCGCCATGCGGATGAAGTCGTGGGCACGGGTCAGGAACGCGGCGAAGGTGGTGGCGAACGGGACATATCCTCGCGCCCGCAGACCCACCGCGGCGGCCACCATCTGCTGCTCGGCGATGTAGCACTCGAAGAACCGCTCCGGATGGGCCTCGGCGAAGGCGGCGCTGCGGGTGGAGTCGCCGACCTCGCCGTCGAGCGCGACGACGTCGGGGCGCACGGACCCGAGCGCGGCGAGGGCGTCGCCGAAGGCGTCGCGGGTGGCGACCTCGTCCCCGATCTCGTACCGGGGCGGCTTCGGCCCGTCGGCGGCCGGGGGTTCGTCCGGTACGCGGGCGTCGGGCGGCGGGGCGACGTCCACGGTGATCGAGCGCGGTCCGCCCAGCTCCTCGATCGCGCGTTCGGCGTGCGGCAGCGGCTTGCCGTGGAATCCCTCCTGGTCCTCGACCTCGGCGACGCCCCGCCCCTTGTGGGTGCGGGCGATGATCGCGACGGGCCGGCCGGTGGTGCTCGCGGCTCCGGCGAGGGCGGCGTCGACGGCGGCGACATCGTGTCCGTCGACCTCGACGGTGTGCCAGCCGAAGGCGTGCAGCCGGCGGGCGTAGGCGTCGAGGTCCCATCCTTCGCGGGTGGGTCCGCGCTGGCCCAGCCGGTTGACGTCGACGATCAGGGTCAGATTGTCCAGCCGCTCGTGGGCGGCCTGTTCGACGGCCTCCCAGACGGAGCCCTCGGCCATCTCGCTGTCGCCGGACAGCACCCAGACGCGGTACGGGATCCGGTCCAGGCGTTTGCCCGCGAGCGCCATGCCCACGCCGACGGGGAGCCCCTGGCCGAGGGAGCCGGTGGCGACGTCGACCCAGGGCAGCCGTGGGGTCGGATGCCCTTCCAGCCGGCTGCCCCGGCTGCGGAAGGTGAGGAGTTCGTCCTCGTCTACCGCGCCCGCGGCCCGGTAGAGCGCGTACAGCAGCGGCGAGGCATGGCCCTTGGAGAAGATCAGCCGGTCGTTGCCGGGGTGGCTCGGTCGGTGGAAGTCGTAGCGCAGATGGTTGGCGAGCAGTACGGCGGCGAGATCGGCGGCCGACAGGGAGGACGTGGGGTGTCCCGACTGGGCGGCGTCGGCGGCGCGGACCGAGTCGACCCGCAGCTGTTGCGCCAGTTCGGTCAGTTGTTCGTTTCGCATCTCAACTCTCCTTGAGGGGATCGCCCGGCTCGGGCGGGGCGCCGCCCGTCGACGGCGGTACGCGGCGGTCCGCCCGGCGGCCGGGCCACGGCACCGGGACCTCGTACGCCCGGCGGCCGGTACGCGGTCTCCGGCGGGACACGGCGGATACGGCGTACATCGCGGGCTCGGTACGGGCGGTCGGACCGGCCCCGCGCGGTACGCGAGCGGGCGCGGACGGGAGCGGCGCGGAGGGGAGCGCCGGTGGATCGGGGGCTCCCGGCGGCCTTCCCGCCAGAACGCGGCGATGTGCCGGAGCCGGGGTACGACGGTCCGTCCCGCCGGGTGAGCAGCTCGCGGACGGAGCCTCGAAGACGTGCGCGCGGGGGCCGTACGGCGGGCCGTGACCGGGGCCGCCGTCCCCGCCGCACCACGGGACCGCGTACGGCGGCGGATACGGTCCCGGCGGCCACGCGGTGTTCGCACCGCCCACGACGCTCGGAGGACGGCGCCCCACCGGCCCGACGCGACGGCCCCGGGGCGTAAGCCTGACGGGCCGGCCGTCCTCGGCCGGCCCGTCAGGCCCCGCCCGCCGGCCCGCGACCGGCTGGTGCCGGCCGTCCGGGCGGCCCGGGGTTCCTCCGCCGAGAACGGCGGTCGCGCCACGGGTCACTCGTACGGGCGATGACTCCGTCCCTCGTCGATCACGGGCGCCGACGGCGGTACGACCAGACGGCGGCGCTTGGCGATGCTCGTGAAGGTGACGACCCCTATGAGGCCCACGGCCATCAGAATCAGACCGATCACATCGAGGTTGGCGCCCTTCATCTCCCAGTCGGTGGCGAACGTGAGGATCGCCCCGACGGCTATCAGGATGATGCACCCTCCCAGGCCCATTGGACTCACCTTCCTGTGAGGAGGTTGGGTTTTCGCGGGTACCCGTTGAGTGGGCGGTCATGCCGCCCGCCGTGGGGCGGGTCGGCGCCGCCGAAGGAAAGACCTGATCAGCCCGGTCGGACGACCGGGGGCGAAGGAGTGGATTCCGATGAGGATCGCGTTTTTGGCGGCGCCGGAGGGCGTCGAGCAGGTCGAGCTGACCGAGCCGTGGCAGGCGGTGACGGACAGTGGCGGGATTCCGTCGCTGATCTCCACGGAGCCGGGCCGGATCCAGGCCTTCGACCATCTGGACCGGGCGGACACCTTCCCCGTGGACGAGGTGGTCGGCACGGTCTCGGCGGACGATTTCGCGGGGCTGGTGCTGCCCGGCGGGGTGGCGAATCCCGACGCCCTGCGGACGGACGAGCGGGCGGTGGCGTTCGTCCGGGGCTTCTTCGAGGCGGGCAAACCCGTCGCGGCGATCTGCCACGCGGCGTGGACGCTGGTCGAGGCCGATGTGCTGACCGGCCGCACCCTCACCTCGTGGCCCAGTCTGCGGACGGACATCCGCAACGCGGGCGGCATCTGGGTGGACGAGCAGGTGCGGATCTGCCACCGCGGCCCGAACACGCTGATCACCAGCCGGAAGCCGGACGATCTGAAGGCGTTCGGCGCGGCGCTCACCGAGGAGTTCGCGAAGGGCTGACACCGCGCGCCCCAGGGCTGTCCGGCCGCGCCGGAGGACGGGCCCGCGCCGGAGGACGGGCCCATGCGGGAGGCCGGACCCGGGCCGGAGGACGGACCCGTGCCCGAAGACGGCCCCCCGCCAGAGGACGGCCCCCCGCCGGGCCCCGGACGGCGCCCGGCCCCGGCGGAGCGCACGACCGCGCGCACGACGGCCGCTCACCGGGCGTGATCGTCCGGGCCGTACCCCTCCGCATGGGTGCGCGCACGGGCGCCGGCCCGGGTCCGGCCCGCCGAGACGGGGCGGTCCGGATGACGGCGCAGATACTCCTCCTCCAGCTCGGCCATCCGGGTGGTGTGCGCCGCGAGCGCGGCGGGCGAGCCGTGCAGCAGGGTGTCGTGCCTGCTCCGGTGGATGTTCTCCAGCTCCCGGATCAGCTCCTGCTCACCGAGGCGGGCGGCCTCGACGCCCCTGCGCGGGTTCTCGGACTCCGTCATGGCGGCCTTCTCCTTCCGTCCGGCGCCGCCGGGCGCGGCCCGCCCCGCCCGGCGGTCCGGGTGTCACTCCCGACTCTGCGGCCATACGCGGAGTCCGCGCTATCCGGCCCGCTCGCGGGACACGCGCGGGACGCGTGTGACTCGCGAGGACCGGGGCCCGGAGGCAGGATGGGAGCCGAATCCCCGCCGCGCACCCCCGGCCCCGGACCCCCGGGCCTCCCGGGAGGGGCGGGCCGTGGCCGTCGCGTACAGCTGGGCCGTGGCCACCGCGTACAGCTCAGGACATGAGAGCGATGAACGAGAAGACGGATCCGGCTTCGGCGCCGGGCATGGCATCGAGCACCGAGATGGTCGGCGCGCCGTGCTGGGTCAGCCTCATGGCCCGGGACCTCGGCGCGTCCCAGACGTTCTACGGCGCCGTCCTGGACTGGGAGTTCCGCGAGGGCAAGCTCGGCGACGGGTTCAGCGTCGCCCTCCAGGACGGGGCGCCGGTCGCCGGGATCGGCGGGCTCGCGGGGACGCTCCAGGTGGCCGTCGCCTGGACGCCGTACTTCGCCGTCGCCGACGCGGATGTGGCGTCGGCGAAGATCCGGGAGCGCAGCGGGACGGTCGCGGTGGGCCCGCTCGCCTTCTCGCTGGGGCGCGGCGCGCTGGCGGCGGACCGGGACGGCGCGGTCTTCGGCATCTGGGAGGGGGCGCTGATCCCGGACTGGCAGTCCGGCCACCGGAACGCGCCCGCCTGGCTCCAGCTGCGCTCCCGTAACGCGTTCGACGCGGCGATCTTCTACGGGGAGGTGCTGGACTGGGCGGCCGAGCGGCCCGGCGCCTGCGACGTCAGCTACGAGAACGACGAGGTCGTGCTGATCAGCAACGGCCATGTGCTCGCCCGGCTGAGTTCGGGGGCCCGGGGCGCGGCCCCGGATCCGATGGCGCGGCCGCGCTGGGAGGTGCACTTCCCCGTCTCCGACGTGGACGCCACCTGCCGGGCGGCGCTGGACGGGGGCGGGACGGTGCTGGGGCGGCGGACCACCGACGACGGGTCCGACGAGGCGGAACTGGCCGATCCGGACGGGGCGCTGTTCACCGTCATCGGCCGCTGAGACCTCTCGGCCGGGCAGCGGCGGGCCCCCGTCCGAGCGACCCCGGGCCCGCCCGGACGGGGTCCTGGCGCGGTCCGGGCGAGGTGGCGACGGGGTCCCGGCGCGGTTCCGGCGGCCCTGGGCGGACTCCCGACAAGGTGAGGCAAACCTCACCGACTCTCGCTACGCTGCCCTGTCATGACCTGGTCGGATGTACTGGCGGCGGGCGTGTTTCACGCACTGATCCTGACGGCGCTGTTCACGGCGGTGGTGATCGGCGGACTGCTGTTCGCCCGGGACTCGCTGATCGGGGACTACCCGCCCGCGATCCGGGAGCGGTACGGCGCGCAGAGCGAGCGCGGCAGACGCACGGCGGGCGTGATGGGGGCGCTCAACGCGCTGGTGTTCGTCGTGGTCCCCGTCGTCGGCGTGCTCGATCTGCACGGCCGGAGCGGGGGAAGCCTCGGCTTCTGGCCCCCGTTCGCGCTCGGGACGATCGGTTTCGCCGCCCTCGTCCTCGTCGATCTGGTGATTCTCGACTGGCTGCTCTTCTGCACGGTCCGGCCCCGCTTCATGGTGCTGCCCGGCACCGAGGGCATGCCGGAGTACCGGGACTACGCCTTCCACTGGCGGGTGCTCGTCCCCTCGCCGGTCCCCTGGCCGCTGCTGTCGGTCGTGGGGTACGGGGCGGTCGTCGGCGCGGTCTCCGTGGTGGCGGAGGCCGTCGCCGGCTGAGGATCCCCGCCCGCGCGGGGGCGGGCCGGACGAGTTCTCCCGGGGCGGGTGACCCGCGCGGGAGGCCGCCGTAGAATCCGGAGCGAAAGCGCTCCGTCACACGGTGTCGCGGTCCCGGCCCGGGATGGGAGCCTCAGTGATCACATCTGCGCAGGACTCCGGGGATCCGGACCGTGAGCGCGAGGACGCCGCGACGGCCGCTGCCCGGCTGTCCGCGACCGTGGACCGGCTGTCCGCGGAGAACGCCGGGCTGAGGGCCGAGCTGTCCCGTCGCGGACTGCTGGATCTGGCGACCGGGGTCCTCGTCGCCCGGCTGGAGACCTCGCCCGCCGAGGCCGGGGGCCATCTGTCCCGGCTCAGCGAGGAGACCGGGGTCGGCGCGGAGGATCTCGCGGCCGACATCGTCAACGGGACCGCCGGAGCCGTCGCCGTCGCCCCGCCGGGCGGCGGGCCCGCATCCCCGCCCCGTTCCGAGGCCCGCCGCACCCGCCGTACCGCGACGGCGGCGGAGGCCCGGCCCACCGTCGGCGAGGCGGCGGCCACCCTCCTGGAGGGCGGGCTCGCCCCGCTGGGAGTGACCGCCCTGTGGCTGTGGCGGCGGACCGACTCCGGCTGTCTGCGGCTCGCGGGACACGCGGGCGTGAGCGCGCTGGAGGCCGTCCAGTGGCAGTGGATCCCGCCGTCGCCGCCCGCGTCCTTCCGCCCGCCGCTGACGGACGGCGTGCCCGTCTGGCTGGACGCGGGGCCGCCGCCCGGCGAGACGCTGCCGGGGCCGGGCCCCCGGGCCGCGCGGGCGCTGCTCCCGCTGCGGCTGCGGGGCGCGCCCGTCGGGGCGGCGCTCGCGGTGTGGCCCGGCCCCGCCCGGCTCGGCGAGCCGGTGCGGCGCGCGCTGATGGATCTGACGGAGGTCGCGGCCCGGGTGCTGACCGCCGCGGAGTCCGAGCCGCCGTCCCCGGACCCGGTCCTGGACGATCTGCTCGACGCGATGGCGCATCCGGCGATGACCCTGCGCCGGGATCCGGCGGACACCGGCCGGGAGCCGGCCGTGGAGTTTCTGAACCGGGCGGCGGCCGAGGCGCTCGACGTGCCCGGCGGCGCGTCCGGTCATCCGCTCGGGAGGCTGTTCCCGCTGCTGCACACGGAGCTGGCCGAGCTGTCCGAACGGGCGCACGAGGGTGTGTCGGTGCGGCGGGCTGCCCGGCTGCCCGCCGCGCCGGGCGTCCGCTCCCCCGCCCCGCTGCTCGACGTCCGGGCCCTGCCGCTCGGCCCGGCCAGGACCGCGGTGCTCTGGCACACCGGCAGCGACCGGGGCACGGCGGCGGCGCGGGCGGTCGCCCGGCTGCAGGGGGTCGCGCCGTTCGAGGACAGCCTCACGGCCGGCGTCTCGGTCTGGGGCGAGCAGGCGTACCCGATGTTCGGTCTGCCCCGCGCGGCCCCGCCGGTGCCCCTGACGGAGCTGCGCGGCCGGGTCCACCCCGAGGACCGGGCCGATCTCGCGGAACTGCTGAGCGCGCTGACCGAGCGCCACGAGGGGGCCACCGCGGTGATCCGTCTGCTCGCGGAGGAGGGCCGCCCCCGGCATCTGCGGATCACCGCGGAGCCGCTGCTCACGGAGGGGGCGCTGACCGGGATCACCGGGGTCTATCAGGACGTCTCCGCCGAGCACCGCACCGAGATCGCCTTGTCGGCGACCTTCGACCAGCTCACCGCCGTGACGGAGCGGGCGGCCGTAAGGCACCGGCTGGCGCTCCAGCTCCAGCGGGCGATCGTGCCCGAGATGCCCGCCCTGCGGCTGCTGCCCGGACTGACGGCCACCGCCCGCTACCGGCCGGCCGTCCAGGAGTACCGGGTGGGCGGCGACTGGTACGACGTCCTGCCGCTGCCGGACGGGAAGGTGCTGGTGGCGGTGGGCGACATCGCCGGGCACGGGATCGAGTCCGCCACCGGCATGGTGGCGCTGCGCAACGCGCTGCGGGGGCTGGCGTTCACCGGCCGCTCCCCCGGCCGGCTGATGGCGTGGCTGAACGAGGTCACGCTGCACACGCCCGGCCATCCGACGGCCACCGCCGTGTGCGCGCTCTACGACCCTCGGGACCGCACCCTGCGGTGGGCCAGCGCGGGGCATCTGCCGCTTCTGCTGCTGCGGGAGGGGCGGGCTCGGCTCCTCGATCCGCCGCGCGACATCCTGCTGGGGGCGGTGCCGGACGCCGCGTACCGGGAGACCGTCACCCGGCTGCGGCCCGGCGACACCCTGCTGCTCTTCACCGACGGTCTGATCGAGCGCCGCCGCGACACCCTGGACGAGGGCCTCGGGGAGCTGCTGCGCAGGTCCGAGGCGCTGTCCGGATGCGCCGTCGACGAGCAGGCCGACCGGCTGCTGAGCGAGGCCGGCGGGGACACCGACGACGACACCAGCCTGATCGCGGTACGGGTGGACCCGGCGGACGGGCCCTGAGACCGGCCCTCGGCGGGGCCTCCCGTACGGCGGAGGGCCGGGGACGCCCGGCGGACGGACGCGGAGGCCCGCCCGCGGGAGTCTCCCGTACGGCGGAGGGCCGGCCGGTCCGGGTCCGCCGGGCGCGGCCGGGAGCGGGGCGGCTACTCGCCGTGCCTGCGGCGGCGGGCCTCCCGGAGCGCGGCCTCCTCGCTCCGGCCGCTCTCCTTCTCGCGCCGCCCCTCCGACCGCAGCCGCTCATTGTGGAGCGCGATGCCGTCGGCCTCCTTCTTGCGGCCCTTCACCTGCTTCAGTTTCGCCTTCATCCAGCCCATGGGCCCGGCCTTTCCTCGCACACCGGTGGTGCCTCACCACCAGTGTGGCCTGTACCGTTCCGCGCCGCCGGGCGCACCGGAGCGGCCGAACGGTTCCGTGTCCGGCTCGGGTGCCCGGCGCGGGCCGTCCCACACCCGGGGCGACCAGCCGGATCAGCGGTGGGGCAGATGGGCGCGGATCTTGGCGAGCAGGTCGGCGGTGTCGACCGGTTCGGCGACATGGGCATGGGCTCCGGCGGCGAGCGTCCGGGACCGGTCGCCGGGCATCGCCTCGGCGGTCACCACGATGATGGGCACCTCGGCGTACCGGGGCAGCCCGCGGATCGCCGCCATGGTGGCGATCCCGTCCGTCCTGGCCGTCCCGTCCGTGCCGGCCGTCATCGGGTCCAGCACGATCAGATCGACCCCGCCGTGCGCCCGGAGCAGATCGATCCCCTCTTCCCCGCCGGCCGCCCGCAGAACGGTCATCCCCTCCCGCTCCAGCGCCTCGGTCAGGGCGGACACATCGCGGGCGCCGTCCTCCAGGACCAGGACGGTACGGCCTCCGGAGGCCGTACCGGCGTCGTCGGCGGCGCCGGCCGCGGTGTCGTCCGCTGGGCCGCCGGTGCGGGCGTGCTCGGCGGCTCCCCGGCGCCGAGCGGGCTCGACCGAGTCCGAGTCCGGGGCCGGGGCCGGGGTCTCGGGGCGGTGGCCCTCCGGCGCGCGCACGGGCAGATGGAGGGTGAAGCGGCTGCCCTCGCCGGGGGTGCTCCGCGCGGTGACGGCGCCGCCGAGGAGGTGCGCCACCTCGCGGCTGATGGAGAGCCCCAGCCCCGTTCCCCCGTACCGCCGCGAGGTGACGGCGTCGCCCTGCTGGAAGGCTCCGAAGACGGCCTGGAGCCGGTCGGCGGGGATCCCGATGCCGGTGTCGGTGATCCGGAAGGCGAGGACCGGGCCGGCTTCGCGCAGGGCGGCGGGGATCTCGTCCGGGGCGGCGTTCTCGACGCGGAGTTCGACCCGGCCGCTGTCGGTGAATTTGAGGGCGTTGGAGAGGAGATGGCGCAGCACCTGCCGCAGCCGGGGCTCGTCGGCGGTCAGCCGCTCGGGGACGTCGGGCGCGGCCGTGACCAGGAACTCCAGCTCCTGTTCGCGCGCCACCGGCCGGAAGGCCGCCTCCACATGGGCGAGCAGCTCGCGCAGGGCGAAGCCCTCGGGGTGGACGTCCATCCTGCCGGCCTCGGCCTTCGACAGATCGAGGAGGTCGTTGATGAGCTGGAGCAGGTCGGAGCCGGCCGAGTGGATGACCTCCGCGTAGTCGACCTGTTTCGGGGAGAGATTGCCTTCCACGTTCTGGGCGAGGAGCTGGGCCAGGATGAGCAGGCTGTTGAGCGGGGTGCGCAGCTCCTGGCTCATATGGGCGAGGAACTCGGATTTGTAGAGGGAGGTGCGGGAGAGCTGCCGGGCCCGCTCCTCCAGCTCCTGGCGGACCCGATCGATCTCCAGGTCCTTGCGCTCGATGTCCCGGTCGCGGTCCGCGAGCAGGGCGGCCTGCTCGCGGTGGGCGGCTTCGGAGCGCCGGAGTTCCTCCTGGCGGGCGCGGAGTTCCCGGGAGCGGGCGCCGGCCTCGGCGGTGAGCCGCCGGGACCGCTCCAGCAGTTCGTCGGCGCGCCGGGCGGCGGCGAGGGAGGCGGCGTGGGCGCCGACGGTCTCGATGAACCGGTCGAGGAAGTCGCGGTGGACACGGGTGAAGGGGCGCAGCGCCGCGAGTTCGACGACGCCGAGGACCCGGTCCTCCACGACGACGGGGAGGATCAGGAGGGCGGTGGGGTCCGTCGCGCCGGTCCCGGAGGCGATGGCGGCGTAGCCGGGCGGCAGGTCGTCGACGGCGATGGCGCGTCTGCCGCGGGCGGCCTGGCCGACGAGGGACTGGCCGAAGCGGAAGCGCCGGGGTCCGGCGTCCGGGTCGTCGGGGGAGCCGTAGGCGGCGGTCATGATCAGCTCGGGGCCGCGGTCGCCGTCGTGGGCGAGGAAGAATCCGCCGTACTCCGCGCGGACCAGCGGCGGCACCTCGTTCATGACGAGTTCCGCGACGGCGGGCAGGCTTCCGGCGTCCCGGGTCAGGCCGGAGACCCGGCTCAGATGGGTCGTGAGCCAGTCCTGTTCCTCATCGGCGCGGATCCGCCGGGCGAGGTCTCCGGCGAGTTCGTCGACGCTCTCGGTGAGGCGCTGCCAGACGTCGGGGACGCCCCCGGCCCGGGCCCGGTCCTCGCCGCCGGCCTCGCGGGCGGCCCGGGTGACCTCGGAGGCGATCAGGGAGAGCCGGTCGGCCATCCCGTTGTAGACGGCGGCGATCTCGCCGGGGACGCCGTCCGCCCCGCCGGGGAGCAGCCGGGCGGAGAGATCGCCGTCGCGTACGGCGGTGAGTCCGGCCAGCAGCTTCCGCAGCCCTTGGCCGCCGAGCCGGTCGGAGGGGAGATCGGAGGGGAGTGCGGAGGGGTGGGGCGCGCCGGAGGGGGTTTCGGCGGACGGGGGTTCGCCGGACGAGGGCAACGGCGGGGGCGCGGGGTGCGGGACGCGAGGGGCCGGGGGCTCCTCCGCCGGGGGGAACGCGTGCGGATCCGGCGAGGGATGACCCATCGCTGACCTCACCTCTCATGACGTCACGGCGCACCCGTCGGCGGCGCCGCGCTGTGAGAACCGGGAAAGGCGGTGCGGCCGTCGCGGACTGCGGTCCCGGCGGCGGCCCCACTCGGTTCCACTCTGTCACGCCGCTCCGCCGTGGACACCCGTACGGCGGAGGAGCGACAACTCCCGCGACGGCGGCCCGTGTTCGGCGGCGGGGATGCCCGGTTGCGCCCCGGAGGGCCCGGTTCCGGGCCGTGGGGAGCCGTTACGGCAGCTGGGGCGAGGCTCCGGGCCCGACGCGGCCCGCGCCGGGGGTCCGGTCCGCCCACCGGTGTGCCCCGGCCGTCCAGGTGTGGGTCGCACCGCAGTTCGGAGGGGGTATCGCCGGGCCGGCCGGTGTCGTGTCCGCCTCGGAGGCGGGCGGCGCGGCTCCTCGGCGGCGGGCCCCCGGAGCGCCGGCCCGCCGGGCGGCTCGCGGCGAGGGGCCCTCGGGGGCCTAGGTGTACTGCCCCGGGCGGTGGAGTCCGGCCGGGGCCGGGGCGACGTCCGCCCACACCACTTTGCCCGTCTCCGTGGGCACGACGCCCCACTCCCGGGAGAGCCGCTCCAGCACTATCAGGCCGTGGCCGCCCGGCAGCGCGACATCGCGCGGCCGGGGCCTCGGCGGCTCGGGGCTGGGGTCCGACACCTCGATCCGGAGCCGCTCCGGATCGTGGCGCAGCACCAGGGAGGTCGGGCCGCCCGCGTGCAGACAGGCGTTGGTGACCAGTTCGGAGACGAGGAGCAGCACATCCTCGACGCGCTCCGCGCGCCTCCCGTCGTCCGGGGTCCATCCCCAGTCGGCGAGCGCGCGCTCGGTGAAGTCCCGGCAGCGGCTCACCACCCCTTGTGTTCCGGACAGCACCAGCCGCCGTGTCTGCCGCTGCCCCGGGAGGCCTGTGCCCATTGATTTCCTCCGCTAGGACGGTGCTAGGACGGCGGCTCGTCCGCCAGTGCCGCGTCCACGGTGCCGTACACCCGGAACACCGTCGACGCGCCGGTGATGTCGAACATCCGCGCCACCGGCGGCCGGAGGGACGCGAGGTCCAGTCGTCCGCCGGACTCCTGGGCCTCCAGCCGGGCCCGCAGCAGGACGTTCAGACCGGTCGAGTCGCAGAATCGCAGCTCCGCGCAGTCGACGAGAATACGCTCGGGGCGCTCCCGGACGGCGTCGCCGAGGGCCGCGCGGAGCGGTTCGGCGGTGTCGTGGTCGAGTTCGCCCGCCAGGACGAGGATCAGTGTCCCCGAGTCCGTTCTTCGCTCGACGCCGAAGCGGTCTCCGGACACGCCGCCGTTCGGTGGCTGTCCGGATATTCCCGACCCCATGGGGCTCCCGCCTTCCTCACCCGCGTCCGGCGTCCCCGGGGCCCGGGCACGCTCTGTCGAGACTGGCAGGGCCCCGGCGCAGCCGCCAGTGGGCCCGGCCTCGCCGGTCTCCGTACCGGCACTTCCGACAGTGCCCGCCCTGACCGCCGCAAAACGCCCCGGCGCGCGACCTCCGCGAATCCGCCCCCGCGCACGCTCCGGTGGAGCGGGTACGGCGGTGAGCGCCCCGGCCCCGGGCGGGGGAATCGGAGGGGACGGGTCCGGACGGCGTCTCAGCGGGGCGCGGTGCGCCGCCTTCTCCGCGTCCGGGCCCACTGGCCGAGCGCGGCCAGCCTCGGATACTTCTCCCGCTGCTCGCGGGCGCTGCGGTCCAGCTCCTCCATCAGCCGGCGGGAGCGGTGCTCGGGGTCCAGTTCGGCCAGCACCCGGTCGATCTCGGTGAGCAGGGCTCCGTGCAGCTGCCAGTGGCGCGGATGGCCGCGTACGCCGTCGAGCAGCAGCCGGGCCACCTGCTCGCGGGCGGCCGAGGCGGCGGCCAGCTCCCCCGCGAGCCGTCGTTCGGCCGCCTCGGCGCTGGCGCTGACCTGGCTGGTGACCAGGACGGCGAAGCTCACCAGGGCGTCGGCGACATGGGCGAGCAGCCCTTCGACGGCGAGCCCCACCTCGCGCGGGAACAGCTCTTCCGGGCCCCGCTCCTTGGCGAGGTCGGTCATGGTCCGGGCCATGACCCGCAGCACGACCGCGCAGATCTCCAGGGTGTCCAGTCCGGTGCGGAGCACCACCCGGTTCAGCAGCCCCTCCCTCACCCTCGGGTTGAGCCTGAGACTGTCCTCGGCCTGCCGCAGCGCGGCGTCGACCTCGGCGATGTCGTTGTCGAGCCGGCGCGCCTCGTGGAGCCGGGCGGCGGCGGCCTCGAAGGAGGCGGGGCCGCTCAGCTCCTCGCCGATGCTCAGCAGCAGCCCGCGCATCCTGCGGGACAGACCCGCGAGGGACTCGCCGGCGCTGCCCACCCACACCGGCGGCAGCAGCACATTGAACAGCAGCCCGACCACCGCGCCGATGAGCGTTTCGAGCACCCGGTCCCAGGCGGTGTCCGCCACCCGGGTGACCCCGAGGACGAGCATCGCGCTGATGGCGACCTCGGGGACGAACTCGCCCACCCGGACCACGTACCCCACGATCAGCGAGGCCAGGATGATCAGGCCCAGGCTCCACCAGGAGAGCCCCACCAGAACGCTGAAGGCGCTGGCGATCAGCACGCCCGCGACCACGGCGTTCACCCGGCGGATGCCGGTGGTGAGCGTCGAGTACAAGGTCACCTGGACCACCAGCAGGGCGGTCAGGGGGGCGGTCAGCGGGGCGGGTTCGCTGCTCAGCCAGAGGGCGGCGGCGTAGGCGATGGTCGCGGCGGCGGTGGCCCGCAGGGTCTGGACCACGGCGGGTTCGCCCCGGTACCGCCTGATGAACTCGGCGATCCGCTCGCCGGCCGGTTTTCGCGTCTGGGGCAATGCCGCCACCCGTGTGCTTCGAGGGCCGGTGCGCTTCCAGGGCCAGGCTAAGCCCCATCCGCCGCTCCTGCGCCCGGTGCGCGGGCCCGGTTCAGGGCCCGGACGGGCCGGCGCCCCGGCGTGCCGCCTCGGCCCGGGCGGGCGAGAGTGGTGGGGACGCCGGACGGGAAGGAGCGGCCGTGGACCCCGTGGAGGCGCTGGACCGGATCGCGTTCCTGCTGGAGCGCTCGCTCGCCGGGACCTATCGGGTACGGGCGTTCCGTACGGCGTCGGCGGCGCTGGCCGGGATGGACGGTACGGAGATCGCCGCCCGCGCCGCCGACGGATCGCTGGAGGCGGTGCGGGGCGTCGGCCCCAAGACGGCGGCGGTGGTGCGGGAGGCGCTGGCCGGGGAGGTGCCCGGGTATCTCCGGCGGCTGGAGGAGGAGGCGGCGGAGAAGTCGGCCGAGGACGGGGACGGGAGCGGGAGCGGGAGCGGGCTGCGCGCGCTGCTGCGCGGGGACTGCCATCTGCACTCGGACTGGTCGGACGGCGGCAGCCCCATCGAGGAGATGGGGCGGACGGCGATCGCCCTGGGCCATGAGTGGGCCGTGCTCACCGACCACTCGCCCCGGCTGACGGTCGCCAACGGGCTGTCGGCCGAGCGGCTGCGCGAGCAGCTGGACGTGGTGGCGGAGCTGAACGCCGGCTGGGCTCCCTTCCGGCTGCTGACCGGCGTCGAGTGCGACATCCTGGCGGACGGATCGCTGGACCAGGAGCCGGAGTTGCTGGACCGGCTGGACCTGGTGGTCGCGTCCGTCCACTCCGAGCTGCGGATGGAACCGGCCAGGATGACCCGCCGGATGGTGCGGGCGGTGAGCAGTCCGCTGGTCGATGTGCTGGGGCACTGTACGGGCCGGCTGCTGATCGGCCGCGAGCACCGGGGCCGGTCGGGCGCCGGCGGCACCCGGCCCGAGTCGCGGTTCGACGCGGCGGAGGTCTTCGCCGCGTGCGCCGCCCACGGCACCGCCGTGGAGATCAACAGCCGACCGGAGCGGCTGGATCCGCCGATGCGGCTGCTGCGGGACGCGGTGGCGGCCGGGGTGTTCTTCGCCGTCGACACCGACGCGCACGCCCCGGGGCAGCTCGACTGGCAGCTCCTCGGCTGCGACCGCGCGGAGCGCGCCGGGGTGCCGCCCGAGCGGGTGATCAACACCTGGAGCGCCGGGGAGCTGCTGGACTGGACGCGCGGCGGCTGAACGTCCGGCGGGCGCCGGGTGCCGGTGGGGTACGTGCCCGGCGCGGGCGGAGGCGGCCGACGGGGCGCCGGGCGACGGGGCGCCGGGCGACGGCAGGGCACGCACCCGGCGCGGGCGGGGCGATGGCGGGGGCACGCACCCGGCGCGGGCAGGGCAAGGGCGGGGCGATGGCCGTAAACAGCCTGTCTGGCTTCGGCGTTGGGGGGTAGGCGAGCCGGCATGACGGTCGCGAAGACAAGTGTGCTCGTACTGGACAGCTCCGAGCCGATGCAGCTGGCGGAGTTCTACGCCGCCCTGTTCGGCGCGGAGATTCACGTCGGGGACGACCCCGACTTCGTGGAGATCATCGGCCACAGCGGGGTCCATCTGGCCATCCGCAGAGATCTCGGATACGCCCCGCCGAGCTGGCCCCGGCCCGAGGACTCCCAACAGTCCCATCTGCGGATTCTCGTCGACAGCGACGACATGGACGAGGCCGAGCGGGAGGCGGTCGGGCTGGGCGCGCGGCCGGTGGACACCAAGGAGAACAGCGGTCCGCGCGAGGTCAGGATCTACTCCGACCCGGCCGGGCACTCCTTCTCGCTGGCGGTCTCCCCGCAGCCGCAGCCCCGCTGACGGCGTGTCCGCCGGCCGTGCGCGGCCGGCGGGGCTCAGTCCCTGAGCACGCCGATCTTGTCGATGCGGTGCTCGGGGTTGCCGTGTTCGTCGCGCCAGAAGTTGCCCGCGGCGTCGTCCTCGGGAGTGGCGCAGGTGGAGAGGGTGATCATCGCCCGGGTGGGGCGCTCGCCCGGGTGGCCGGGGACCGGGGCGCGCTGTTCGGCGAGGGAGCGCTCGGAGCGGAATGAGGTCCGGCGGGTGTCGGTGATCTCGTAGACATGGGTCCGGCCGTCCTCGGTGACGGTGACGGTGTCTCCGTCGCGGAGTGCGGGCAGCGCGCGCAGCGGTCCGCCGGCGGAGAGCCGGTGGGCGGTGACCAGGTAGTTGCCGATCTCGCCGGGGCCCACTCCGCCGTGTTCGCCCCGGGGGCTGGCGGCGACGCCCCGGTTCTGGATCCGAGTGCCCCCGGTGTCGTCCGTCGTGCCGTCGTAGGGGACGACCGGCAGCTCGCGGAGACCGATCGCGGGGATCGAGAGCGTGGCGGTCACGGCCCGGCGGACGCTGTCGCGCGATGCGGGCGGGGAGGAAGCGCTCAGCAGGACCGGGACGCCGGTCCCGGGGTCCGTCGGCCGGGCCTCCGCCGCGCCGCCGGTGAGCAGCGCCAGCAGCGCCGAGGCGAGCGCGAGGGCCAGGGTGCGGGGTATTGCCATGGGCACTCCGGTGGTCGGCCGGCGGGGCCGGCGCGCCACGGCGGGGAGCCGTGACGACGGGGTCGATCAGAGGTTCCCGTCCTCCCTCCACCATGCCGAAGCCGCCCCGATCCGGCAACGCCGGACGTTCCCGCGCCCGGGCGCGCACCGGACCCGTGGGCCTCGGGCGGCCCGGGGAGGCCGTACGGGACCAGGGCGGTCAAGCCCGGGGCGGGCCGGACAGGGCGGCGCGACAGCGAGCGGCGGTCGGACCGGGCAGTGGCCGTCGGACCGGGCGGTGGCCGAGCCGCGGACCTGGCAGTGGCCGTCGGACCGGGCGGTGGCCGAGCCGCGGGCCGGTCGAACCGCTCCCCCGGCCCCGGAGATCTTCGTATGATGCCCGCACACAGGCCCGCACCGCGGCACCGCACCCAGGGGGAGACTTGCCTCAGGCCGCCATCGTCTTCGTGCACGGGCTGTTCTCGTCGCCCGCCACCTGGGGCCCCTTGGAGGAGGAGTTACGCGCGATCCCCTCCGTGGCCGAGGAGTTCGACTTCCTGTTCTTTGAATACGCGACCCGCCCGGTGACCTGGAATCCCCTGCGCCGGATGCCCGATCTCGACACGGTGGCGGAGAGCCTGCGCGGTTTCATCGGGGACTTCACGGCCGGGCACGAGCGGGTGGCCCTGGTGACGCACAGCCAGGGCGGTCTCGTGGCGCAGCGGTTCCTCTCCCGGATGCTGCTCGCGGGCAAGGGCCGGGAGCTGGCCGCCGTCCGCCGGCTGGTGATGTTCGCGTGCCCCAACAACGGGTCCGATCTCTTCCTCCTGGCGCGCAGAGGGCTGATGCCGGTGACCCGGAACAGTCAGGAACGGGAGCTGAAACCGCTCCAGACCGCGGTGCTGGAGACCCAGCGCCGGGTCATCGACGGCATCGTGCGGGCCCCGGACCTCGCGCACGACCGCTGTCCGATCCCCATCGTGGCCTACGCGGGCGAGAGCGACAATGTGGTGGTCCCCTCCTCCGCCGCCGGATTCTTCCCGGAGACGGGGGTGCTGCCCGGCGACCACTTCTCCGTCATCCGGCCGGGCGGCCCGGGCAGCAGACTCGTCCAGGCGGTGCGCAAGGAGCTGGCGCAGGCGCTGGCCGAGCCGTTCCCCGCGGAGCCGCAGCCCGAGGCGGACATCCCCCACCACCGCCGGCCGGGATCGCCCGCCGCCGACGTCCTCACGGAGCTGGAGATGCTCGGCCCGATCACCCTCCCGGTGGCCGGGCCCGGCGCGCGCCCGACGCAGTTCTTCCTCCACGGCGGGCCCGTGGAACAGCTCAGGAACGTCGACATCGTCGTGTCGTCGGAGAACACCTACCTCCAGATGTCCCAGTTCTTCAAGCCCTCGACCTCCGGCAGCCTCCGCTGGGCGGCCGCGGAGAAGAGCGGCAGCGGGCAGATCATCGAGGATGTGACGGGCGACCATCTCGCGGCCTGGCTGCGCGGCCACGGCAGTTACGGACTCCCGGTCCCGGAGGGGACGGTGGCCCCGACCCCGGCGGGCGCGCTGCTCAGGCGGAACGTGCGGCGGATCTATCACGCGGCCATCGCCGGTCCCGTGTCGGGCACCAACGGCTACCGGATCGCCCCGCAGGCGATCCCCCGGGCCGTGCACAACACCTTCGACCTCGCCCGCCGGGAGCGGGACGAGCTGGGGCTCCCGCTCTCCTCGATCTGCTTCCCGCTCTTCGGCGCGGGGCGCGGGAGGATGAGCGTGTCGGAGAGTTTCGAACGGATCTGGGAATCGATGACGAGCGAACTCGCCGACGACCCCAGCTGGAGCATTCACTTCACCACCCGCCGCAGAACGATCTTCGACCTTCTCCACAGCCGCCTCCAGGCGAAGAAGCGCGCGTACGACGAGACCACGCAGGGAGACGCCAGGTGACTCCGCCGAGACCGGTCCCCCCGTCGCGGCCGGTCTGCATGGACCACATATCCGACCTCCATCTCCGCCGTCGCCTCGGCGCGCTGGCGACCGCCGCCGCCTGCTCCTTCTGTACCGGGCCGGGCGGCTCCGCGCCCGGCGCGGTGGATCTCCGGCTGCTGCTGGCGAGCGTCATGGCGGGCGTACGGGAGAAGTACGAGGAGACCGCCGAGCCCGACCGGGGTCTGCCCACGGGCCTCGCCGTCGAGGACGTCTGCCGGAGGGCGGTGGACCCGAAGGTGGCGCGGGCGCTGCTGGAGCGCGTACGGCCGGCCCGGTGGCGGCTGCGGGAGGTCCCCGGCCCCGGCGACCCGGCGGGCGCGGCTCCCGTGGAGCCGTGGTCCGACTTCCGGGAGCGGGTACGGCGTGAGCGCCGACCCGTCCCGCCGTGGTCCGGCGCCGACCGGCCGGGCGGCGCGTCCTCGACCGGTGTGCTGGACGCGGTGTCGGCCGCCGTCCAGCGGCTCGGACTGGTCCGGACCCTGCCCCCGGGCCACCGGGTGTGGCGCGGCCGGATGCGCGCGGACACCGCGCGGCCCGGCTACTCGGCCGCGTCCATCGGCTCGACCCCGCCGTCGAGGGCGACCGCGAACCGGATGAGTCCCGCGGGCGTCCCGATGTTCTACGGGTCCGAGGACGTGGCCACCGTCGTCGCGGAGATCTCGGCGCACGACCCGCGCCCCTATGTGGCGGCGGCCGCCTTCCGGACCACCCGGCCGGTGCCCGTGGTCGATCTGTCGAACGTGCCCGACGAGCCCAGCGTCTTCGACCCCGGCCGCGAATCCCTGATCCGCCCGGTCGCGTTCATCAGGGCCTTCTCCGAGGACCTCAGCCAGCCGGTGGTCCTGGACGGGCGGGAGCGCACCGCCTACGTGCCGACCCAGGTGCTGACCGAGTACTTCCGCCGGCTCTCCCCCTTGCGTGTGCAGGGGATCGTCTTCCGTTCCGCCCAGAACGGCGGGATCAACTACGTCCTGTTCACCGGCCCCGAGGGCTGCGTCGACGCGCACACCGCCGGCCCCTCGGCGATGCTCCGGCTCCAGCCGCACACCGAGATCGTGGTCGGGCGCGCCCCGGGCGCTCCGGGCGGCGGCCGGGCGGCCGACTCCGTGGGCGCGCACACGGCTCGGCCGGTCTGAGCGCACGCCCTCCGGACCGCGTCAGCGTCCCCGGCGGGGTCGCGGTGATGCGCGGCGGTCCGGCGGCCGTCCGGGGGATCCGCTCGGCGCGGGCCGTGATGAGAGGCGGGTGGGCGCGGTGATCCGCCGGGGCCCGGGCCGTCCATCGGGGGGGCCGTGGACAGTCTGCCGGGCGGGCATCGCCGTCGCCCGACGGGCCGTCGTGACCGGCCCCGGGGCGCAGGCCGCGACGACGGACCACGCCCGCCACCACGGGCCGCCGCCGACGCCCGGGGCCGGGCGCGGGCCGGGTCTTCGTGGTCCGTCGGCGGTCGCCGTGATCGTGGAGGGCCGCGGCGGATCGGGCCGTGGGGATCCGCTCCGGGCGGGCCGTGCGTCGGGCGGCGATGATCCGACGCGCCGCCGTCACCGACGAAGGCGGGGCGTGGCCCGGGTCCCGGTTCATCCTCCCCGGGGGCGTCTTTCGATGCGCCGTGGTGGGACGGCGCGAGCGGCGGGCGGGGTCGTGCGGCGCCGGGGGCGTCGCCGTCCGGCGGGCCCTGCGGGCTGTGCGGGGCGGGGCGGGGAGGGATCAGCCGTGGCCGGTCAGGGGGACGCGCCACACCAGACGGGTGCCGCCGGTCTCGGCCGGGTCCGTCGTCATCGTGCCGCCGAGCCGCTCGGCGCGCTCGGCGAGGTTGCGCAGACCGCCGCGCCGGCCGCCCTCGGGTTCGGCGATGCCCACCCCGTCGTCGGCGATCTCCGCGGTGAGCGTCCCGGCGCGTACGACGAGCGAGACCTCGGTCTTCGACGCGCCGGCGTGACGGGCCACATTGGTGAGGGACTCCCCCAGGACCGCGACCACCTCGTCGGCGACCGGGCGGGGCACATCGGTGTCGATGAGCCCCTCCATCCGCAGCCCGGGCGCGAAGCCCAGGGTGCGGGCCGCCTCCTCCAGGGCGCGGACGGTGCGGACCCGCAGCCCCGGCGAGGCCTGGGGGTTCTCGCGCTCGCGGAGTCCGAAGATGGTCGAACGGATGATCTTGATGGTGTCGTCGAGATCGTCGATCGCGCGCACCAGCCGTTCGGTCGCCCGGGGGTGTTCGACGAAACGACGGGCGCTCTGGAGGGTCATCCCGGTCGCGAACAGCCGCTGGATCGCCAGATCGTGGAGGTCACGCGCGATCCGGTCACGGTCGGCGAGCAGGGCCATCTGTTCGGAGTCCCGTCGGCGGTCCTCCAGTTCGAGCGCGAGCGCGGCCTGTCCGGCGAAGCCGGGCAGCGGCGCGGTCTCCGCCTCGCTGAACGGGGGCCGCCCCGCGCGCCGGGCGAGCACCAGAACCCCGCGGACCCGGCCCGGCTTGCCCAGCGGGACGGCGACGGCGGGACCGAAGCCGCGCCAGCGGCCCGCGTCGGCGGCCGCCCGCTCCTCGTCCGCCGCCACGTCCGGGGAGGTGACGGGATCGCCCCCGGCCAGCGCCGCCGCGGCGAGGGCGCCCGGGGCGGAGGGTTCCGTACCGCCCGGCGCGGTCGTCCCCGGGTCCTCGCCGAGCGACAGGGCCTCGCGCAGCTCGCCGCCGGGCCCTGTCAGATAGACGACGCCCAGTTCGGTGGAGGTGATCCGGCGGGCCCGGTCCGTCATCATCTCCAGCACCTCGATCTCGGAGGAGCCGGAGAGCAGCGCGCTGGTGAAGTCGGCGCTGGCGGCCAGCCAGCGCTCCCGGAGCCGGACCTTCTCGAAGAGCCGGGCGTTCTCGATCGCGATGCCGGCCGCGACCGCCAGGGTGGAGAGGACCGCCTCGTCCTCGGCGTCGAACTCGCCGCCGCCGCGCTTCTCGGTGAGATACAGATTGCCGAACACCTCGTCCCGCACCCGGACCGGCACCCCGAGGAAGGAGTGCATCGGGGGATGGTGGGCGGGGAATCCGGAGGACGAGGGGTGGTCGGACAGCTCGGCGAGGCGCAGCGCCTCGGGCCGCCGGATCAGTTCGCCGAGCAGCCCGTGGCCGGAGGGCAGATCGCCGATCCGCCGCCGGCCCTCGTCGTCGACGCCGACGGTCAGAAAGCTGGTGAGGTTGCGCTCGTCGCCGATGACGCCGAGCGCGCCGTACCCGGCGTCCACCAGGACGACGGCCGCCTCCACGATCCCGCGCAGCACCTGCGGCAGATCCAGGCCCCGGCCCACCGACATCACGGCCTCCAGCAGGCCGTTGAGCCGGTCGCGGCTGCCGCGCACCTCGTCGATACGGGACTGGAGCTCGTCGAGCAGCTCATCGAGCCGGAGGCGCGGAAGCCTGCCCGCGCCGCCCTCGTCCCCACCCATGAGCCCTCCGAGACTCTCCACCCGGCCCCGCCTGCCAGGAGCCCGTTCACCGTATCGCCCGCGCCGGGCCGGCTGTCGGGCAGGGCCGTTCGGCCCTCGGCCCGTCCCCTCCCGGCCCTGCCGGGCGCGGGTCCGGCCGGTGGATGCTCGTGGATGTCAACCGGCCGCCGAGGGGCCAGGTCCTCCGGGGTCGCGGAGCGAGCACGAAGGAGGACGGTGAGCACCATGAGGACGACGATGAGCGCTCTGTCGACGGAGCACCGCGGACGGCTGCTGGACGTCGCGCGCGAGGTGCGGTTCGAGCAGGGGGCCAGGATTCTGGACGAGGGGGCCGCGGCGGACCGGTTCTGGATCGTGCGCACGGGGCTGGTCACGCTCGACTTACACGTCCCCGGCCGACGCGCGGCGGTGGTCGAGTCGCTGTCGCACGGGGAACTCGTCGGCTGGTCCTGGATGTTCCCGCCCTCGGGCTGGCTGATGGGCGCGGAGGCGATGACTCCGGTGCGGGCGCTGGAGTTCGACTCCGCCCGGGTACGGCGGCTGTGCGACGCCGACCCGTGGCTCGGCCACGAGGTCGCGCTGTGGGTCGGCTCGGTCCTCGCCCACCGGCTGCGGGCGGCCCGGGCCCGGCTGCTGGACCTCTATACGCCCCGGGGCGCCGAGGCCGGCGCCCCGGGGTGAAGAAGGGGGCGAGGGAGGGCGACAGGGGCCCAACGGCCCCTGTCGCCCGGGGACCGGGTGGGGCAGTCTCGTAACGAACAGTCAAGATCCAGGGAGCCACTCACGTGACCGCGACGACACCGGCCTTCTCTCCGGAGCGCCCCATCCGGGTCTTCCTCCTCGACGACCACGAGGTGGTGCGGCGCGGGGTGCACGATCTGCTCGGCTCCGAGCCGGACATCGAGGTGGTCGGCGAGGCCGGTTCGAGCGCGCAGGCGCTGGTGCGCGGACCGGCGCTGCGCCCGGACGTCGCCGTGCTCGACATCCGGCTCCCGGACAGCGACGGGATCACGGTCTGCCGGGAGCTGCGGTCGCGGCTGCCGGAGACCGCCTGTCTGATGCTGACGTCCTTCGACGACGACGATGCCCTGCTGGACGCGATCATGGCGGGCGCGGCGGGGTATGTGCTGAAGCAGATCAAGGGCTCGGACCTGGTGGCGGCGGTCCGCACGGTCGCCTCCGGGCAGTCGATGCTCGACCCGGCCACCACGGCCCGGCTGATGAACAGTCTGCGGGCGCCGGAGGAGCCGAAGTCCGAGGAGTCGCTGCTGAACGGGCTGACGAACCGGGAGCGGGAGATCCTCGGCCTCATCGGCGAGGGTCTCACCAACCGGCAGATCGGGGAGCGTCTCTTCCTCGCCGAGAAGACCGTCAAGAACCACATCTCGCGGCTGCTGGCCAAGCTGGGCGTGGAACGCCGTATCCAGGCGGCCGTCCTGGCCACCCAGTTCGGCGCGCCCGCCTAGCGCACGCCCAGCGCCCGCCTGGCCCGCGTCCGAGGCGGCCGTCCGTGAGGGTGCGCACCCCCACGGACGGCGGGGAGACCGGCGCGGTAGGGTCTTCGGCATGAAGATCATGAAGTGACGACACCGCGCCCTCCCGGGGGCGTCGATCCGCGCGCGACGCCGTTCGAGCCCCGCTCCGGCGTCCGTCCCGTGCGTCCGCGCACCGACCGCCTCATCACTTCGTACGAACGGACACCCCATGACCGACTCCCTCATGACCGACGAGCTGTTCCCCGCCCAGGTCGCCGAACGGCTGTCCGGACTCCCCGGCGTCGAGGCCGTCGCCCTCGGCGGCTCGCGGGCGCAGGGCACGCACACCCCCGAGAGCGACTGGGACTTCGCGGTCTACTACCGGGACGGATTCGACCCGGCCGATCTCCGCGCCCTGGGCTGGCCGGGAGAGGTCTCCGAGATCGGCGGCTGGGGCGGCGGGGTCTTCAACGGCGGTGCGTGGCTGACGGTGGACGGCCGGCGCGTCGACGTCCACTACCGCGATCTCGGCACGGTGGAACACGAGCTGGCCGAGGCCCGGCAGGGCCGATTCCGCTGGGAGCCGCTGATGTTCCATCTCGCGGGCATCCCCAGCTGTCTCGTGGTCGCCGAACTCGCCCTCAACCGGGTGCTGTACGGGACTCTGCCGCGCCCCGACTACCCCGAGGCGCTCCGGGCGGCCGCGCCGGGCGTGTGGCGCGGCCGGGCGGAGCTGACGCTCCAGTACGCGCGGGGCGCCAACGCGCCGCGCGGCCAGGCCGCCGAGGTCGCGGGCGCGCTGGCGACGGCGGCCATGCTGACGGCCCACGCGGTGCTGGCGGCGCGCGGCGAGTGGGTCACCAACGAGAAGCGGCTGCTGACGCGGGCGGGGCTGCGCGGGATCGACACGATCCTCACGGGGCTGCGGCCGGAGCCGGAGGCCCTGCTCCGGGCGATCGACGAGGCCGAGAGGCTGTTCCGCGAGGCCGTCTGAGCGACCGTCAGCACACTCGGGCCCGTATCCGGCCGCCCGCGATCCGCGCGTGGCCGGGTACGGGCTGCTTCGTGTGGGTACCACACACATTCGTGGCACACTCCACGGATGCTGAGACCCTGGGGAGATCCGCACACGGGCGAGATCGACGACAGAGAGCTGGCCTCCTATCTCGCGAGTGAGGCCCTCCTGGAGCTCCGGCGCCTGGCCTCACGGGCCGAGCGGCTGCCGGAGGGGGCCTCGGCGCGCGAGCACACGGCGCGCATCCGCGAACTGGCCGAGTTCGCCCAGGCGATGCTCGCGCTCTCCGTCTCCCCGCCCCGGCAGCCGGCCCACGGCACTCCCACCCGTCGTGATCAGGCCATGTGGGAGCGGCCGATGAGCTATCGATGGGGCGTACTCGCCCCGGAGCGGCGCGCGTGGGTGCTCCGCCGGGTCGAGCGGGCGGGCCTGAGCTGGACGCCGCCGCCCCCGCTGCCGTCGCCGCGCAAGGGAGTGCCGGAGCTGAGCCCGGGTCAGCGGCTGGGGCTGCTCGCGGGCTGGCCGGTGAAGCCGCCGCCGGGCCGCCGCCCGCTGCCCCGGCCGGGGCGGGTGCTCAAGCTCGTGGACCGCGAGGCCGTCCTCGCCCTCCACGAGGAGGCCGACCGGCTGCGCCCGGGCCGGAACCGGCCAAGCCGCTGGCTGTACGCCCATCTCGACCCCGGGGCGGCCCACTATCTCTTCCCGGACCCCGCCGCCCACGACTGGCCGGATCCGGATGCCGGGCGCTCCTGGTGGCGGTGCGGCGGACTGCTGCGCATGGCCGACGGCGAACAGGTCAACGGGAGCCTCCTGGTGCTGCCGGAGACGTTCGCCGCGCTTCCCTCGACCGTGCCGCGCGTCCGGCAGCGCCGGCTCGCCCTGGTCTCCCGGCTCACCGAGCGCGATGTGTATCTCTGGGGCCGGGACCACGAGCCGCACTGCGCACCGGAGGCATGCGGATACGCGCCGGGCGGCGACGGCGACGGCGACGGCCGACCGCCGAGCATCTGACGGCGCGGACCGGGCGGACCGGGCGAACCCGGCGGACCGAGGAGAGCGGAAAGCGGATCGAGGAGACTCGACAGCCCGAGCCATGGGCACCGGAACAGGATTCGAACCTGCGTCCACCCGGATTCAGCCGGGCGCTCCACCGCAGAGCTTCCCGGTGCCCACAGTCGTACCACGGGGGCAGGGCTCGAACCTGCGTCCAACCGGTCCGCAGCCGGCCGCTCCACCACTGAGCTTCCCCGATGAAACGATCCTGCCCGCCCCGACCGGGAGACGTCAAAGGGATTCCGGGGCGGAGGCGGAGCGGTGGCCCCGGCCGGAGAAGAACCCGGCCGAGCGGAGCAGCGCGGCGAGCACGGGATCGGCGACGGTGACCCCGTGGACCAGTTCGGGCGTGGGCCGGAAGGGGACCGCGCGGGCCTCCGTCCGGACGCGGGACCAGCCGCCCCTGCGCGGGTCGACGCCGTGGCGGCGGCAGACCTGTTCGACCAGCTCCTCCGGGCAGTCGGCGCGGCCGCGCAGCACGTCCCAGGGCAGCGGCAGTTCGGCCCAGACCCCGGTGTCCGGGTGCGGCCCGCCGCCGGTGGAGCGGTGCCAGGCCGCCACGTCCGCCGCGATGAGCGGCAGCACCTTGCCGGGGCAGATCCGCTCGACGACGTCCTCGGCGCCCATCGCCTGCAGCAGGGCGAGCCAGTGGGTCCGCGCCTGGTTCCAGGCCCGGGCCGCCTGGTTCCAGGTGGAGGAGTCGTCGCCGCGCCGCACGATCATCGTCGTACGGTCCAGGGGACCGCGTTCCCAGACGGCTTCGAGCTGTTCGGCGGCGTCGAGCAGGATCCGGTGCCAGCGGCCGATCAGCAGTCCGCGCTCCTCGTCCGTGAGGCGCTTCAGCACCTGTCCCACGGGGTGGACCTGGGCGATGGCGAACCAGCCGGCGGTGTCCGGGTCCAGCCGGTCGAACAGGGCCTCCGCGACCCGGTCGTACGGTTTCTGCTGGCCGGTGACGGTGAACTCGCTGCGGAGGTTGGCGCGCGCGGTGAGGTAGGCGATGAACGCCGCGGTGCCGTGGTCGGCCGCGAACTCGCCGTACGGCAGCCGGCTGGCGAGTCCGCTCTTGCCGATCATCGTGATCTCGCGTTTGCGCTGCTCGGCGATGATACGGGCGAGTTTGGCCTCCATCCGGCGCAGCAGCCGGAACCGTTTGTTGTACTGCCGCTTGGACAGATCGCCGAGTCCGGCCTCCGCGCGCTGTTCCCGGTTGAGCCGGTCGGCGTGGAAGTCGCTGTGCCCGTAGGCCTTGCGTATCTCCTCGCCCGCGGCGCGGATGACGGCCTCGATCTCGGCGGGGTCGTCGCCGTGGGACTCGGGCGGCTCGGCGACGGTGCGGAACAGCCCCGCGGAGACGGCCAGCTGGCGCTGGGCGCCGACGGGCCGGGCGAAGTCCTCCATCATGGAGGTGTATCCGTGCCACAGGCTGCGCAGCGAGGTACGGGCGGCCCGGTCGAGCGCCTTGCGGGTGGGCCGGTCGATCTCGCCGGGCGCCGTGTCGAAGAGGTCGCGGATCAGCTGGGCCACGTCCTCGGGGCGCTTGCGCAGACCGAGCGAGGCGTGCAGTTCCCGCAGGAGCTGCTCGGTGTTCGGGGACATGGGGGACAGCGTGACAGCCGGGGCCGGGCGGTTCCAGCCGATATCGTCCGCCCGGCCCGCCGGATCACTCCTGGCCGAGCCAGAGGTCGGGGCCGAAGACCTCGTAGTGGATGTCGGCGGCGGGGACTCCGCGCGCCAGCAGCTGGGCGCGCGCGGCGCGGAGGAAGGGCAGCGGTCCGCAGAGAAGGGCGGTGACGCCCGGGGGCGCCGGGACGGCGGCGAGGTCGGCGCGGCCGGTGCGGACGACGGCGGTGCGGACAGCGCCCGTACGGCCGGCGGCGTCGGCGTCCGCACGGCCGGCGGCCGGTTCCGCGGGGCGGCCGGGCTCCGTCGTCTCGTACCAGACATACGCCTCGGCGTCGGGCAGTTCGGCGACATACCGGTCGAGGTCGGCGCGGAAGGCGTGGCGGCTCCGGTCCCGGTCGGCGTGGACGACCGTGATCCGGCGCGGGGAGCGGTCCGCGGCCAGCCGGCTCAGCATGCCGATCATCGAGGTGCAGCCGATGCCCGCGGAGACCAGCAGCAGCGGGCCGTCGCCGTCGTCGAGGACGACATCGCCGAAGGGCGCGCCGACCTTGAGCAGATCGCCGGGGTGGACGCGGTCGTGCAGATGGCCGGAGACCTCGCCGTCGGGCGTGTCCGCCCCGGCGATCCGCTTCACGCTGAACCGGAGGGCGTCGGCGGACGCGCCGGAGATGCTGTACTGGCGTATCTGGTGCGCGCCGTCGGCGAGTTCGACCTGTACGGACACGTACTGGCCGGGCCGGAAGGGCGGCGGGGCCGAACCGTCGGCGGGCCGCACCAGGAAGGTGGTGACCTCGTCGGTCTCCGCCCGGCGGCCGACGACGCGGTGGTCGCGCAGGGTGCTGCCGGGTTCGGCGCCTGCCTCCGCGTAGAGCCGGGCCTCGATGGCGATCAGGGCGTTGGCCATCAGCCAGTAGACCTCGTCCCAGGCGGCGGCGACCTCGTCGGTGACCGCGTCGCCCAGCACCTCGGCGATGGCGGCGAACAGATGGGTGTGGACGACGCGGTACTGGTCGCGGGTGACGCCGAGCGAGGCGTGCTTGTGGGCGATCCGGCTCAGCAGGGCGTCGGGCCGGACGCCGGGGTGGTCGAGCAGCGCGGTCGCGAAGGCGGCGACGGAGCCGGCCAGGGCCCGCTGCTGTTCCCCGCTCGCCTGATTGCCCCGGTTGAAGAGGTCGCGCGGCAGCGCGGGATGGGCGGCGAAGAGCCGGTCGTAGAAATTAATGGTGATCTCGCCGATCGCGCCGCCGACGGCGGGCAGCGTGGCGCGGATCGTTCCGGCGGACTTCTCGGACAGCATCCTCGGGCTCCTGATGTGGAGAGGTACGGGGAGAGGTACGGGGAGAGGTACGGGGAGAGGTACGGGGAGACGGACAAGGTGACGGGCGGCGGGACGGGCGGAAGGAAGGACGGGCGCGGGGGCGGGCGAAGGGGGCGCGGGCGGGCCGGCGCGCTACCGGCCGGGCGGGCCGAGCGGAAGGCCCAGCAGGACCGGGCCGGTGGGCGAGGCGACCAGATCGTCGACGGTGATCGGGTCGAGGACGGCGTAGAACGCCTCCTGGGCGGTGCGCAGTACGGTGCGCAGCCGACAGGCCGACCGCAGCGGGCAGGGCGGTTCGTCCTCGCAGCCGACGACGTCGCCCGCGCCCTCCAGCTCCCGGACAAGGCGTCCGAGGGAGCCGGTGCGCCCCTCGGCGGTGAGCGCCAGCCCGCCGCCGCGCCCCCGGCGGGCCTCGACGACGCCGAGGTGCTGGAGCCGGGTGACGACCTTGGCGGCGTGGCTGTACGGGACGCCGACGGCGTCGGCGACTTCGCGGGTGGTCGGGGCCGTCCCGTCGGCCAGGACCGCCAGTCGCATGGCGATGCGGAGCGCGAGATCGGTGCCTTTGGTCATACGCACGCCGACGAGCCTACGTTAATACGAATCTGAGATACCACTTAGGGGTGGGTGGCGCGGCCCTCCCTGCCCCGCGACCGGGAGCGAGGCCGGGAGCGGCCGGGCGAGCCGCCGGATATCCGCTGGCCGCGCCCGCGTCCGGCTGCCAGGCTGTCCCCCGCTCCCCGGGCGCGCGACGCACGCCCGGCCGCCCCGGAAGGAGAACGAGACCGTGCGGAACCAACCGCCCGTACGCCGCCCCCGGTCGGCCGACGAAGTACGCCGGGCCGTGCCCGCGCTGGACCCGGCCGCGGAGATCCGCCCGGTGGACGAGGGCGGCGAGCACTCCACCTGGCGAGTGGGCGGCACAGGAGTGCTGCGGCTCGCCCTGGACGCGGACGGTTCGCGCCGCCAGCACCGGGAGATCGCGCTGCGCGACACGGTCCGCCGCCACACCCGGATCCCGCTGCCGGCCAGTGTCCTGGCCGGTTTCTGGGCCCCCGGGCTCTCCTTCACCCTGGACGCCGCGCTGCCGGGCGTCTCCGCCGAGCGGCGGCCGGTGACCCGGGCCGGGGAGGAGGACCTCGCCGGTCTGCTGGCCGCGCTGCGGACTCTGCCCGCCGCCGTGCCGGCCGCCCTGGGCGTGCCCCGCGAGAGCCCGCGCGCGGCGGCCCCGCTGTACGAGGAGGCGCGGGGCGCGGGCGAACGGCTCCGCTCGGACGGCGAGTTCCCCCGGGGGCCGCTGACCCTGGCGGCCGGCGGCGACGGCGTGCCCGGACCGTCCGGCGAGGCGCTGCTCCACCACGACCTCAAGGGCGAGCATCTCCTCGTCACCCCCTCGGGCGGGATCGGCGGAGTGCTCGACTGGACCGACGCCGCGCTCGGCGACCCGGCCGAGGACGTCGCGGGGCTGGCGATCGCCGTCGGCGCGCCCGCCGCCGTACGGATCGCCCTCGGCGCGGGGCACGACGCCGCCGTCTGCCGGCGCGCCCTGTTCCTGGCCCGCGCCGACACCCTGATCCGGCTCTCCGACCGGCTCCACGGCGACGACGACAGCCCTCCGGAGCTGCTGCGCGCCCAGCGGACGCGCGCCTGGCGGCCGACCGCTCTCGACCGGGACGCCGGGGCTGACGTCTTGACGACCTGACGGCCTGACGGCCCGGCGTCCGACGGCCGGTGTCACGGCGGTGTTCGGCCGCCGCCCGACTGGAGGCCGCGCCGCCGGACGGACGAAGGGGGCGACCGGCCGGGTCAGCGGCTGCCGCCGGGCGGACGGCGGAAGTTCCCCCTCGGCGTCCAGGGCCTGGCGCGCCGGTCCGCCGGCGACGGGTCGCTCAGGGCCGCCCGCCAGCGTGGGGTCTCCTCGCCGCCGCGCAGACCGGCGCCCTCGCCGCCGTACGCGTCGCCGTCCTCCGCCCCGTACCCGTCGGCGTCCTCGGCGAGCCGGCCGAGGATCCGGGTGAGCATCGCGTCGAGGTCCTCCCCGCCGGGTGCGGGCGGGCGCGGAAGGCGCTCGCCGTGCGGTCGCGCGGCGGCGCGGTCGCGGTCCGACGGGGCGGGACGGCAGGCGAACAGGTCGGCGACGGGGATGTCCTCGGCGTGGGAGTCCGTCCCGGTGGGCCGGTCCATCGCGGCGAAGTCTCTGCCTGACATGACGGCTCCTTGCGTTGACACGATGACGAGTGCGTCAACGATTCCAGCCGCCGCGCGATTGTTCCGTAAGCCCGTCACGCCCCTCGGAACAATGAAACGGGGGCGCGCGAAGGCCCGCCGCGCCGTGACGGGACGGGCGACGGGCCGGTTTCGGGCGGTACGGGCCGGTGCCGCGCCGACGCGGTACGGCGCGGCCGGGCGGGCCGGTCAGCGGTGGGGGATCACCGCGACGGGCGCGGCGGCGTGGTGGAGCACGGCGTGCGCGACGGATCCGATCCGGCCGCCGAACGGTGTGGCCCGGCGGATACGGCGGCCGACGACGAGCAGCGAGGCGTCGCGGGAGGCGTCCACCAGCTGGTCGACCGCCTTGCCGGGGCGGGCCTCGGCGACGACGTCGAGCGAGGGGTGCTCGCGCAGCCAGGGTTCCAGCACCCCGGCCAGGGTGCGGGCTTCGCCGTCGGCGAGCTGCGCGTTCAGCTCGGGGTCCGGGGGCAGCCCGTAGGCGAAGTAGGGCGGCAGGTTCCAGCTGTGGACGACCCGGAGCGACGTTCCGCCGCGTACGGCCGCCTCGAAGGCGAAGGCGATGAGCGCGTCGTCGGGCGCGTTGGCGTCGAGTCCGAGGACCACGGGGCCCGTGGCGGCGGGCGGCTCGGCGGCCGTCCCGCTCGCGGCGGCGTCCGCCTCCCCGTCGCCGTCGCCGTCGTCGTCGCCGGTCTCCGGCGCGCGGACGAGGACCACCGGCCGCTCGGTGCGGGCGACGACCGCCTGGCCCACCGAGCCGAGGAGGAAGCCGCCGAGGCTCCCGAGGCCCCGGGAGCCGAGCACCAGCAGATCGGACTCCTCGGCGGCCTCGGGAAGGATCTCGGAGGGGCGTCCGTCGAGCTGCTCCCAGCTGATGTCGAGTCCGGGGTGGCGGCGCAGCAGCAGCTCGGCCGCCTCCCGGGGGATCCGGTCGGAGGGCTCGGACCACTGCCCGGTCTCGCCGCCGATGAAGGGCGCCTGCATCAGGGGCACCGTCTCCCGGACGTGGACCAGTCTCAGCGGCAGACCGCGCAGCGTCGCTTCGCGGGCCGCCCAGGCCGCGGCGGCCAGACTCTCTCGGGAGCCGTCGAGGCCGGCGGTGACAGTGCGGGACATGATGCACACCTCCTGGAGCGATGGGATCCGTCGACCGGTCCCCTCTCCAGCATGGGCGCGGTCCCGCCGGTCGGCGAGGGCCACAGGTCCTCGGCGCGTCGGTCACAACTGCCCCCGCCCCGGCCCGACCGGCCCGTCCGAAGGTCCCTCCCCGGGCGGGCGGCGGGGCCGGTCGGGTGAGGGGGCGGACGGCTATCCGGTGAGCGGGGCGGCCGGTGAGCGGGCGGATCCGGCGGCGGATTGACCTTCAAGTCGGCCGAAGGCCGAGAATCGCCGGCATGGACAGCACCACCGCGGAACTACTGACCATCAGCGCCTTCGCGAGGCGCGTCGGTCTCACACCGAGCGCGCTGCGCTTCTACGACGACTGCCGGGTGCTCCGGCCGGTGTCCGTGGACGCGTCGACGGGCTATCGCCACTACAGCCCCGACCAGGAGGAGCGCGCCGTGCTGCTGCGCGGGCTGCGGGCCGCGGGGCTGCCCCTCGCCGAGGTCGCCGCCGTGCTGGACGGCGAGGGGGAGGAGGCCCGCGCGATCCTGGAGCGCCACCGGGTGCGGGAGCGCGAACGGGCCCGCGGGGCCGAGGCCGCGATCGCGTCGGTGCTGCGCGGGCTGGGCGCGGCCGGGGAGCGGACGGCGGCGACGCTCGGCGGCGCGGAGCTGGCGAGCGCCGTACGCCAGGTCGCGCCCGCGGCCGGGGCCGATCCGGAGCATCCCGTCCTCGGGTGTGTGTCGGTCGAGATCGACGGCGGCGAGGTGCGGTTCGCCGCCACCGACCGCTATCGGCTGTCGCTGCGGACCCTGCGGCCCTCGGCGGCACGGGGGCCGGGCAGGCGGCTGCTGCTGACGGCGGCGGACCTCGTCGCTCTGTCCGTCCGGGCGGCGCGGGAGGCCGAGGTGACACTGGAGGCCGACGCCGGCGGGGCCCGGATCCTCCTCGGAGGACTGCCCCGGGAACTTCCCCTGGTGGAAGCCGAGTTCCCGGCGTACCGCGAGATGCTGGCGGCGCTCGCCCCGGCCGCGCACCGGCGGGCCGTGGACCGCGTGGCGCTCCTGGGCGCGCTCGACGGCTGCGGCGACGTCCCGGCCGTCGTCCTGCGGCCCGGGGCGGACCGGCTCGCGGTCGGCCTGCCGGACGGTTCGCGTACGACCGTGCTGGCCGCTGTGGGACAGGGCGGGGAGTGCCCGCCGATCGGCTTCGACCCCGCCGTGCTCGCGCCCGCTCTGGAGGCGAGCGTCGGTCCCGATGTGCTGCTGGAGATCGTCTCCGCCGCTCAGCCCGTCGTGGTCCGCTCGGCGGACCAGGGCGATTTCACCACCCTCGTCATGCCCCTGTCGCTCGACCGTCCCGGAAGGACCCGCCCGTGAACCCGGAGAACGCCGTGATCGCCCTCTGCGCGGAAGGCATGCGGGCGGAGGGCGAGGGGCGGGACGAGGAGGCCGCCGAGCTGTTCCTGCGGGCGTGGCGCGCGGCGGGCGACGACTACGAGGCCTGTGTCGCCGCGCACTACGCGGCCCGGCACGGGCGGAGCCCCGAGGAGACGCTGCGCTGGAATCAGGAGTGTCTGACCCGGGCCGACCGGGTGGGCGACGAGCGGGTCCGGCCGTTCTACCCCTCGCTGCACGGCACGATGGGCCGCGCCTGGCTGGATCTGGGCGAGCGGGAGCGGGCCCGGGAGCACTTCGAGAGGGCGGCGGCCCGGCTGGGGGATCTGCCGCCGGGTCAGTACGCGGACTGGCTGCGGCTGTGCGTCGCCCGGGGGCTGCGGGCGACCGCCCCGGCGGCGACCGGCTCATCGGCCGGGGCCGGGGCGGTCGACGAGCCGGTCGCGGCGCTGCTGGAGCGGCTGTGCGCACGGGCCGATCTCGACTCGCTGGGTCTGCTGCTCCCGCCGTATCTGGGCAATCTGCGCGTGCCCGAGGACGAGGAGCGGCTGACGGCCGCCCTGCGGATGCTGCTCGCCGAGCGCCGGCTGCCGGAGTCCGACCGGTCCGCGCTGCGAGAGGTCATCGCCCTGCGCGAGGCGGGCTGACCTCGGCGGCCCGAGCGCCTCCGGGCGCCCGCCGGGGCCGGGGCGGCGGTCCCTTCGAAGTCGGGCGCGATCGGGGCGGGGATACGGGCGGCGGTCCGGCGGGGGTACGGGCGGGGTCAGGGCAGCGGATACGGGCGGGGTCAGGGCAGCGGCAGATACGGGCAGGGTCAGTGCGGCGGCGGATACGGGTGGGGCTCCACGGCGAAGACCTGCTCGAAGCCGTCGACGCCCGGCCCGTCGAGATGCCGCGCCCTGGTCAGTCCGGCGCGTACGGCGACCCGCCGGGAGGCCGTGTTCTCCGGCCGGATCCGTGCGACCAGCGGCAGCCCCGGGCCCCGGCGGGCCGCCCAGCCGACGACGGCGGTCGCCGCCTCGGCCGCGAATCCCCGGCCCCAGAAGGCGGGGGCGAAGCGGTAGAAGAGATTGAGGACGCCGATTCCGTTCAGCCGGGTGGTCGTGATCCCGCAGAGGCCGATCCGCTCGGGCCCCTCCTGACGGCGGACCACCCAGCAGCCGTATCCATGGCGTTCCCACTGGTCGTGCCAGCTCCGGCAGAGCGCCTCGGCCTCCGCGCGGCGGGTCAGGGCGTCGGAGGGATTGTGGAGACAGGTCCGGGGATCGCGGTGGATCGCGAGGACGGCGTCGACGTCGGCGGGGACGGGCCGGCGCAACGACAGCCGCGGGGTGAGCAGTCGCGCGCAGTCGGCCGACGCCTCGTCGTCCGTACGGAAGCCCTGGGCGCTCGCGTCGGTCATACCGGCCAGCATTCCCGCTCGCCCGCGCCGAGCGCCAGCGCGTTACGGAGTTCACCGCGCCGCGAGCGCCGGAGCGGGCGGGAGTTCACCGCGTCCTGGGAGCGGCGGCGGGGCGGTCTCCGGCCGGGGCGGGGCCGGTCTCCGGCCGGGGGCGGTTCCCAGCCGGGGCGGAGCCCGCCGGGCCGGGCGCCGGTCAATCGCCGTCCGGCGCGCCCATTTCCGGAGTCTCGGGCTTCTCCTGATCGTCGGGGGTCTCGGGCTTCTCGAAGACCAGTTGGCTCCAGTGCACCCCGTTCCGGCCGAGCCGGTCCGCGCCGTCTCCCGCCCGGTAGACCTCCCGCAGTCCGTGACGGGCGGCGAGCGCGACGGTCTCGTCGGCGGAGACGTCGAACATCCGCCGGTCGCGCGGCGGCGCGCCGTGCCGCAGGGTCACGACCAGCCGGCCGCCCCCGGTCAGCAGCGCGCTCACCCGCTCCATGGCGAACGGCCGCTCGTCCTCGTCCAGATGCATCCACACGGCGGAGAGCAGCAGCAGCTCGAACGGGCCGTCGACCCGGCCCAGCTCGGGCAGGGCGTCCGCCACCCACTCCACGGGCTCCGGGTGCAGCCGGGCCCCGACGGTGCGCATCTCCCGCACCGGCTCGACCGCGGTCACCCGGTGACCGAGCCGGGCCAGCGCCGCCGCGTCCCGGCCCGTACCGGCCCCGATGTCCGCCACCCGGGCGGGAGGGGCGGGCAGCAGCGGCAGGATCTCCTCGTACAGCCCGTCGAACGTGAGCGCCTCGTAGCGGTCCGCCAGCGCCTGCGCGTACTGCTCGTAGTACCACTGCACGCCCGGCTGCGGCTCGGTGTAGGTACGGGTCGTCTCCCCCATGCGCTTCATGCCCGTCACCCTACGAGGCCCCGCCGACAGGGGCCAGGCATGAGGTGCCCGGAGCCGGTCACACCGAGGGCGGGGACGGGGGTGCGCCCTCGTCGGCGCGGGACGCGGGGAGTCCGCCCGGCGTGCGCGAAGGCGCGGCCGTCCCGGTCAGCCGCGCCCGGAGCAGTTCGCTGATCTGCCGCAGCTGGGCCAGCTGTTCGGCGGTGAGATGGTCCAGCAGCCGGGACTGGGCGCACTCCGCGTGCCAGGGCGCGGCGTCCTCCAGCGCGCGGCGGCCCGCGCCGGTGAGCTGGGCGAGATGCACCCGGCCGTCGTCGGCGCTGCTCAGCCGCCGGACCCAGCGGCGCTGTTCGAGCCGGTCGACGAGGTGGGAGAGCCTGCTGGTGGAGACGCCCGTGCGGTGGGCGAGTTCGGTCATCCGCAGCGGCCGGTCCGGGGTCTCGGAGAGCCAGGCCAGCACCTCGTAGTGGATCTGCGACATGCCGCTCTCACGGCGCAGTCCCTGTCCGAGCTGTTCGGAGAGCAGCCGGGCGGCGGTCAGGAAGGCGCGCATCGTCTGCTGTGCGTCGTGGTCGGAACGGGGCGATACGTCGTGGTCCGGCCGAGGCGAAGGCGCGGTCGGACCGGGCCGGGGCGATACGTCCTGGTCGGGCCGGAGCGAGAGGTCGTGATCGGGCCGGGGACGTGCGGCGGGGTCGGGCCGGGTCGGTGCGGCGGGCATGGCGGTCTCCTGCGGGGTGGGGTGTGGAGGGGCGGACCCCGCCCCGGGGCCCTTTCGTCGCGCGTGGCCGCCGGGACGGGGTCCTGTCGTCTTCGCCGGCACCCCGCCGGACGGACGATTCAGTTTGTTCAGCAATCAATCAATTAATCTCAGCGCCCCGCGTCGAACAGGTATTCCCGCGCGGGCGGCTTCGCGGCCCGGGGGCCGGGACGCAGCGTTTGCCGACGCCGGGAACTCTGCCTACGCTTCGTTGCGGAACCAATCACCTTGCGCTGTCGGACGACCGGCACGGGGTTTCGGCCCCGCCCGGGAACGCGTCCGGGTCGGGAGAGAAGATCATGGCGGTAGCACAGGACTCGACCGCGCCGCGGGCCCCCGGCGGCCCCGGCCCCGCCACCGTGCCGGTGCGCGCGGCGGTGGTGCGGGAGAAGGGCGGCCCGTTCGTCTTCGAGGACCTCGTCCTCGACACCGTGCTGAGGCCCGACGAGGTGCTCGTCGGCGTGGTGGCAACAGGCGTCTGCCAGACCGATCTCCATGTGCGGGACCGGCATCTGCCCACCCCGCTGCCCGTGGTCCTCGGGCATGAGGGCGCGGGAGTCGTGGAGCGCGTCGGGAGCGCGGTGACCGCGGTCGCGCCCGGCGACCGGGTGGTCATGTCCTACCAGTCGTGCGGCCGGTGCACCCCCTGCCTGACCGGGAGTCCGGCGTACTGCGCGCTGTCGTTCCCGCT